>NZ_JBFANM010000137.1:0-18482 GCF_040674815.1 Nonomuraea sp. NPDC049709
ATCAACCAAAGGAATCCGTCACAATCAATCCATGACGGGGTTGTGCATCATGCACTGGCTTTTAACACACTGTTGAGTTCTCAAGAAACGGACGCATTCATCTGATCGAGATTCACTTGTAGCGAATCCGACCCGGAGGCGCAATCTCGTTCGTCGCAATCCTATCAGACTGGCCAGATCCGTGTCAAATCCAGTGACTTGATCGAAACGGTTCAGATCTTCCAAGATTGTGCGCCCCGCTTCCGGGGCAACCCTCGTAACTTACCGTGGCATCCGGGCTGTGTCGAATCAACCGGTTTTTCGGTTGCGTCGGCGCGCCTGGAAACGACCCATGCTGGAGCACGCCGAAGCGGCTCTGCCGAGTGGCTCGTTATTTCAAGGGGCTTGCCCTGGGGCCCGTCCGCCTGATCGGCGTCCGGCTCACTCCCGGGGCGAAGTGAAAGATTAGGTCGCGATCCGCGACACGTCAAATCGCCCCGCCTGAGGGTGTGCGGCGTCGCTTCGGGCATCGCGGGATCCTCGCCGGCCTCAGGGGGCGCCACCGGGGGTAAGCGGGCAACGGGCCAAGGCGGCATGGTCGTGCACATGACCTGCTCCGGCAGCGCTTCAGCCGGAAGTGCTGCAACCGTGGATGCGGCCATAGGCAGGCAGCCCGACTGTGTGGCACGAGGTGCAGCGTGAGGTGGTTGGGTGGTGCGACCGTGACCGGGCAAGCGCCACCGTGACCAGTCGAAGCGAAGGCCGGGCCGGCAAGGACCAGGAACGGCGGGCTCGGAGAGCTGTCGTGGCGTGGAGCCGGCGCCGTCAGGTGGGAGCTGTCGTCGTCCCATGGGCCTTCGACCTTGCACGGGCGGCAGGTGCCGCTTCCAGGGGCGGGATTGGCGGGTTGCGTCTCCGCCAGCTGAACTCCGGGTAATGCTCCCCGGCTGCGAACACACCCCCGGGCCGGTCGCTGGAGACACGGTACGTGTCGTGGACGCGGCTCAAGCGTGGATGCGGCTCAACTGGTCGGGTGGTCGAATGTGGATGATGGCTGTGCCGTTGTTGCAGGTGGGGTGGTGGGTCACAGTTCGGACGTGGCGCGGGTGACGGCTTCGTTGCAGCGGGCCAGCAGTCCGCGTAGCGCCTGCCGTTCCTCCTCGCTGAACTCCTCCGCGATAGCCCGCTCCACCACCACGGCCCGCTCGTCCGCCATCTCCAGTGCCCCGCGGCCGGCCTCCGTCAGGCGGATCTCCAGGACGTTGCGGTGCCAGGGGTGTGGTGAGCGCTCGACCAGGCCGTGTTCCTCCAGGTTCTTGAGGACCACGGTCATGGCCTGGGGAGTGACCAGGCACGCTCGAGCCAGGGCGGCCCCTGAGATCCCGGGGTTGTCGGCGAGTGCGAACAGTGCGGCGTACTGGGGAACGGTCAGTCCGGCCGGGCGTACGGCCACCTGTTTGGCGGCGATCAGGGCCTGCTCGGTGCGCTTGATGTGCAGGCCGAGCCGTTCCTCCGCAGGCATTCGCATCCCCATATGGCTGAGCGTACAACCTCATATGGTGATTCCAGTCTTGATGGTTATCAAAGCTTTGATACTGTGCTCGAAATCCAAGATTACGACTGACCTGACCGGTCAGAGCGCCAGAGAGAAGGTTGCGATGATTCCTGAAAGCCACCTCGACCTGCTGACCCGGCCGCTGTTCGCCCATCTGGCCACGATCGGGCCGGACGGGACGCCCAACGTCAACCCCGTGTGGACGATCTGGGACGGTGAGTTCTTGCGGTTCACCACCACGACGGATCGCCGTAAGTGCCGGAATGTGATGGAAAATCCGCACGTCGCGGTCTCCATCAACGACCCCGAGAAGCCGTACCGTTACGTGGAGATCCGTGGTGTGGTCGAGCGGGTCGAGCCGGACCCCTCGGGTGACTTCTTCGATGTGCTGGCCAAGCGCTACGGCCTGGAGTACGAAAGGCCGGTCGGCGATTCAGAGCGGCGGGTCGTGATCGTTATGAAGCCGACACGCACCACTCAGCAGTGACTTGGAGGTGAGCCGGCTTGGGTTCGGCGGCGCTCGGAGTGCGAGATCACTGTGGCTGGGCCGTCCTGGTGGCTGTGAGCGGCGGGCCCGCTGCGCCCGAGGTGCTGATGCGGGAGCGGGTGGCTCTGCTCGACGACCCTTCACTGCCTGACCAGCCCTATCACGCTGCCGCCGGCCTCGATGCCGGGGCGGCGGGCGAGCTGATCGCCCGCGTGGAGCGGTCCGCTCGTACGGCAGCTCGTGACGCCCTGGACGCGGCCGCGATGAACCTGGCGCAGGCGGGGCACGACGTGCACGGTGTGGCTCTCGACCTGGGGGCGGTCGGCGCGGGGCGGATGACCGTACCCGGTGACCTGAGCGAGGTGCTGGCCAAGCACCACTACCTGCACGGCGCCGAGGGGGAGCTCTACCACGAGGCGCTGGTGGAGGCGGCGCGGGGCGCGGGGCTGGCGGTGAGCCGGTACGACTTCAAGCAGCTGCCTGACACTGCTGCCCGCGTGCTCGGACCCGGCGTGGTGGAGCGGGTGGACGGCCTGCGGACGCAGGTCGGCAGTCCCTGGACGCGCGATCACAAGGACGCCACGCTGGCCGCCCTGCTCGCGCTCGGCGGTGAGAAACCGGCCTGACACAGACGATGACCGTGCCTGACGCAGACGATGCGTAGCGCCTGACACAGACGATGGCCGCCCGACAGACGATGGCTGCCGGTGAACGATGGCGGCTGAAGGACGATCGCAGCCCGGGCGATGGCGGCATGAAACTGATCGCCGTACGAAGCCGGCGCGCAAAGGGCTGAGGCATGAACTCCGGAGCGGAGATCGGAGGTCCGAGGTATCGCGGGTGTCCCCGGTGAAAGTGTCGGAGCTTACGGGCTGTCACCGGGTTCCCGGCTCACGACGGGGTGAGAGAAGGTCACGGTCTTCGAGATGGCGAGGCCGACGGGCCACCGGCGACGGCGGCTCGGGGGAGAGAGGTGCTGGGCGTGCCGGCCGGCCTATGACGCGGGTCGGGGCGGCGTGGCGTACTGGGCGGCGGTGGGCGAGCGGCTCGGCGTACGGTTCGGGGACGTGCCCCGGGCTGGTGACCGCCGACCTGGACGGTGCCTCGCCGGGTTGCGTTCGGGAGATCAGGCCGTACAGGTCGCAAACGATCACATTCGCCATGCGCGCGACCCTACGCCGCGTATCCTGCCCCGGTGACCACTGCCGCCACACTAGCTCCCCCTGCTCGCCCGGCCCAGCGTCTCCGCACGTCAACCCCCTGGTGGATGGCGTTGCTCGCCGGGGCCGCGGCGTTCTCGGGCACGGGCTCCGCCACCCTGAACGGCGACGAACTGGCAACCATCAGCTCCGCCTCCCGCTCGTTGCCGGAGATGTTCGAGCTGGCGCGGCACATTGACGGCCACTTCCTCCCGTACTACCTGTTCATGCACTTCTGGATGAAGCTGGGCACGGCGGAGCTGTGGCTGCGGCTGCCGTCGGCGGTGGCGATCGGGGTGGCGGCGTGGTTCCTGGTCGATCTGGGGCGGCGGTTGCACAGCACTCGTGCGGGCGTGATCGCCGCCGCCGTGTTCGCGATCCTGCCCTCGGTGTCCTACTACGGGGCTTTCGCCAGGTCTTATGCGTTCGCCGCGGCAGCGGTGGTGTTCTCGTTCTGGGCGTTGCACCGGGCGATCGAGCGGGCCGACGGGCGGCGGTGGGTGGTGTACGGGGTGGCGGTGGCGCTCGTGTGCTCCACGCACCTGTTCGCGGTGCTCGTCCTGCCTGCCCAGTTGCTGCTGGTGCGGCGGGTGGCGGTGGGCCGGATGGCGGTGGCGCTGGCCGTCGGATGCGTGCCGGCGGCCGTGCTGGGGCTGATCGGGTTCGGCGAGCGGCACGCGATCAGCTGGATCCCGCAGCGCGGGCCCGAGGTGTGGCTGAAGTTCCCCAAGATGGCGGCGGGGGCGAACGCGCTGGGCCTGGCCCTGTTCGCGCTGGCGCTGGCCGGGGCGGTGCTGCTGTGGCGGGCTCGGCGAGACGACGGGGTGTGGGCGTTCGTGCTGGTGGGATGGCTGGTGCTGCCGCCGGTGCTGCTGCTGGCGGTGTCGCAGCTGGTGACGCCGGTGTACGTGGACCGCTACCTCTTCGTGACGGCCCCGGCGCTGGCGCTCCTGGCGGGGCTGGCGGTGGCCTGCCTGCCACGGTTCCACGTGGTGGCGGGGGTGCTGGTCGTCGCGCTCGGGTGCGCGCTGGCCGTTCCCGAGCACGTGGAGGTACGGGAGGAGAACGGGCGGTTCGAGAACATCCCCTGGGCCCTGCGGGTGATCAAGGCCGAACCGGACGACGCGATCGTGTACGGGCAGAGCCACTTGCGTGCGGGGTTCGATTACTACGCGGATTCCCTGATGCCGGTGGATGTCCTGCGGTCGGGGGATTCGCCCGATCCTGATGGGTTCGGGTACCCGGAGCGATCCGATGTCTCAGGCGTGCTGGAGGGGCGCGAGCGCGTTTGGCTCGTGTGGCGAGGGACGAAGCAGTCGGGGCTGGAGGGCGACTCCGTGGCCCGGGTGGCTGAGGTCGAGCGGGCGGGGTTCGAGCTCAGCTCGGCCAAGCACTCAGGCGATCTGCCGGGGTTGACGGTGGCGTTGTTCACGCGTCAGGGAACTGCTGGTTGACCGGCAGGCCCACCGGCACGGCGGCCGCCGCCCCGAGGGCGGGGGCGATCGTCGTCCGGAGGTCCGCGACCGACAGCATGCCCGGAGTATCACGCGAAAGCGGGCCCCTCGCCCCGCGAAAGGCCCGCTCGCGTCGAACAGGTGATGGTCAGGCGACCTCGACGCCGCCGATCGACTTCTTGCCGCGCCGCAGCACCATGAACCGCCCGGCCAGCAGGTCGTCGGCGATCGGCACGTAGGACTCGTCGGTGATCTTGCGGTTGTTGAGGTACGCCCCGCCCTCCTTGACCGCCCGCCGGGCCGCCGACTTGGACTCGACCAGGCCGCTGTCGGCCAGCAGGTCCACGAACGACACGCCGAGCTCGGGGACGGTGGCCTTGGGCACCTCGGCCAGCGCGGCCGCCAGGGTGGCGGCCGGCAACTCCTCCAGCGAGCCCTGGCCGAACAGCGCCTTGGAGGCGGACACCACCGCGTCCAGCTCGGCGCGGCCGTGGAGCAGCTCGGTGAGGTCCTCGGCCAGCGTGCGCTGGGCCTCGCGGGCGAAGGGGCGTTCGGCGACGGCCTTCTCCAGCGCCTCGATCTCCTCACGGCTGCGGAACGTGAACACCTTGAGGTAGTGGATCACGTCGCGGTCGTCGGAGTTGAGGAAGTACTGGTAGAAGGCGTACGGGGAGGTCATCGCGGGGTCTAGCCAGAGCGCGCCGCCCGCGGTCTTGCCGAACTTGGTGCCGTCGGCCTTGGTGATCAGCGGCTGGGTGAGGACGTGGACGTGCCCGCCCTCGACGCGGCGGATCAGGTCGGCGCCCGCGGTGATGTTGCCCCACTGGTCGCTGCCGCCGATCTGCAGCGTGCAGTCGTAGCGACGGTAGAGCTCGAGGTAGTCGTTGGACTGCAGGATCTGGTAGCTGAACTCGGTGTAGCTGAGCCCCTCGCCGGCCAGGCGCGCGGAGACCGACTCCCTGGCCAGCATGCGGTTGACCGGGAAGTGCTTGCCGATGTCGCGCAGGAAGTCGATGGCGCTCAGCTCGCCGGTCCAGTCGAGGTTGCTGACCAGGCGCGCCGGGTTCGCCTCGGCGTCGAAGTCGAGGAACCTGCCGACCTGGCCGCGCAGGCGCTCCACCCACTCGGCGACGATCTCGGAGGAGTTGAGCGAGCGCTCGGTGTTGCGGCCGCTCGGGTCGCCGATCAGGCCGGTGGCGCCGCCGACCAGGCCGATCGGGTTGTGGCCGGCGAGCTGGAGGCGGCGCAGCGTCAGCAGCGGCACGAAGTGGCCGATGTGCAGTGACGGCGCGGTGGGGTCGAAACCGGAATAGACCGTGATCGGACCCTTGGCCATGGACGCGCGCAGGGCGTCGAGGTCGGTGGACTGGGCGATCAGACCTCGCCACGCGAGGTCGTCGATGATGTCGGTCACGGTGATCTGGCTTCCCTGGGTCGGAGGTCGGTGCCTTTAGCCTGCCCGATCGGTGCGCATGCGCGCCACTTGGATACGTCCACCTGGATAGGGTGGGTGCCCATGTGGAGGGTCCGTCGTGAGCTGGCCGTTTTCAAGATCTTAGGGGCTGTGGCGTGTGCCGGGCTCGCCGTTTACTGGTGGGTTGAGGGCGATTTTCGCGGCGTGATCCTGGCCGTCCCGGCTGCCGTGCTGGTGGGCGGGATGGGGCTGCGTGACCTGCTCGTCCCCGTACGCCTGGCGGCCGACGAGAGCGGCATCACCGTGGTGCACGGGTTCGCGGGAAAGCGGCACGTGCCGTGGGAGTCGATCTGGGACATCAAGGTGGACGTACGCAGGCGGTGGGGTCTGCGCAGCGAGATGCTGGAGATCGACACCGGCGACAACCTGCACATCTTCAGCCCTCACGAGCTGGGCACCTCCCCCACGGAGGTGGCCGCGGTGCTGCGGCGGCGGGGCACGTGAGCACGATACGGGGAGACGGTCGGGTCGCCGTCGATCCAGAACCGCCACGGGGTGTCCTTGGCCGTCGACACGCCGGTGCGCGGGCCTGACCTGATCGTCGCCGGATCCGCGGGCCGGCCCTGCCGCATGGTGGCCGACTCGCGCGGGCGGCCGGTGGGCGAGCCTTCGAGGATGGCGTCGAGGCCGTTGTGCTCGCGCAGCAGGCCGAGGGCCACCGCCAGCCGGGCCGGGCCGCGGGCCAGGTCACGGTCCGCGACCGGCCTACCGGCCGAGCGGCGGGCGCGCGCCAGCTCCGTGCCCGCCACCACCTCGCCCGCCCGCAGCAGCACGGCCGAGCCGGAGCCCTCGGGCAGGCACACGAGGTTGGCGCAGAAGTGCATGCCGTAGGTGAAGTACACGTACAGGTGGCCCGGCGGGCCGAACATCACCGCGTTGCGCGGCGTCCGGCCCCGGTAGGTGTGCGCCGCCGGGTCCTCGCCCGGGCCGCCGTACGCCTCGACCTCGGTCAGGCGCACGGCGACGGCGCCGTGCACGAGCACGCGCCCGAGCAGGTCGGGCGCCACCTCGTGCGACGGCCGGTCGAAGAAGCTCCGCGGCAGCGCGGCGGAGCTCAGCTCCCCGCTGCCCATGCCGCCTGCGTGTCGACCGCCTCCCGCAGCGCGATGAGCTGGTCGCGGACGCGGTCGGGCGCGGTGCCGCCGTGGGCCCTGCGGGCGGCCAGGGCGCCCGGCACGCTGAGCACGTCGCGCACGTCGGGGGTCAGGTGCGGCGACACCTTGACCAGCTCGTCGTCCGTCAGCTCGCCGAGGTCCTTGTCGTTGACCTGGCACCACACCACGAGGTGACCGACGGCCTCGTGCGCCTCGCGGAACGGCACCCCGCGCCGCACCAGCAGCTCGGCCAGGTCGGTGGCCAGCGCGAACCCGTCGGGGGCCGAGGCCTCCATGCGCGCCGTGTTGATCCGCATGGTGGCGACCAGGCCGGCCATCGCGGGCAGGACCAGCAGGAGCGTGTCGACGGAGTCGAACACCGGCTCCTTGTCCTCCTGCAGGTCGCGGTTGTAGGTGAGCGGGAGGCCCTTGAGCGTGGTGAGCAGCGACATCAGGTTGCCGATGAGGCGCCCGGATTTGCCGCGGGCCAGCTCGGCGACGTCGGGGTTCTTCTTCTGCGGCATGATCGACGAGCCGGTGGAGTAGGCGTCGTCCATCTCGATCCAGCGGAACTCCTGCGAGGCCCACAGGACGATCTCCTCGCCCAGCCGCGACAGGTGCACGCCGATCATGGCCGCGTCGAACAGGAACTCGGCGGCGAAGTCGCGGTCGGCGACGGCGTCCATCGAGTTGGGCGCGGCGGCGGAGAAGCCCAGCTCCTCGGCCACGGCCCGCGGGTCGAGCGGGAGCGAGGAACCCGCCAGCGCGCCGGCACCGAGCGGAGAGATCGCGGCGCGCTTGTCCCAATCGATGAGCCGGTCGATGTCGCGGGCGAAGGCGTGCACGTGGGCCAGGAGCTGGTGGCCGAACGAGACCGGCTGCGCGTGCTGCAGGTGCGTCATGCCGGGCGCGGCCGTCTCGGCATGCTGCTCGGCCTGGGCCATCAGCGCGGTCTCCAGCTCGACCAGGCGGGAGACGACCGTGCGGGCGTGGTCGCGGAGGTAGAGGCGCAGGTCGGTGGCGATCTGGTCGTTGCGCGAGCGGCCGGCGCGGAGCTTGCCGCCGAGCGTGCCGAGCCGCTCCAGCAGGCCGCGCTCCAGCGCGGTGTGCACGTCCTCGTCGGCGACCGTCGGCCGGAACTCGCCCGCCTTGCAGGCGCGCTCCAGGTCGTCGAGCGCGCCGATCATGCGCTCGAGCTCCTCGTCGCTCAGCAGCCCCGCCCTGTGCAGCACGCGGGCGTGCGCCCTGGACGCCGCCAGGTCGTACGGCACCAGCCGCCAGTCGAAGTGGACGCTCACCGACAGCCGGGCCAGCGCGTCGGACGGGCCGCTCTCGAAGCGTCCACCCCACAGCCGCATCGGCTTGCCATCACTCACCGTCGTATCCTCCATCACGTTTCTGTTGATCGCGCCCGCTTCGGTGCCCGGTGGCACCATGCCTAGCGATCTCCCCCCGAGCTCCTGCGCTCCGGCGCGACCATAGTGCAAGTCAGCCCTTCTTCGCGTCGCGCGCGGCCGCGATCTTAGCGGGAAGGGAGAAGAGCTGGACGAAGCCCTTGGCCAGCGACTGGTCGAAGGTGTCGCCGGTGTCGTACGTGGCGAGCGAGAAGTCGTACAGGGAATCCTCGGAGCGGCGGCCGGTCACGGTCGCGCAGCCGCCGTGCAGGGTCATCCTGACCTCGCCGTTGACGTGCTTCTGCGCGTCGGCGATCAGGGCGTCGAGGGCGTCCTTGAGCGGCGAGAACCACAGGCCGTCGTAGACGAGCTCGCTCCAGCGCTGGTCCACGCCGCGCTTGAAGCGGGCCAGGTCGCGTTCGACGGTGACGTTCTCCAGCTCCATGTGCGCGGAGATGAGCGCGACGGCGCCCGGCGCCTCGTACACCTCGCGCGACTTGATGCCGACCAGGCGGTCCTCGACCATGTCGATCCGGCCCACGCCCTGGGCTCCGGCGCGCCGGTTGATCTCGTCGATGATCTGGTACGGCGTGAGCGCGCGCCCGTCGACCTTGACCGGCACGCCGCGCTCGAACGTGATCACGACCTCGTCCGCCTCGCGCGGCTCTTTCGGGTCGGCGGTGTAGGAGTAGACCTCTTCGGTGGGGCCGTTCCAGATGTCCTCGAGGAAGCCGGTCTCGACGGCGCGGCCCCAGAGGTTCTGGTCGATGGAGAACGGGTTCTTCTTCGACGTCTCGATGGGCAGGCCCTTGGCCTCGGCGTACTCGATGGCCTTGTCGCGCGTCCAGGCGAAGTCCCTGGCGGGCGCGATGACCCGCAGGTCGGGGGCCAGCGCGGCCAGGCCGGCCTCGAAGCGGACCTGGTCGTTGCCCTTGCCGGTGCAGCCGTGGGAGACGATCGTGCCGCCGAACTGCTTGGCCGCCGTCACCAGGTGCTTGACGATGAGCGGGCGCGAGAGCGAGGACACCAGCGGGTAGCGGTCCATGTAGAGGGCGTTGGCCTGCAGGGCGGGCACGCAGAAGTCGGCGGCGAACTCCTCCCTGGCGTCCACGACGACCGACTCGACCGCGCCGCAGTCCATGGCCCGCTTCTGGATCGCCTCCATGTCCTCGCCGCCCTGGCCGAGGTCCACGGCGACGGCGACGACCTCGGCGTTCATCTTCTCGGCGAGGTACGGGATGGCGACCGAGGTGTCGAGACCGCCTGAGTACGCGAGGACTACTCTTTCCGACATTTCATATTCTCCCTGGACTGAGGCTTCTAGCTGCGCCGATCCGCGACCTTCAGCAGCGCGTCGGCGACGACCTGCCCGCCCGTCGGATCGCGGCTGATGACGAGGATCGTGTCGTCACCCGCCACCGTGCCGAGGATCGACTCCCAGTCGGCATGGTCGATGGCGGAGGCGAGGAACTGGGCCGCACCAGGAGGGGTTCGCACGATGACCAGGTTGGCCGACGCCTCGGCCGCGACCAGCAGCTCCTCCGCGATGCGGTGCAACCGGGCGTCGGGGGACTCGCCCCCGCTGCCCAGCCGGGTGAGCGGGATCCGGCCGCCGCCCTCGCCGGGCAGGGCGTACACGAGCGAGCCGTCGTCGGCGCGCAGCTTGAGCGCGCCGAGCTCGTCGAGGTCCCGCGAGAGCGTGGCCTGGGTGACCTCGACGCCGCTCTCGGCGAGCAGCTTGGCCAGCTCGGGCTGGGAGCGCACGGCCTTCCGCTGCAGCAGGTCGGTGATCTTCGCCTGCCGCGCGGCCTTGGTCATCGGGATCGTCATCGTCGGGTGACCAACCAGTGGAGCAGGGCCTTCTGGGCGTGCAGCCGGTTCTCCGCCTGGTCCCACACCACGCTCCGCGGGCCTTCGAGGACCTCGGTGGTGATCTCGTACTCGCGGTAGGCGGGCAGGCAGTGCAGCACGATCGCGTCGGGCGCGGCGTGCTCGATCAGCTCGGAGTTCACCTGGTACGGCATGAGCGCGGCCACCCGCTCCTCCTTGCCGTCCTGGCCCATCGAAACCCACGTGTCGGTGGCGATCACGTGGGCGCCCTCGGCGGCGACCGCCGGGTCGGACAGCGCGACGACCGAGCCGCCCGTCCTGGCGGCGATGGCCGCGGCCCGGTCGAGGACGACCGCGTCGGGCTGGTAGCCGGCCGGAGCGGCGATGCGTACGTGCATGCCCGCGGTGGCACCGCCGAGCAGGTAGGAGTGGGCCATGTTGTTGGCGCCGTCGCCCACGTACGTGAGCGTAACCCCGGCCGTCCTGCCCAGCCGCTCCCGAACGGTCTGCAGGTCGGCGAGGATCTGGCAGGGGTGGAACTCGTCGGTGAGCGCGTTGACGACCGGCACCCGGGAGTGGGCGGCCATCTCGTCGATCCGCTCCTGGCCGGTGGTCCGCCAGACGATGGCGGAGACCTGCCGGTCGAGAACCCTGGCGAGGTCGGCGGGCGGCTCGCCGCGGCCCATGAGCACCGTGACGTTGTCCACGATCAGCGGCAGGCCGCCGAGCTCGCCGATGCCGGTGTGGAAGGAGACGCGGGTCCTGGCGGACGGCTTGTCGAACAGGACGGCGACGCTCTGCGGGCCCTCGAAGGGGCGGTAGCCGAACCTGTCCTTCTTCATGGCGGCCGCGAGGTCGAGGACCTCCGCCTGCTCGGCCGGCGTGAGATCGTCGTCTCGTAGAAAGTGCCTGACCTGCGCCGAGTCCGCGCTGTGCCTGTTTTGCGCCGAGTCCGCGCTGTGCCCGGTCACTTGGCCGCCTCCGCGAGGATCGCCGGGAAGGCCGCGACGAACGCGTCCACCTCGCCGGCCGTGACGACCAGGGGCGGCGCGATGCGTACGGCGTCGGGCTGCAGGGCGTTGACCAGGAAACCGGCGTCCGCGGCCGCCTTCTGGACCTCGGCCGAGCGGGGCTCGGCCAGCACAGCGGCCAGCCACAGGCCCCTCCCCCGCACGCCCTTCAGCAGCGGATGACCGGCCGCCTCCAGACCCGTGCGCAGGCGAGCCGCGACCGACTTGACGTGGTCGAGGTCGAGGTTGCCCAGCACGGCCAGCGCCGCGGCGCAGGAGACCGGGTTCCCGCCGAACGTGGAGCCGTGGTCGCCCTTCTCGAACAGCTTGCCCGCGTCGCCGAACCCGACGCACGCGCCGATCGGCAGCCCCCCGCCCAGGCCCTTGGCCAGGGTGAGGATGTCGGGGACGACGCCGTCGGCCTGGTGGGCGAACCAGTGACCGGTGCGGCCGATGGCCGACTGGATCTCGTCGGCCACCAGCAGGGCGCCGGTCGAGTCGCAGATCTCGCGGGCCGCCTCGAAGTAACCCTCGGGCGGCGGGACCACGCCGGCCTCGCCCTGCGTGGGCTCCAGGAAGACCGCGACGCAGTCGCCGGTGACGGCGTCCTTGAGCGCGTCGGCGTCGCCGTACGGGACGAAGCGCACCTCGACCGGGAACGGGCCGAACTGGTCGCGGATGGCCTTCTTGCCCGTCAGGGACAGGGCGCCGATGGTGCGGCCGTGGAAGCCGTTCTCGGCGGCCACGAAGTAGGAGCGGCCCTCGCGCCTGCCGTACTTGAGCGCCAGCTTGTACGCGGCCTCGTTCGCCTCGGTGCCGGAGTTGGCGAAGAAGATCCGGGCGGGGGCGTTCAGCAGGGTCAGCAGCTTCTCGGCGAGCAGCACCTCGGGCTCGTGCAGGAACAGGTTGCTGGTGTGCGCGATCGTGGCGACCTGCGTGGATACGGCCTCGACGAGGGCGGGGTGGGCGTGGCCGAGCGAGCTGGTCGCGATGCCGGCGATGAAGTCGAGGTATTCCTTGCCGTCCACGTCCCAGACGCGGGTGCCCTCGCCTCGTGCCAGGGCGACCGGGGGGACGCCGTAGTTGGGCATGAAAGCGGTCTCGAACCTCTCGAACAGGCTCATGAGGGCATCACCATCGTTCCGATTCCTTCATTGGTGAAGATCTCCAGCAGCAGTGAGTGGGGCACGCGGCCGTCGAGCACGTGGGCCTGGGGCACCCCGCCCTGCACGGCCGTCAGGCACGCCTCCATCTTGGGCACCATGCCGCTGGACAGTGTGGGCATCATCGCCGCGAGCTCGTCGGCGGTGAGCAGGTCGATCACGTCGGTGTCGTCGGGCCAGTTGGCGTACAGGCCCTCGACGTCGGTCAGGACGATCAGCTTCTGCGCCTTGAGCGCCACGGCCAGCGCGGCGGCGGCGGTGTCGGCGTTGACGTTGTAGATCTCGCCGTCGTCGCTCCGCGCCACGCTGGAGATGACCGGGATGCGGCCGTTGTCGAGCAGGGCGTGCACGGCGCCCGGATCGACCTTGATGATCTCGCCGACCTGGCCGATGTCCACCGGCTCGCCGTTCACGACGGCGTGCTTGCGCACGGCCGTGAACAGGTGGGCGTCCTCGCCGGACATGCCGACGGCGAACGGGCCGTGCCGGTTGACCAGGCCCACGATGTCGCGGTTGACCTGGCCCGTGAGCACCATCCTGACGACCTGCATGGCCTCGGGGGTGGTGACCCGCAGCCCGGCGGTGAACGTCGACTCGATGCCCGCCTTGTCCAGCGCGCTGCTGATCTGCGGGCCGCCGCCGTGCACGACGACCGGGCGCAGACCGGTCTGGTGCAGGAAGACCACGTCCTGGGCGAAGCCCTCCTTGAGGGCCTCCTCGGTCATGGCGTTGCCGCCGTACTTGATCACGATGGTCGCGCCGTGGAAGCGGGTCAGCCAGGGCAGCGCCTCGATCAGCGCCTCCGCCTTGCTCTGGGCGGTGGTGAGCCTCATGAGGAGTACGCCGAGTTCTCGTGGACGTAGTCGGCCGTCAGGTCGGTGGTGTGCACCGTGGCGGTGTGCGGGCCGGCGGACAGGTCGATGGTGATCGTCACGTCCCGGCCGCGCATGTCCACCTTCGAGCGGTCGTCGCCGACCGCGCCGCCCCGGCAGATCCAGATGCCGTTGATGGCCACGTTGAGCCGGTCGGGCTCGAACACCGCGTCGGTGGTGCCGACGGCGGCCAGGACGCGGCCCCAGTTGGGGTCCTCGCCGTGGATGGCGCACTTGAGCAGGTTGGAGCGGGCCACCGAGCGGCCGACCTTGACCGCGTCGTCCTCGGAGGCCGCGCCGACCACCTCGATGGCGATGGCCTTGGAGGCGCCCTCGGCGTCCACCAGGAGCTGCCTGGCCAGGTCGGCGCAGACCTCGGTGACCTTCTGCTCGAACTCGGCCAGGTCCGGCCGCACCCCGGAGGCGCCGCTGGCCAGCAGGAGCACGGTGTCGTTGGTGGACATGCAACCGTCGGTGTCGAGCCGGTCGAACGTCAGGGCCGTGGCCCTGCGCAGCGCGGCGTCCAGCTCCTCGCTGGTCAGGTCGGCGTCGGTGGTGATCACGCAGAGCATGGTGGCCAGGGCGGGGGCGAGCATGCCGGCGCCCTTGGCCATCCCGCCGACCATGTAGCCGCCGGCCCGCTTGAAGGAGATCTTCGAGACGGTGTCGGTGGTGCGGATCGCGTCGGCCGCGGCCAGGCCGCCGTCGCGGGAGAGCTGCCCCGCGGCGGTCTCGACACCTGACAGCAGCTCCTCCATCGGCAGCCGCTCGCCGATCAGGCCGGTCGAGCAGATCGCGATCTCGCCCGCGGAGTCCTCGAGCAGGTCGGCCGCCTTCTCGGCGGTGGCGTGGGTGTCCTGGAAGCCCTCGGGGCCGGTGCAGGCGTTGGCGCCGCCGGAGTTGAGCACCACCGCTCGCAGCCGCCCGCCCGCCAGGACCTGCTGCGACCACAGCACGGGGGCGGCCTTCACGCGGTTGGCGGTGAAGACGCCCGCGGCGGCGCGGCTGGGCCCGTCGTTGACGACGAGGGCCAGGTCGCGGGCGCCGCCGGATTTGATCCCGGCGGCAACGCCCGCGGCCCTGAACCCCAGGGGGGCGGTAACGCTCATGGTGCGACTCCTGTCGTAGGAAGGCCGAGCTCTTCCGGCAGGCCGAGGGCGAGGTTCACGCTCTGGAGGGCGCCCCCGGCGGTGCCCTTGGTGAGGTTGTCGATGGCGATGACGGCGACCACGCGGCCCGCGCGCTCGTCGAGCGTCACCTGCAGGGCGGCGGTGTTGGCGCCGTAGGTCATGGAGGTGGCCGGCCAGGTGCCCTCGGGCAGGAGCCGGACGAACGGCTCGCCCTTGAGCGCGACCTCGTACGCCGAGCGCAGCGACTCCCTGGTCACCCCGGGGGCGGCGGGCGCGCTGCAGGTGGCGAGGATGCCCCGGCTCATGGGGGCCAGCGTCGGGGTGAACGACACGCGTACCGGCGTGCCCGCGACGGCCGACAGGCCCTGCTCCATCTCGGGGGTGTGCCGGTGCACGCCGCCCACGCCGTAGGCGCTGACCGAGCCCATGACCTCGCTGCCGAGCAGGTTGGGCTTGAGCGACCTGCCGGCGCCGCTGGTGCCGCTGGCGGCCACCACGACCACGTCGGGGCCGGCCAGCCCGGCGGCGAACGCGGGTGTCAGGGCGAGCAGGACCGAGGTCGGGTAGCAGCCGGGGACCGCGATGCGGCGGGCCGTCCTGAGGACCTCGCGCTGGCCGGGCAGCTCGGGCAGGCCGTAGGGCCAGGTGCCGGCGTGGTCGCCGCCGTAGAACTCCTGCCAGGCGGCCGGGTCGGCGAGCCGGTGGTCGGCGCCGCAGTCGACCACGATCGTCTCGGCGCCGAGCTGCGCGGCGACGGCCGCGGAATGGCCGTGCGGCAGGGCCAGGAAGACCACGTCGTGCCCGGCGAGCGCGTCGGCCGTGGTGTCCTCGATGACACGGTCGGCCAGTTGCGGCAGGTGGGGCTGGTGCGCGCCGAGGAGGCTGCCTGCACTGGAGGCGGCGGTGAGCGCGCCGATCTCGAACTCGGGATGGCCGAGCAGGAGGCGCAGCAGCTCACCCCCCGCGTAGCCGCTGGCTCCCGCGATCGCTGCCCTCAATTCGAACCCCTCCTGCATGATTATGCATCAACACTCATGACCTTGCTTGTGAAGATGATGCACTTTGGAGGATGAACATGCAAGCCGAGAGGGAGCCGACGGCCGGATCGTGAGACTTGTCACCCGCAGGTGAGCTCCAAGAACCGGCGGCCAGGATGGGGGTCATGACCGAATTCCTGTCCGATCTGAGCGCCCCTACACGCGGCAGGGGACCCCGGCCGTCCGGCCGGATCGTGCTCGTCCTGCTGTGGCTGGGGATCTGCATGCTGCCGATGGTGCTCGCGATCGGGGAGCTGGAGCTGGCGGCGGGTCGGGCCGGCACGCCGGGGACGCTGCGCGTCGTCTCGTGCGAGGACCTGGGCGAGGGCCGGTACGACTGCCGCGGGAGGTTCACGCCCGACTCCGGCGAGGCGGTCGTGGAGGTGGCCGCGTCGCCCGACTCGGAGGCCGGCGACGTGCTGCGGGCCCGGCTCACGCCCGCGGGCGACCGGGCCGTGCCCGCGGGCAGCAGGGGCGTGCTGGCGGCGCTGGCGCTGCCGGGGGCCGGGCTGGCGGGGCTGGGGTTCCTGCCGTACGTGGTCATGTACTGGCTGGGCGCGCGCAGGGGGCGCCGGGCCGCCGTGACCGGAGGGGTCCTGGTCACGGCGGCCGGAGGCGTGCTGACGGTGGTCGGTATGGTGGCGGCCTGCTCCTAACGCAGGAAGGCCGCCGCCACGCCGGCGTCCACCGGGACGTGCAGGCCCGTGGTGTGGGTGAGGTCGCTCGCCGTGAGCGCGAAGACGGCGTTGGCCACGTGCTCGGGCAGGACCTCGCGCTTGAGCAGGGTCCGCTGGGCGTAGAACTCGCCGAGCTTCTCCTCCTCCACCCCGTACACGGCGGCGCGGTTGGCGCCCCAGCCGGAGGCGAAGATGCCGGACCCGCGTACGACGCCGTCGGGGTTGACGCCGTTGACCCGGATGCCGTGGCCGCCCAGCTCGGCCGCGAGCAGGCGTACCTGGTGGGCCTGGTCGGCCTTGGCGGCGCCGTAGGCGACGTTGTTGGGGCCGGCGAAGACGGCGTTCTTGGAGGAGATGTAGACGATGTCGCCGCCCATGCCCTGGTCGATCATGACCTTGGCGGTCTCCCTGGACACCAGGAACGAGCCGCGCGCCATGACGTCGTGCTGCAGGTCCCAGTCGGCCACCGTGGTCTCCAGGAGCGCCCTGGACAGCGACAGGCCGGCGTTGTTGACGACCAGGTCGACGCCGCCGAACGCGAGCACGCCCGCGCGTACGGCCGCGGCGATCTGCTCCTCGGACGTGACGTCCACCCCGACGGCCACGGCGACGTCCGGCACCCGGTAGGCGCGCGCGCCGATCTCCGCGGCCACCTTCTCGGCGGCGGCCAGGTCGCGGTCGGCCACGATCACGCACGCGCCCTCGGCGGCCAGCCGGCGGGCGGTGGCGGCGCCGATGCCCGAGCCGCCGCCGGTCACCAGCGCGACGCGGGTGGCCAGGGGCTTGGGCCTGGGCATGCGGCGGAGCTTGGCCTCCTCCAGCTCCCAGTACTCGATGCGGAACTTCTCCGACTCGGGGATGGGGGCGTAGGAGGACACGGACTCGGCGCCGCGCATGACGTTGATGGCGTTGACGTAGAACTCGCCGGCCACCCGGGCGGTCTGCTTGTCCTTGCCGAAGGAGAACATGCCGACGCCCGGCACCAGCACGATCGCCGGGTCCGCGCCGCGCATGGGCGGCGAGTCGGGGGTGGCGTGCCGGTCGTAGTAGGCGGTGTAGTCGGCGCGGTAGGCGGCGTGCAGCTCGCGCAGCCGCTCGGCCACCCGCTCCAGCGGCGCGTCCGGCGGCAGGTCCAGCACCAGCGGCGCGACCTTGGTGCGCAGGAAGTGGTCGGGGCAGGACGTGCCCAGCGCCGCCAGCCTCGGGTGCTCGGCCCGCGAGACGAAGTCCAGCACCTCGGCGCTGTCGGTGTAGTGGCCGACCACGCGCACGTCGGTGGAGGCCAGGCCGCGCACGATCGGGAAGAGCGCGGCGGCCCGCTCGTGCCGCTCGGCCTCGCCGAGGGTCTGGTGGATCACCGGGCCGAACGGGTCGGGGCGGCCGTGCTCGGCGAGGTACGTCTCGGCGGTGCGGATGATCTCCAGCGAGCGGGCCTCGCACTCCTCGGAGGTCGAGCCCCACGCGGTGATGCCGTGGCCGCCCAGGACGCAGCCGATGGCCTGCGGGTTCGCCTCCTTGATGGCGGCGATGTCCAGGCCGAGCTGGAAGCCGGGCCGCCGCCACGGCACCCACACGACCCGGTCGCCGAAGACGCGCCCGGTCAGCTCCTCGCCGTCGGCGGCGGTGGCGATCGCGATGCCCGCGTCGGGGTGCAGGTGGTCCACGTGCCCGGCCTCGACCAGGCCGTGCATGGCGGTGTCGATCGACGGCGCGGCCCCGCCCTTGCCGTGCAGGCAGTAGTCGAAGGCCGCGACCATCTCGTCCTCGCGCTCGACGCCCGGGTAGACGCCCTTGAGCGCGCGCAGCCGGTCGAGGCGGAGCACGGCCAGGCCGGACTCCTTCAGCGTGCCGAGGTCGCCGCCCGAGCCCTTGACCCAGAGCAGCTCCACCTCCTCGCCGGTGACCGGGTCGGGTGCGGCGCCCTTGGCCGAGGTGTTGCCGCCCGCGAAGTTGGTGTTGCGCGGGTCGGCGCCCAGGCGGTGGGAGCGTTCGAGCAGTTCGTTCACGACGTCAGACATGGTGTTTCAGGCCCCCCAGCCGGCCTGCCGGCCGCCGACCCGGTCGGCGGCGATCTTCTCGAAATATCCGGACTTCGCGTAGGCCGCCATCGGATCGGGCGCCAGACCC
>NZ_JBFANM010000138.1:0-17725 GCF_040674815.1 Nonomuraea sp. NPDC049709
GGCGCCCCCGCAGCGTCATGCGACGGCCCGCCCCAACCGCCTCGGGGACATTACGGGCGAAACCCGCGGAGCCACTCACGCACCCCGACCAGCTGGCCTGTCTGCGCCACGCACGGTCGTGGCTTACGTGCCGAACCGGAGCATGGGATCGCCGTTTGGCGGTGTACGGGCGGTGGAACGCATACCGTCGCGCCAGTCGGTGAGCTGTCTTGATCGTGTTGCCACCTTCGGCATCTGGAAAGGATGTTGACTAGCCGGGGATCCACCAGCAGTAGAGCAGTTGGTCGCTCTCCTTGGCTCTCCGCGCCAGCGCGACGAACTCCTTGACTAGGTCGAGCACGTGGTCACCGTCGAGGCTTGAGGGATGTTCGTTCATCCATTGCTGGGCCACTTCGGGTAGCCGGGCATCATCGACCTCGGCGAGTGTGTCCCGTGCGCTCACCGAGAGTTCCTCGATCTCGGGTCCCTCGCGATAGGGAGAGTCCTCCGGCAAGGCCATCCACTCGTCTTCGGTCTTTGGCGCCCCTTCGGGCGGCGGGTACAAGGTGACGGCTCGACCAGGTCGTCGGAGTAGGGGAAGCCCTTGATGACGGCCATGAGGTCGCCGAGACATCCGGTGGGATCGATCCACTTGGTTTCCAAGACGTCGAACACTGGGGCGTCGGGGAGGGGTTTGGCTGATGCCCGTAGTTCGTTCGGCCGCCAGGTTCCGTTCGAGACGACGACATTGGCGGGATGGAGGTCACCGTGCACCCACACCGGCGGGCCCTCCCACTCGGGGGCCGCGACGGCATCGGCCCAGACGGCCCGGACGGCGCGGACATCGCCGACGGCGTCGGGGTCAATGGCCTGCAAGAACTGCTCGAAGCCGCCCGTACACCTCTTGGGGTGAGCGCCGAAGTCCGAACTGGCCGGGGCCTCGGCAGGCGCCTCCACAGGAGCGCCTGGAGGAAGCCCGCCAGTGTGTCGGCCGCGTGGCCAGCATCAGCGTCGCTGCCGATCGGGGCGGCCATGAGCAGCTCATCTCCTGGGCCGCCGAGTTCGGGCAGGTGCCGGGCGTCGGCGTCAGCTGCGTCAAAGGTTCAGTTCCGGCTCGGCGGGGGACGGGTCGGCGAGGCCCCTGAGTAGCAGGTTCAGGCCGTGGGCGAAGTGGCCGTCGAAGTCGGTGCCGGTCAGTGTGGGCTCGGCGGCGGCCAGGTTCGGGTAGACGCGTGGGTCCAGGGCCGTGTGCAGCATGAGCAGCGCGACGGGCAGGTCGGAGCCGGTGAGTTCGCGGGCGGCCTGCTCCTCCAGCGTGTGCCCGACGGTGAAGTTGATGATGGTGAACATGGCCCGGGTGGCCGCTTCGGCGGAGAGGCCCGTTTCGAGCAGCACGCCCACGAGGGTGTCGGCGAAGCCCAGCGTGTTGGGGCCGACGGAGTGGGTGCCGGCGTAGACGCGGGCGCCGTCGCGGTGGGCCAGGAGCGCCGTACGCAGGCGACCGGCCAGTTCGGCGAGTTGTCCCTGCCAGGTGAGGCCGTGGGGGAGCGGACCCGCGCAGCCGGCCAGCAGTTCCTCCGCCATGGCCGCGAGCAGTGCCTGCTTGGTGGCGAAGTGCCGGTAGAGCGTGCCCGCCTGAACGTCGAGCGCGGTGGCCAGGCGGCGCATGGTCAGCGCGTCGAGGCCTTCCTCGTTCACCAGGCGCAGGGCGGTGGTGACCGCTTCCGGCACGGCCATCTTGCGAGGGCGGCCCCGGCCGCGCTGTGCGGTTGACGTCGTTCCCATGCCTGGCAATACTAGTGAACGTCATTTTATGAACGATGTTCATTTAATTGAGAGGGGCAACCTTGCACGCCGACGTGATCGTGGCAGGCGCTGGGCCCACCGGGCTGCTGCTGGCCGCGGAGCTGGCCCTGGCCGGGGTACGGGTCCGCGTTCTGGAACGCAACGAAACGCCCACCCGGCAGTCCCGGGCGCTCACCCTGCACCCGCGCAGCATCGAGGTCATGGACCTGCGGGGCATCGCCGGCCGGTTCCTGGCCTGTGGCCGTACGGTGCCTGGGTGGCACTTCGCGGGCCTGGACACCCGGCTCGACTTCACCGCGCTCGACACCCGGCACGGGTACACGCTGTTCCTGGAGCAGGCCCGTACCGAGGAACTGCTCGACGCCCGCGCCCGCGAGCTCGGCGCCGAGATCGTCCGGCGGTGCGTGGTCACCGCCGTCCGGCAGGAACCCGACGCCGTCGTCGTCGAGACCTCCGGTGGTGAGACACTGCGGGCCTCCTACGTCGTGGGCTGCGACGGCGGGCGTAGCCTCGTCAGGCAGGCGGCGGGCATCCCGTTCGACGGCAGCGACGAGACGCTGACCGGCATGCTCGGCGACTTCGCCGTCACCGGCCCCGGCGCCGTGCGGGCCGCCGGAGAGCACGGTGTGCTGGCGGTGCCGATGGAGGGCGGGCTGACTCGGTTCGTGATCGTCGATCCGGAACGGATGCGGGTGCCGTCGGGGGAGCCGGTGACGTACGAGGAGTTCCGTCGATCGCTGACCAGCATCGCCGGCACGGACTTCGGGATCGCCGAGCCGCGCTGGTTGTCGCGTTTCGGCAACGCCACCCGCCAGGCCGGGCGCTACCGGGAGGGGCGGATCCTGGTGGCGGGGGACGCCGCCCACGTGCACTTCCCGGCCGCCGGGCAGGGGCTCAACACCGGGCTGCAGGACGCGATGAATCTGGGGTGGAAGCTCGCCGCCCAGGTCAAGGGGTGGGCACCGGAGGGGCTGTTGGACTCCTACGATGCCGAACGCCGCCCGGTCGGTGCCGGCGTAACCGCCAACACCGAGGTGCAGGCGCTGCTCATGGAACTGACGCTGGTGCCGCAGTACCGGCGGCCCGCCATGGCGCTGCGCGAAATGCTGGACGGTCTGCTCGGGATCGGCGAGGTCAACCGGCGCCTGGCCGCCTCCGTCTCGGCGATCGGCACCGGGTACGGCCCCTCGGCCGCCTCCGTCCCGGCGACCCTCACCGGCTACGGCACCCTGGCCGGGATCCGGGTGCCCGACCTGCCCGTCAGCGTCGCGGAGCGGCCCGGGGCCGAGCGCCTGTACGAGCTCCTGCACGACGGGCGCTTTCTCCTCCTCCGCGCAGCCGTCCGGTCAGGCCCGCCCGCGGATTCGTTCGCTGGCCCGTCTGCCGATCCGCCCGTCGGCCTGGACGATCGGGTGGCCACGGTCACTGCCACGGCCTGGGAGCCGACGGCGGAGCTGGCGGGTGCCGAAGCCGTGCTCGTACGGCCTGATGGGCACCTCGCCTGGGCCGGGCCGCTCGCGGAGGAGCGGGACGCGGTGTCGCACTGGGTGGGGCCGGCATGACGGGGGTGCGGCGGCTCGATCCGGACGGGCTGGTGCGGATCCCCGGTGGTCTCAGCCATTGCGTGGTCGTGGAGCGGGCGGGGCTGGTGTTCCTGTCGGGGCAGGTCGCCTGGGACGAGGCCGGCCGGATCAGCGGCGACGACCACGGCGCGCAGGCCGAACGCATCGCGGCCGCCATCGGCCTCGCGCTGGCCGCCGCCGGGACCGGGCGCGAGCACATCGTCAAAGAGACGATCTACGTGGTCGGCTACCGGCCGGAGCTGCTGCCCGGCATCCTCGCCCCGCTCCGCCAAGGCGTCACGTCTTGCCCGGCCAGCACCCTGGTAGAGGTGGTCTCCCTGGCCGAGCCCGGCCTGCTGGTCGAGGTGGAGGTGGTCGCAGCACTTCCGTGAACTCGGCCGGTTGACGGAGCCGCGGTGCTGCCATGGAACTGGTGGCGGGCTGCCGGTCATGGAACTGGCGTATGCCTCGACGACAATGGCGACCGGTGTCGCGGACGGCTGGGGCGACGCCAAACTCATGGAAATTCCGACACCCGGAGCTGGGCATGATCAGCCTCCGCTTCCACGCGATGCCGGTGGAGGACGGCCAGGTGCTCACCGTCCTCCACGCCTGGCCCCGGCTCACGGGGCGAGCAGTCCCTGGCGCCGCACGCCACGATGATCATGACCCGACGCCGCAGTCCCTGATGCCGTCGTGGGGCCAGTCGGCGGAGAGCGACGCTTCGGCCGTGGACCGGGGAAGCGAAGCAGGCCGACCGGTCCGGAAACGGTTGGCCTGTCCACCGTTCGGCGGTGCCCGCTACCGCGCAAGGAGGAACGCCGGGCGGTTCTCCGGAGAGCGACCAGTAGCCCCGGATTGGTCTCCGGAGGCACTTCGCCGTCGTCGACGGCTCGTTGGCATCGCTCTCGCAGGCCACGCCGGTCAAGCGCACCGCCGACGGCCGGTGGCCGTCGCACCGGAGCGGCAACTCACGGGGCGGAGCGCGGCCATCGGCAGCAGACGGCTCCAGTGTCCGCGCCCGCCCGCTCGACGAGGGCGACACCACGGCTGTGCATCGCTGGCCAGGTCCATGCCGGAGAGCAGTCCGGGTTCGGCGCGCACGTGCAGGCCGCGGGGGATGAGCACGGACCTTCACGAGGTGTTCGCTGAGGACTGGGCGGCCCGATTCCCGCGGATCGACTCGGCCGTGGCATCGCGTGCGCCACGTGCACCAGGAACGCAAAGGCCACCATCAACGACCACATGGTGCTGTGGCCGTACGCGGTAGCCGTCGTACTCGCCCCGTCGTACTCGTCGTGCTCGGGTCGGCCTGCCTCGGCGAGGTCGGAGGCTCGGAAGGCGGTGGTCCAGACGCGCTGGAAGTAGTCCTGGGGCTTGCGCAGGTCCAGGGCAAGGGCGTCATCGAGGAGGCCGAGCCCGGCCAGCGCGGCGGCCAGCCTGGCGATGGACGACTACGAGCCCTTGACCGCGGGCATGGTGCGCGTCGTCGGCAAGGGCAACAAGGAACGGCATCTGCCCCTGTCCTCGTTACCGCAGAGGTACGGTACGGGACGCCGCGGCCGAAGCCCCGCTCCTGAGTGGTGGACGGTATAGATGATCACCGCGTAATAGCGGAGCGAGGTCGGGTGGTGAGCACAACGCTCGGGCCTGCCCTCAGGCCGCGTGGAGCGCAGAAACGGCAGCGGGCCGGTACCAGGGACGATACCGTTCATCGGATCCCCAATGATCTTTCGACCGCTTCGGAGTAGCCCGTGAGTGACGCTTACTCTCCCGTTCCGGAACTCAACAGTCTCAAGGAGTTCGAAGAGCGATGTGGAAGCGAGTACTACGCCAACGGGTTCGAGCTCGTCGAGTTCGGCAGGCCCAGCGGCGCCGAGACCTACTCGGACGAGCAAGAGTTCGTTGACAGCTTCTTGTGCTTCGCCCGCGCCAATAGATCCGGTTCGGACTATGCGTTCTGGCGCGTCGACGACCGTGAGGACCTGGCCGCTTTGCCGGTGGTGGTTTTCGGGGACGAGGGGGGAATATGTGTCGTCGCCAGCAACCTCCGAGACCTGTTCCGGCAACTCGGATGTGACTGGTGGCAGTGGCCATCCTGGGAGGGGGCCCAGTTCATGGAGCCCGACCCTGACGACAATCCCAGCCCACGCCATGGGGACTATCTCGAATGGCTGAATGAGAACTTCGATCTTTCCCCGCCGAACAACCCCAACGAGCTCCTGGGCGTCGCAGAGGCCGAATTCGGCGCTCTGCTGGAGAGCTGGGTGGACCGCTTCTACCAAGACGAGCAGTGACCTACGGTGCTTGGCAACAGCCGTCACTTCTTGATCATGCGGCGGTATTCGGCTAGCGAGGTGACGGCCGCCGCCTCGTCGACGTCGCCCGGCGACGGGCTGACCTTGCCAGGTGAGGCCGAACCATGATCCGCCGGATTGGGCTCGCCACGCGCCGCCGACTACGCTCGCTACGCCCGCCAGGTGGTCCAGAGGCTCGCCACGCATTTCGACGACCTGACCGACCCGACGACCGCCGCCACTGTCGAAGGGTCCATCTCCGCCTACCTCGCCGCGCCGTTTGACGTCTGGGAGGTCAGCCTGGACAGCCCCGCTCTGGCCAACTGGCGGCTCAAGCCCGACACCGGACACCGCGTCCGGGTGGCCTTAACCCGGATGCCGCCCCGCACCCCTGATGCGGTGCAGGAGCAGCGCGATCTGGAGCGCGAACGCGCGCTCACCGCACTTGTCCAGGAGGAGCCGGCCTCATGAGCCGGGCGGCGTGCACCGCGGTTGCTGGAGCACGCTGGCCCATCGCCGGGCTGTGGCGCGCCGCCCATGCCGGGCAGCGCGACAGCTGGAGTTTCGCCAGCCTGGCCGGGATCCTTCTGGCCCAAGGACGCCTGTTCACCCCGGCGCTCCGGTCCGACCGACACGGCACCCGGACTCGCGGCGCCGCCCAGAAATGCGACTCATCCAGGCGGATAACGGCCGGGGTGGGCATACCACGCCTGCACGTGTGCTAGATTGAGTGTAGTTGCAGTTGTGGTACCCATAAGAACTTGTGTGCACCTGACGGTATGTAGCCTCAGGTGCATTTTTTGTTGCCGGTCTTCTCCGGGTGTGGGCCTATCTCGGCGACGCGGAATTCGTGCGATGCGGATTTCGGCTTTTGCACCTATCAAGAGGAGATCATCATGGCTTCTGGCACCGTGAAGTGGTTCAACGCGGAAAAGGGCTTCGGCTTCATCGAGCAGGACGGCGGCGGCGCCGACGTCTTCGCGCACTACTCCAACATCGTCTCTCAGGGCGGCTACCGCGAGCTGCGCGAGGGCCAGAAGGTGGCCTTCGATGTCACCCAGGGCCAGAAGGGCCCGCAGGCCGAGAACATCGTTGCCGCCTGACAAAATTGGCGCTACATCAGGGCTCGCACCTATACAGGGTGCGAGCCCTGACTCGTTTCCGGCGCCTGGGACGCCCGCCGGCGATGACGGCAGAGCAAATCAGGCACGCCCGCGACCTGCTCACCGGGCCGGAGAACACCGTCTCCTCCATCGCCCGCCTGCTCGGCGTCGGCCGCTCCATGATCTACAAATACGTCCCCGAGCTCGCGAGCGGCCGACCCTGCGCCTGCCGATAATTCCATCCGTGCAGGTCAAGCGGCATGTGAGTATTCGGGGAGGATGCCGCCGAGTCGGTCTCGTCGGCGTATGTTCAGGTCGGTGATTCGCTGTGCCGCTCGAATATTGAGTTACCGGTTCTGAGCTGCGGTTAAGCGGCGTGGTGGTATTCGTTGATCATGCCGGCAACGACGGGTTGTCGGCGGACGATCCGCTGGCCGTGGAGGTCGGTCACGTCGTGAGCGGGCTGAGCTGCGATAGCCGGGGGACGTTGCTGCCGGGACTGGTGCGGCCGGTGCCGGTTGTAGTGGATCAGATACTTCTGGAGCACGCGGGCCAGGTGGCGTTCGTTGAGGATCAGAATCCGCTCCAGGAGTTCACGGCGCAGCGTGCCGATGACGCGCTCGCAGATGGCGTTCATCCTCGGTGTCCGCGGCAGCGTGGTGATGATCTGCAGCCCTTCAGCTGTGAAGACCTCCCTGAACGCCGAGGTGAGGAGCGGATCCCGATCGTGGATCAGGAACCGTAGCCGGGTGATGCGGTCGCCCAGGTCCATCGCCAGGTTACGGGCTTGCTGGGCCGTCCATGCTCCGGCCGGGTGTGCGGTTACTCCGGCCAGGTGCAGGCGTCGGGTGCCGTGCTCGATAAAGATCAGCACGTAGAGCCGTTTGAGCATGATCGTCTCGACCACGAGGAAGTCACAGGCGAGGATCGCGTGGGCTTGAGCGGTCAGGAACTGCCGCCAGGCCGGCCCGGCTCGGCGGGGTGCCGGATCGATACCGGCGGTGTGCGGGATCTCCCACACCGTGGAGACCGCGATGTGGTAGCCCAGCCGGGCCAACTCGCCTGGGATTCTCCGGTGTCCCCAGGTCGGGTTCTCCCGCGCCATCCGCACAATCAGCGCCTTGACCGGTTGGCGGGTGCAGGGCCGTCCCGGACGCCGCCTGTCCGTGAAGGTCCACTTACGCGCCACGAGACTGCGATGCCAACGCAGGATCGTCGCCGGGGTGACCGGGAACACCTCCGCCCACCGGCGGCGGTGGATCAGGCGCGACAACGCCGCAAGCCAGAGCCGATCTGCTGGGCACCTCACCCTGCAGCAGCATGCCCGCAGTTACAGCGCCACCGATCATGGCCACCCGGGCCCCATCACATAGGCTGACGACAATCGATATGAGCCGCGGGCGATCATGCGAACGCTAATCGCGGATCCGGGTCAGAGCGGTCGCTGAGTCGCGGATCACCAGTTCGGGTTCGGGGTCGGTGATGACACCGCCTGCGCTTGGCCGCCCCGCGATCAGGTCGTAAAGCGCCTCGACGCCGGCCCGGCCGAGTTGGTACATGGGCATCCGGACTGCGGTGACGGCCGGGCGCAGGTGTTGCATCAGGTCGACGTCGTGGATGCCGACCACCGACAGCTGGTCGGGGATGGCGATGCCGAGGTCGCGTGCGGCGGCCAGGACCCCGACCGCGCTCATGATGTTGTTGACGACGATGGCGGTCGGCGCGGTTGGCGCCTGCATGGCCTGCCGGAGCCCGTCGGCGCCGGCCTGCTCACCGAACCCGGTGTCCAGGTGCGGAGCCGGTGTCAGGCCGGCGGCGTCCATCGCCTGCTGGTAGCCCAGGTAGCGCTGCTGGGAGAGGTATCCCGAACCCCCGACGAAGACGATGTGGCGGTGGCCGAGGTTGACCAGGAACCGCGTCGCGATCTCGCCCGCGCGGCGATCGTCTACGTCGATCCAGGGATGGTCCAGTGCATGTTCCAGGACGAGGATCGGCTTGGGGTGGGAGCGGAGTTCGGCCATCACGTCGTCGTCCAGCAGTCCTTCGCCGCGGATCAAGATACCGTCGACCGTGCCCTGGCTGAGCAGCCGGGTCAGGAACTGGCTGCCGGAGCGCATCGTCTCGGCATCGCCCAGCAGGACCGTCGCGCCGTGCTCCGCCGCCGCCTCATGGACCCCATGCCGCAGCGGCCCGTAGACCGGGTTGTCGATCTTGTTGAGGATCATCGCGATCATGTCGGTTTGGTTGAGCCGCAGCGAGCGCGCCGTCTGGTTCGGCTGGTAGCCCAATTGCTCCATCGCCTGGAGCACCCGGGTGCGGGTGGATTCCCTCATCCGGGTGTGGCTCGTGCCGTTGACCACCGCCGACACCACGGCGAGCGACACCCCAGCCGCCCGTGCGACGTCACGTTGCGTTGCCATGGTGCAAGCCTACTCGGTTCTTGACGTAACGTCTCACCATCCCTATTTTGAATTAACGTTACGTCAACAAGGAGCACATATGACATCGACACGTCGCACCGTCCTCCTGCGGTCCTCCTGGGCGACGGTGAACATCGGCGACGTGGCTCACTCCCCTGGCGTGGTGCGGGCGTTTCAGCGGTTCGCCCCCGAGGTCGAGGTCATCCTCTGGCCGGTGCGGCTGGAGGAGCGCGAACGATCCATGCTGCGGCACGCGTTTCCCGACGTGCGAGTCGTCGATGGCACTCTCGGCGGGGACGGGCCGAGCACCCCGGAGTTGGCCGCCGCCATCGACGGCGCGGACGTCCTGATGCACGGATCGGGCGCCGACGCCTTCCAGAGCACCGAGATCGATTGGTGGCGCGAGCACGTGGGCCGCCCGTATGGGTACTTCGGGGTCACCGTGGATCCGCTGTGCCCACCGACCATGGCGACGCTGCCGGAGCTGGCACAGATGGTCGATCTGCTCCCACCGTCCTATCTCGAGGACGACGTCAAGGACCGTTTCGACAGCGCCGACTTCGTGTACTGCCGCGAAACGCTGACCCTGGCCACCCTGCGCGGCCAGAAGATAACCGGGCCCGACCTCGCCTTCGGGCCGGATGGCACGTTCGCGTTCGACCACACTGACGCCGTCGCCGCCGCTCGCCTGCTGGAGGGTTTCGGCCTGCAGCCCGGTCGGTTCGCCTGCTTCGTTCCGCGGCTGCGCTACGCCCCCTATGCGAAGATCTACGGCACGGAACCGACCCGCGAGCAGATGCGGCGCGACGCGGTCAACCGGGCCACCGTGACGCACGACCTGGCGGTGCTGGCGGCGGCGATCGAGACCTGGGTACGCGTCAGCGGCCTGCCGGCCGTCGTGGTGCCCGAGATGAGCTATGCCGTCGAGCTCGCTCACGAGCAGCTTCCCAGCCTGCTCAGTCCACAGACGCTCGGTCAGGTCCGGCTCCTGGACCGGTACTGGCCGCTGGAGGAGGCGACCGGGGTCTACGCCGTCTCGTCGCTGGTGGTCAGCATGGAGTGTCATTCGCCGATCCTGGCCGCACGACATGCGATCCCGACCGTCTACCTTCGGCAGCCGACCGAGACCACGAAATCTCAGATGTTCGCCGACCTCGGCGCCCCAGACCTGGTGATCGAGCTCGACCATCGTGCCGCGGCGACGGTCGTCGCGGCGGTCACCGACATCGCCACCGACCCGGCGCCCGCGGTCGCCCGGAGCAGGAGGGTCGCGGCCAATGCCGACGACCGGCTGCGGGCGGCGGTGCAAGCCTGCGTCGCGGGCCGGCCCATCGGCCTGCCAGCACCGGTGGAGACCGGCGATGCGTAGCCTGCGCGACCGCTGGCGGCGCGACCGGGTCCTGCTGCTGCTGGCGCTTCCCGGGGTCACGGCGCTGCTGCTGTTCCACTATCTGCCGCTCGGCGGGAACATCATCGCGTTCCAGGACTTCCAGCCGTTCCTCGGAATCTGGCACAGCCCGTACGTCGGGCTGGACAACTTCGAGCCGGTGCTCACCGGCGACCCGGTGTTCCTCAACGCACTCGTCAACACACTGATCATCACGCTGATCCAGGTGGTCTTCGTGTTCCCGCTGCCGATCTGCCTCGCGTTGATCCTGAACGCGACCATCAGCGAACGGCTCAAACGCCTCACCCAGTCGATCCTCTACATGCCGCACTTCCTGTCCTGGGTCATCGTGGTCGCCCTGTTCCAGCAGATGTTCGGCAACGGCGGGATGCTCAACGCCTGGCTGCGCTCGGCCGACCTGTCCACGTTCCACATCGTCGGCGTACCCGAGTTGTTCAAACTCATGATCACATCACAGGTGATCTGGAAGGACACCGGCTGGTCGACAATCATCTTCCTCGCCGCACTGTCCAGAGTGGATCCGGCGCAGATGGAGGCCGCGGTGGTGGACGGCGCCTCGGCGGCTCGCCGCCTGTGGCACGTGACCCTGCCCTACATCCGCCCGGTGATCGTCCTGCTGCTGATTCTGCGGCTCGGTGACTCGCTGTCCGTCGGGTTCGAGCAGATCATCCTGCAGCAGGCACAGGTCGGTGCCGGTGCCAGCGAAGTACTCGACACCTACGTCTACAACCACGGGATCGTCGGCGGCGACTGGGGCACCGCGGCCGCGGTGGGGCTGATCAAAGGCATTGTCGGTGTCGCGCTCGTGCTCGGCGCCAACCGGTTGGCCCACGCCCTGGGCGAGCAGGGGGTGTACGCCAAGTGACGAGCCGACCTGTGCCGACTGCGGTGTCCGTGGCGCGCCCCGCCGCGGGCACAGGGCCGCGGCGGCCACGCTCGGGCCGCAGCCAGCGTCCGGTCTGGATGGGCGAGCCCAGCAAGCTGGGGTTCGGTGCGCGGGGACTCGTGCTCGGCCTGGGCTGCCTGGCGGTTTTGGTTCCGTTCTGGGCGGTGCTCATGACCAGCATCGCCTCCCCGGAGGAGATCAACAGGGCGGGCGGGTTCGTGCTGTGGACGAACGAACCCACGCTGGACTCCTACCGGGCCGTCCTGTCCGGAGGAATCGTCACCCGTGCGCTACTGGTGAGCGCCGGCATCACCGTGGTCGGCACGGCACTCAGCCTCGTCACCACGATCGCTCTGGCGTACGCGCTGTCGCGGCCAGGTTCGTTGCTGCAAAAGCCGATCCTGCTGATGACGGTGTTCACCCTGCTGTTCAACCCGGGCATCATCCCGATGTACCTGACGGTCAAACAGCTTGGCCTGCTGGACAGCTACCTGGCACTGATCCTGCCGGTGCTGGTGAACGCGTTCAACGTCATCGTCATGCGGGCGTTCTTCCAGGAAATCCCACGCGAGCTGCGGGAAAGCGCCTATATGGACGGTGCCGGGGAGATGCGCATCCTGCTGCGGATCGTCCTGCCACTGTCGAAGGCGGTCGTCTCCGTGATCGGGCTGTTCTACGCAGTGGCGTACTGGAACGCCTTCTTCTCCGCGATGTTGTACCTCCAGTCGTCGGAAAAGTGGCCGCTGCAACTGGTGCTGCGCACCTACGTCGTCAACAACACCCCGATCGGGTCCGACCAGCTCAGCTCGAACCTGGAGAACCTGCCACCACAAATCTCCGTCCAGATGGCGATTCTCGTCATCTCCGTCCTGCCCATCCTGTTCATCTACCCCTTCATCCAAAAGCACTTCGCCAAAGGACTCATGGTCGGCGCCGTCAAGGGCTGACCGGTCGTCCACGCAATGTGGCAAGGAGACGTCATGGCACCCACCTTCAGCCGCCGCCACGTCCTGGCACTCGGCGCGGCAACGGGGCTGGCCCCGCTGCTCGGGGCCTGCGGCGACGGCAGCCCGAGTTCGCCGAACAGCTCGACCGGGTCGGTCAAGCTGCCCACCTACAAGCCCGTCACCGCGGCCACGCCCGGCCTGGCCGCCGAGCCGGCCGGGGTGTCGCCGGGATACTTCACCTACCCGACCGCCTCCAGCGCCGCATCACAACCGGTGCAGGGCGAAGCCATCACGGCACTGACGTACACCTACGACCCGATCGCCCCCGCGCTCGGCTCGAACCCCTACTGGCAGAACCTCAACAGCAAACTCGGCACCGAACTGAAGATCACGTACGTCCCCTCGACTGACTACAAGAGCAAGGTCGCCACGACCATCGCCGGTGGCGATCTGCCCGACATTGTGGCTATCCAGGGCGTTGTCCAGCAGATGCCGGCCATGTTGAAGGCGGCATTCACCGACCTCACCGAGTACCTGTCCGGGGACGCGGTCCTCGCCTACCCGAACCTCGCCGCCCTGCCCACCGATGCCTGGCGCAGCACCGTCTACGACCAGCGGATCTGGGGCATCCCCGTGCCGCGGGCACGGATCGGCACCGTGTTGTACACCCGGGCCGACCTGCTGGCCAAGGCAGGACTCAGCCTCCAGCCCAATTCGTGGGCCGAGTTCAAGGAGATGGCGGTCGCGCTGACCGACGAGCGGGCCGGTCGGTGGGCGTTCGGACAGATCCCGTTCAACACGGTCCTTGAGATGAACGGGATCACCGGCAACTGGCCCGGCGGCGCCGGCGTCTGGCGGGCCGAAGGTGGCGTCTTCACCCACTCCGGGACGACACCGCAGTTCATGCAGGCCCTCGAGGACACCGTCGAGCTGGTGAAGTCGGGGGTGATACATCCCGACCACGCGGGCGCGCCCAACACGAAGCGCAACGCGTGGATGCTGGCCGGCACGACCGCGTTCACCATCGGCGGGTACGCCGGGTGGGGCAAGTTTTACGGCCAGGCGAAAGACGTGCCCGGCTTCCGCCTGACCGGCATGCTCTCGCCCACCCGCGACGGCACAGGGACGCAGGTACGCACGCCCGGCCCGACCCTGTCCAGTTTCACCGCTGTAGCCAAGACCGACAACGCCGACCGGATCAAGCAGATCCTCAAGGTCCTCGACTGGTTGTGCTCACCCTTCGGCAGCAGCGAGTACCTGGCCCTCCGGTACGGCGTCGAGGGCCAGACGTTCACCCGCAACGGCTCCGACCCGACCCTCACCGACAGCGGGCGCAGCCAGGTATTCCTGCCGGTGCGGTACCTCGCCGAAGCATCGCCCGTCATCTACGAGCCGGGCAACCGCCAGGCCGTACAGGACCAGCACGACCACCAGGTCGTCGGCGTCCCGCTTGCCGTCGCGGACCCGACCCTCGGGCTGTACTCGGAGACCGCCGCCAGCAAGGCTGCCAGCGAGCAGCAGGAACTGGACTCGGTGCTGCTGGAGATCCAGCTGGGGAACAAGCCCGTCTCGGCGTGGCAGCCGGCCATCAAGAAGTTCATGGACCGGGTGGGCAACAAGGTCAAGGCCGAGTACGAGGAGCAGGCGGGTGGTTGACGTGGACTCAGCCAACATTCTCACGGGTTAGGGAGAAGACAGTGGTGAGACGGAGCAAGTTACGTTGGTACACGCGTGGTCGGGCCCGTGCGGCGGTCGTGCTGGCTCTGGTGGCGGCGGTTCTGTCGCCGGGCAGTGCCGCCGTCGCCGACATGTCGGATCTCGGCGGGCTGCTCGACCTGACGCGCCCGGGGCTCCGCGCGGTGGCGGCCAAACTGGCCGCCGGTGATGAAGCGGGCGCCGCGAGCGAGCTCAAGGTGTATTACGCGGGCCGCGCCGACGTCCGGTACCCGGCTCCGGCCGAGGGCCTGGGCGGTGGCGACTCGGGCCCCGACGAGCTCGCGGCGGGGATCTTCCGGTTCGGCGCCGAGACCCGCAACTTCTACAACAGCGCCGAGCAGCGGATCGACATCGACTGGCAGGACCTTTGGGGTGGGACGCAGACCACCCCGGGCAGCGCGCAGACTTTGATGAGCGACTTCACGTTCATGCCCAAACTGGCATTCGCTTACGTGTCCGAGAGTGACCCGGCAAAGCGTGCGGCGTACGCGGCGGCGTGGATGGACATCTCGCTGGACTTCTTCGCCGACAATCAGAGCTGGCCGCAGGGCCGCAACCTGTCGGCAGCCAAGCGGCTCGCCCAGCTGGTCAGCGCGTTTTCCGTGTTCCGGACCGATCCTGGCATCGACGGGAGCGATCTCGTGGCGTACCTGTCCGGCGTGCACGCCACGACGGACTTCCTCGTCGGCGTGATGCAGATACATGTCGGCAACAACTGGTACGTGTCGATGGCCCGCTCCGTCCACGCGGCAGCCGTGTTTCTGCCCGAGTTCTCGTCATCGCCCGGCTGGGAGTGGTTCGCGGTGCGCTCGGCCGAGCGGTTCCTGCGCGCGTACCTGAAGGGCGACGGTGTGTACCGCGAGCCGGCGTTCAACTATCAGGCATACGTGGCAGACATGCTCAACTCCGTCATAGCAGTCGCGGATGCCAACGGGCGAACCGTTCCCGATTATCTCGTCCAGGCGGCAGACTGGATCGCGGATTCGCTGTTCGCGACCCGCCAGCCGAATCTTGAACCCGCGGCGATTGGCGACACGCCGAACAACTACGCGGGTACGTCGGCCATTCGCAGGAGCGGTGTACGCAACTCCTGGCCCGATTTCACCTGGGTCGCCTCCGGCCGAACGGATGGGACCGCCCCGACGCTGTCGTCCACGGTGTTTCCGATCAGCTTCGCGGTTCAGCGTTCCGGGTGGGACGCCGATGCCCGGTACATGCTGATCAACAACCAGAATTCCAGTTACACTGCCTCGCATCGGCATCCGGACGACCTCAGCTTGGTGATGGCGGCGTACGGGCGTCCGCTGATCGTCGACTCCGGGGTGGGGGACTACAGCGCGACTCCGACGAACGACTGGATGCGCCGCACGACCGAGGCGCACAACACCATCGAGGTCGACGGACTCCCGCAGACCGCCGGCGTCCCCCGCACAACGTCGCTGTGGCGCTCGAACGCGGGCCTCGACATCTACCGCGGTGCGGCGATGGGCTACCGGCCGGTCGCGCACGATCGCGCGGTCTACTTCGTCAGGCCCGGCTTCTGGATCGTCTCCGACGACCTCACCGGTGACACCGCCGCGCACAACTACCGGCAGCTCTGGCACTTCCCCGGGGATCCGGTGACCGTCAATCCGACCACGAAGGTCGCCACGGTCGGGTTCGACACCGTGCCCGGAGCCGCACCCGTTGCCGGCGTGCGGCTCATCCCGGTGGCAACGGCCGGCGCCGCGGTAACCCCCAGGGTCCACGAGGATGGCGCCGTACGCGTCGGCGAGCAGGTACTCACCAACGTCGACTACCTGTCGTACGACTGGTCCTCCACCGGGCCGACGGGACTGGACACGGTCGTGGTTCCCGGCAAGGCCGGCGCGGCGCCCTCGGTGACGGCGAAGCGCATCGCCATGCCCGGGGTGAGACACTCCGTGGCGACGGCGATGGAGATCGCCCTGCCGGACGCGACCGGACGCTTCTACCTTTCGCGCGAGGCGACTCCCTCGTCGAGGGCGTTCGGGGCCGCCACGACCAACGCCGAGACCGCGTACCTCGAGCGTGCTTCGGGCGGCGGGCTTACCAGGTACGCGCTGACCCGAGGGTCGTCGCTGATCGACCAAGACAACACCGTTATCAGCGCATCCGCACCGGTGTCCGACATCAGTGTGGAACTGCGCGGCTCGACCGCCCGGATCTCGCTTGGGGACCCGTTCACCGGCACGCTCTCCATCAACGCGCCGAACGCGAACGCGGTGACGGTGAACAACACCCCGATCGCGTTCACCCGCGCGGGCGACCTCATTACCGTGTCGGTCGAGGAACACTTTGCCCCGGCACCCGTGCTCAACGACGAGTTCGACGATGCCGGCCTGGACCGTGACGTCTATGACTTCAACGGATCCTTCGGCGGCTGGACGCCGGTCCAGGGGACCTGGGCGCTGACCGGCGCACAGCCGGACACGCAGCTGGCACAGACCTCGACTGCGGACATGGTGTCGTTCGCGGCGCTGCAGGACGTACCCGATGACGTGGTCATGGCCGCGGACATCGTTCCCGGGGCACGCGGCCAGACGACGGCCCGTACCGGTCTCGCGTTCCGCTACCACGATTCCCGCAACTACTACCGGGCCGAAGTGCTCAACTCCACGTCGGGAGCGACCCTGCAGCTCGTGAAGATATACAACTCGACGACCACGGTTCTCGCGGAGACCGCACTGCCGATCGGCGCCAACGTCCCGCACAAGCTGGTCGTATCCGCGATCGGGAGGCATCTGAGCGCCAAAGTCGGCGATACGTCGATCTCCGCGGACGACGGACAGCTGCCGACGGGCGGTGCCGCCGCCTTTACGCATCGGCGGGCCGCGACCTTCGACAACATCGTGATCAGGGAAGGGCTCGATCAGGCCAGTTGGCGAGGAATGACAGGGTCTGTGTCCGTCGCCTCGGGCAAGTTGCACCTCACGCCGCCTGCCGGTGGCCGGGCGCACGTACTGGCCGACTCGACCCTGCCGACGCGCTTCTCCGAGGCGTGCGACTATGTCGTGGAGACCACGGTCACGATCGACGGATCCGTCGGTAACGCAGGAGTCTCGCTGCGAGACACCACGGACGCGTACGGGTATCGGATCCACGTCGGCAAGACGGGCAACGGAACCCAGTACGCGAGCATCATCCGCGAGGCTCACGCGTCGGGTCCCGTCACAGTGGCCACGGCATCCATCAGCAACCCGTTGACAGGTCCCGTGCGACTGGGTGCGGCGATTCACGGCGACCGCATCACCGTGACGTTGAACGGCGTTCAGGTCCTGAAGGGTCGCGACACCGTTGTCCGCAGCGGCGGCGTCGGGCTTTACGCATCCACGGAGAGCTCGTTCGAGAACGTCACTGTCGCTCAGTCCTGCCGGCGGGAGCGCCTCCGGCCAATTGCTCCTGGCGCCAGCCACCGCCTGAACCACAACGACGGAACTGGCGCATAGCGGCAAAGCATGAGGGTTGGTGGGGCCGCCGGATTTTTGTGGGGCCACCCAACCCAAACCCCGGCCGGCAAGGCCACCTAGCAAGAGGAGGGGAGATTGACCAGATTGAACAAACACGCGGGAATAATCAGGGG
>NZ_JBFANM010000139.1:0-17363 GCF_040674815.1 Nonomuraea sp. NPDC049709
GGGCGGGGGGGGGTGGGGGGGGGGGGGGGGGGCGGGCGGGGGGGGGGGGGGGTGTGGGTTCCACCGGGCTCGCTGTCGCGCTCGGTTTCAAACCCCCCTTTTGATAAAAAACCGCGCGGGGCGCCGCCCACCCCCCCCCCGCCCCCCTGCCGCCTTTCCACCGCGAGCGCCTTGCGTCCGGTTGCGCCACAAAGGCGAGGATGCTCCCGCAGCGAAGGTACGGCGAAGGCGCGACGACACGGCCGATACGCATGCACGCCACCCCGATGAAGCGCACACTGGGCCTGTGACCACGCTCAAACGGGTAGACGTGCACGTCGAAGGCATTGTCCAGGGGGTCGGTTTCCGGCCCTTCGTCTACTCGCTCGCCAACCGGCTGGGGCTGGCCGGGCGCGTGCACAACGACGTCAACGGCGTACACATCGAAGTCGAAGGAGCCCTCGCCGGGGTCGAGGAGTTCCTGACCGCCCTCGAACGCGACGCGCCCGCCCTGTCCGAGATCGAGCGGGTCACCGTCGTCAGCGGCGAGCCCGCCGGGCACAGCGGCTTCACCATCGCCGCCAGCGACCCCTCCGGGCTGCGCCGCGCCCTCGTCTCGGCCGACGGCGCCACCTGCGACGACTGCCTGCGCGAGCTGCACGACCCGGCCGACCGCCGCCACCGGTACCCGTTCATCAACTGCACCAACTGCGGGCCCCGCTTCACCATCGTCCGCGGCGTCCCGTACGACCGGCTGCTGACCACCATGGCCGGCTTCGGCATGTGCGACGCCTGCGCCCGCGAATACCACGACCCCGCCGACCGCCGCTTCCACGCCCAGCCCACCTGCTGTCCCGCCTGCGGACCCCGGCTGCGGCTGCGCGACGCGCGCGGCACCGAGCTGTGCGGCGACCCCATCGCCTGCGCCGCCACCCTGCTGCGCGCCGGGCGCGTCGTCGCCGTCAAGGGCCTGGGCGGCTACCACCTCGCCGTCACCGCCTCCGACGAGCGGGCCGCCGCCGCGCTGCGCGGCCGCAAGCACCGAGAGGACAAACCGTTCGCCGTCATGGCCGCCGACCTGGCGCAGGCCCGCCGGCTGTGCGAGATCGACGACGCCGCGGCCGCGCTGCTCGCCGGCCGCGCCCGGCCCATCGTGCTGCTGCCCCGCCGCGCCGGCGCCCCCGTCGCGCCCTCCGTCGCGCCCGGCCACCGCCGTCTCGGGCTCCTGCTGCCCTACACGGCCCTGCACCACCTCCTGCTGGCCGAACTCGGCGAACCCATGGTCCTGACGAGCGGCAACGTCTCCGACGAGCCCATCGCGTACGAGGACGCCGACGCCCTGACCCGCCTCGGCGGCATCGCCGACGCCTTCCTCGTCCACGACCGCGCCATCCACACCCGCACCGACGACTCCGTCGTACGGCCCACGCCCGGCGGGGTCACCGTGCTGCGCCGGGCCCGCGGGTACGCACCCGAGCCGCTCGCCCTGCGCCGGCCCGCGCCCCGGCCCGTGCTCGCCTGCGGCGCCGAGCTGAAGAGCACCTTCTGCCTCGTCCAGGGCCGGCGCGCGTTCGTCTCGCAGCACATCGGCGACCTGGAGAACCAGGACACCCTGCGTTCCTTCGTCGAGAACATCGACCACTACTGCGGCCTGTTCGGCATCCGCCCCGAGATCGTCGCCCACGACCTGCACCCCGGCTACCTGTCCACCAGGCACGCCCTGGAGCTCCCCGGCGTCGAACGCGTCGGCGTCCAGCACCACCACGCGCACATCGCCTCCTGCCTGGCCGACAACGGCGACCAGGGGCCGGTGATCGGCGTCGCCTTCGACGGGCTCGGCCACGGCACCGACGGCACCCTCTGGGGCGGCGAGTTCCTCCGCGCCGACCTGGCCGCCTTCGAGCGCCTCGGCCACCTCGCCCACGTCCCCCTGCCCGGCGGCACCGCCGCGATCAGGCAGCCCTGGCGCATGGCCGCCGCCTACCTGCACGACGACCACCCCGGCCTGGACGTGTACAGGCGCAACGCCGAACGCTGGACCGACGTGCTGCGGCTCGCCGACAGCGGCCTCGCCTCGCCCCTCACCTCCAGCGCGGGCCGCCTGTTCGACGCCGTCTCGGCGCTGCTCGGGATCCGCGACAAGATCACGTACGACGGGCAGGCCGCGATCGAGCTCGAACAGCGCGCCGACCCCGCCGAGACCGGCGTCTACCCCGCCGCCATCACCACCCCCGGCCCGCTCGTCGTCGAGGGCGCCGACCTCGTCCGCGCCGCCGCCGCCGACCTGACCGCCGGGGTCGACCCGGGCGTCATCGCCGGCCGCTTCCACAACGGCGTCGCCGCCGCCATCACCCGCGCCTGCGTGGAGCTCAGGCAGCGGACCGGGCTGACCGCCGTGGCGCTGTCCGGCGGGGTCTTCCAGAACGCCCTGCTGCTCGAACGCACGGCCGAACGGCTGCGGGCCGCCGGGTTCCGGGTGCTCAAGCACGTACGGGTCCCGCCCAACGACGGCGGCCTCAGCCTGGGCCAGGCCGCCGTCGCCGCCGCCCGCGACCACGCCCTGTGACGGCACCCCACGGACACCCGCGCCGCCCGCCGCTGGGATGTGGCGCGGCGGCGATGAGTACGACGTCGGCATCGCGGCGCCCCTGACGTTCGCCGAGGAACGCAGCCGGCGGCTCGTGGCCGGACACCCTTGGAGGGCTGCACCGGGGGTCTCTCGGACGCCATGCGCGACTACGGGACCTGCTCGACGAAGTGGCCGACTCCCCGTGCGTCGGCGGACTCCGGGGCGGCACCCCCGGGCGGGGGCCCACGGGGTCACGCGGGCAGCGCCGATGGCGACCGCGCTAACGCTGGCGGCGACCACGCCGGCAGCGCTGACGGGGGAGTGCCCGCGCCGGCGGCGCTCGTGCACGTGCTCGTGCGTGCCGGGCGTCGGTGGGCCGGTCGCCGGAACACCCGACGCGGCACGGCCCCGCCGGCCGCCCTCGGCTCGCTCGCGACCGCGACCCGGCGTGTTGCTCATGGGAACAAAGGGCCCGATGGAACCAAAGTGATCAGAGTTACGTCAAAGATGGCGTGCATTCCCCCAACCGGCCAAAGCATGCTCGGGGAGACGGCCGGTTGGCCGAACTCGACCTCCTGCGCTTCCTCGCCGCCCTGGCGGTCGTCGCCTTCCACTATCTGGTCGCGTACGCCTCGGTGTGGGGAGACAGGCCCGCCGAGCTGTTCCCGGCGCTGGCGCCCATCGCGGGGCTCGGCATCCTCGGCGTCGAGTTGTTCTTCATCATCAGCGGGTTCGTCATCCTGATGAGCGTCTGGGGGCGCGGACTCGGCGCGTTCGCCCGCTCCCGGCTGGTCCGCCTCTACCCCGCGTACTGGCTCAGCCTGGCCGCCATCGCCGCCCTCTACGGCCTCACCGGGGCCAAGGCGCTCGACCCAAAACTTTCACCAGGCGAATACCTGGTGAACGCCACCATGTTCCAGCGGCTGTTCAAGCTCACCGACGCCAGCGGTGTCTACTGGTCGCTCTGGGCCGAGCTCCGCTTCTACCTGCTGATGGCCATCCTGGTGATCATCGGGGTCACGCGCGGGCGCGTCCTGGCCTTCTGCGGCATCTGGCTCGCCGCCGCGCTCGGCGTCAAACTGCTCGAGGAGTACAACATCTTCGAGAACGAGGTCGTCCGCGAGATCGTCATGCCCGGCTACGCCGGATACTTCGTCGCCGGCATGGCCCTCTATCTCGTGCACAAACACGGCGGCGGCCTGTTGCCCTGGCTCTACGTCGCCGTCTCCTACGGGCTTTCCCTCCACTCGGCCCTCGGTCGCGTGCACGGCCGCATCGAGCTCGCCGGGTTCAAGAACATGCCCGTCACCGACCTCAGCGTGATCATCACCCTGACGCTGATCTTCGTCGCCATGGCCCTCGTCGCACTCGGCGCGGTGCGGATGCGGACCTCCCGGGTGCTCACCGCGCTCGGCGGCGCGACATACCCGCTTTACCTCTTCCATAGCGTTGTCGCGGTGGCCCTCATCCCGCTGCTCACCGGTGATCTGCCCCCCTTGGCCGTCGCCACGATCACGACCCTGGCCGCGATTCTTCTGTCATATCTCGTCTACTCCTTTGCCGAACGCCCCATCCAGCGGCTACTCAAGCCCCGCAGACGTACACAAACCCCATCAGCTCCCGTCGTACAGGGTGAAAAGGCGTCGGTGCCATAACTCTGTGGCCCTGGGGCACTGTGAAGGGCATAGGCTCGGGCATATAAACGGCGGATAGACAGACCCGGACGAACAGAGGGTGTTGCATGACGGTGCGTCGGGTGATGGGCATCGAGACCGAGTACGGCATCTCCGTACCAGGTCAGCCAGGCGCCAACGCGATGGTGACCTCCTCACAGGTCGTGAACGCCTACCTGGCCGCCTCGGCGGCCCGCGCGCGCAGAGCACGATGGGACTTCGAGGAGGAGAACCCGCTCCGCGACGCGCGCGGCTTCGACCTGGCCAGAGAGGTGGCCGACCCCAGCCAGCTCACCGATGAGGATCTTGGCCTGGCCAACGTCATCCTCACCAACGGCGCCAGGCTCTACGTCGACCACGCCCATCCGGAATACAGCTCGCCCGAGTGCACCAACCCCCGGGCGGCCGTCATCTGGGACAAGGCCGGCGAGCGCGTCATGTACGACGCCGCCACCCGCGCCTCCGCCATCCCCTCCAACGCGCCCATCCAGCTCTACAAGAACAACACCGACGCCAAGGGCGCCTCCTACGGCTGCCACGAGAACTACCTGATGCGGCGCGCCACCCCCTTCGCCGACATCGTCCGGCACCTCACCCCGTTCTTCGTCTCCCGGCAGGTCGTCGTCGGCGCCGGCAAGGTCGGCATCGGCCAGGACTCCCGCGGCGAGGGCTTCCAGATCAGCCAGCGCGCCGACTTCTTCGAGGTCGAGGTCGGCCTCGAGACCACGCTCAAGCGGCCCATCATCAACACCCGCGACGAGCCGCACGCCGACCCGGAGAAATACCGCCGGCTGCACGTGATCATCGGCGACGCCAACATGTCCGAGATCTCCACCTACCTGAAGCTCGGCTCCACCGCGCTCGTCCTCGCCATGATCGAAGAGGGCTTCCTGACCCGCGACCTCGCCGTCGAGAACCCCGTGCAGGCCCTGCGCGCCGTCTCCCACGACCCCAGCTGCCGCTACGAGATCCCCATGCGCGACGGCCGCAAGCTCACCGCCGTGCAGCTCCAGATGGAATACCTCGAGCAGGCCCGCAAATACGTCGAAGAGCGCGGCACCGCCCAGGACGAGATGAACAAGGACATCCTCGACCGCTGGGAATCCGTCCTCACCCGCCTCGCCGAAGACCCCATGCAGCTCTCCCGCGAGCTCGACTGGGTCGCCAAGCTCGAACTCCTCGAGGGCTACCGCAGCCGCGACGGCCTGGCCTGGTCCCACCCCCGGCTCCAGCTCGTCGACCTGCAATACTCCGACATCCGCCCCGACCGCGGCCTCTACAACCGCCTCGTCGCCCGCGGACGCATGCAGCGCCTCGTCACCGAGGAAGAGGTCCAGCGCGCCGTCGAGAGCCCGCCCACCGACACCCGCGCCTACTTCCGCGGCCGCTGCCTGAGCCAGTACAGCGAATCCGTCGCCGCCGCCTCCTGGGACTCCGTCATCTTCGACATCCCCGGCAGGGAGTCACTCCAGCGCGTCCCCACCCTCGAACCGCTGCGCGGCACCAAGGCCCACGTCGGAGAGCTCTTCGACCGCTGCCACACCGCCGCCGACCTCGTCGCCGCCCTCACCGGCGGCGACTGACCCGCCCACCGCTCGCTCCCGGGGTCGGCCGGCGTCACAGCAGGCCGATCCCCAGCGTCAGCGTGCCCACCGCCAGGCACGCACCACCCGCGACCGTCAGCCAGATGAGTTTGCTCGGCTTCGTGTCGCTCGGGCGCACCACCGACAGGAAGAACCCCAGCGGCATCAGGATCGGGGCCGCCACGATCAGCGTCCTGGTCAGCGCCTTGAGGCCCTCCGGCAGGCCCGACTGGTCCACGTACAACATCGCCACCAGGGCGAACAGCACCAGCACGCCCGCATGGGCATGACCCGCGCGCCACAGGCCGCGGCGAACCGGGTTGTCCAGGTAACCCGGGACGTTCTTCATCACGAACGACAGCAGCGACACGCCGCCGAAGGCCACCAGCGGGACTGTGATGAGGAGCACACCAGCCGTGCTCAGGGACGAAGGGGACATCTCAACCTCCTGTGTCTACGGGGCTTCATTATTGGATAGGACTGCTATCTAGTCAACCCGGCAAGATCGGCGGGCGATCGGCGCGAAATGTCGCCCGGTTCGGGGAAGATATGCCTAGAGGCAGTCCCCCAAAGCGGAGGTAGGACATGGCAACCAAGGACACCGGCGGCCAGAAGCAGACCGGCCGTCGCGAGAGCGAAGTCGAGGAGACCGAGGCCTCGGCGGCACCGGATGTTCAGGAGCGGCAGGAGAAGCTCACGGACGATGTCGACGCGATCCTGGATGAAATCGACGAAGTTCTCGAAGAGAACGCAGAGGAGTTCGTGCGGTCGTACGTGCAGAAAGGCGGACAGTAGGGGGCAAAACGGACGTCGACTGAAAGGGGAGAGGTGGGGTGAAGGAAGGGGCCAAGCGGTGTCCGGACTGTGGGGAGGAGAAGGACGTCTCCGAGTTCGGGCGGAACGCGCGCATGGCTGATGGGCTGGCGCGATACTGCAAGGCCTGCTTTCGGCGACGTTCCACTCAGAGTTATCGGAAGCGCATGGCCGAGCAGGGCAAAGCCGTGCGTGAGCGCGTCGAAGTTCCTGAGGGGCAAAAGCATTGTCCGCGGTGTTCGACGGCGAAACCGAAGGATAGCTTCGGCCGCAATCGGGCTGCGAAGGATGGTCTGACAAGCTATTGCAAGCCCTGCCATGCGCAGGTGACGCTGGACAACAGGATCAAGAATCATGGGAGCGATCGCAACTACAAGCTGAAGCTCCGCTACGGCATCACAGAGGACGACTTCGCGCGCATGCTCGCCCACCAGGGCGGGCTCTGCGCCATCTGCCGGGTCGTTCCGGGCACCTTCGTCGATCACAGTCATGAGACCGGGCAGGTCCGGGGTGTTCTCTGTTTCAACTGCAACAACGGGCTCGGGCACTTCGGTGACAACACGGTGTTGCTGGAGTTGGCCGCGCTCTATCTGGACGGGGAGGTGCTCTGGCCGGAGTTCGTGGTTCTGCCGGAGGAGCGCGGTGACGTTTCTGTGGCGCCTACGCGGACTTATCACCTGTCGCAGCGTTATCGGGTGCGGCATGAGGATGTCGAGCGAATGATCTCGGCCCAGTACGGGTTGTGCGTGGTGTGCTGGGATCGGCCGCCCGAGCATGTGGATCACTGTCATCGGACCGGTGATGTGCGGTATGCGCTGTGCTTGCCATGCAATGCCGGGATCGGGCAGTTCCGGGATGATCCGGGGGTGGTGTGGCGGGCGCTTTCGTATGTGGAGGCGACCGTCGAGGAGCATGAGGAGGTCCGGGTCTCGGACGAGGAGCTCCGGGAGCTGGTCCGGGCCGAGGAGGAGCTTCGTTCCGCGTTCTATCGGCAGGTGACGCGGGTCGGTTAGCCGCCGGTGCGGTCCGTCAGCCGGGCATCGTGTAGTCGACGGACACGCCCACGAGGCGGATGGGGCGGGTGAGGTCGTGGCGGTCGAGGATGGCCAGGGCCGTGCGGGTGATGGTGGCGGGGTCGGTGGTGGGGTGGGGGAGTTTTGACTGGCGGGTGCGGGTCAGGAACGGCGTGGAGCGGATCTTGACCCGGACCAGGGTGATCTCGCGGCCGGCCGCCGTGGCGTCGTGGGCGACCTGTTCGGCCAGGGCGGTGAGGTGGCGGGTGAGGTCGGCGCGGTCGGTGAGGTCGTGCGGGAAGGTGGTCTCGCGGCTGTGGCCGCGGGCGATCCAGGGTGTGGTGACGACTTCGGCTTCGCCTTTGCCGAGCGCGAGGTAGCGGTACCAGGGGCCGTTGGTGGGGCCGAAGCGGCTCGCCAGGTCGGCGGGGTCGGCGGCGGCGAGCTGGGCGACGGTGTGCAGGCCGAGGGCGGCCAGTTTCCTGGAGATCCGGGCGCCTATGCCCCAGAGGGCGTCGGTGGGACGGTCGTACATGACCTCGGCCCAGTTGTCGCTGGTGAGGCGGTAGATCCCGGCGGGCTTGGCAAGGCCGGAGGCGAGTTTGGCCTGGTGTTTGTTGTCGCCGATGCCGACGGAGCAGTCGAGGTCGGTGCGGGCGCGTACGGCCTGCCGGAGGTCGGCGGCGAGGGCTTCGGGGTTGTCGGTGGTGGCGCCCAGGAAGGCTTCGTCCCAGCCCCAGATCTCGACGCGGACGGGAAATTCGCGCAGGACGGCCATGACGCGTTCGGAGGCGGCCTCGTAGGCGGGTGGGTCGCTGGGCAGGAAGACGGCTTCGGGACAGCGCCTGAGGGCGGTGCGGAGCGGCATGCCGGAGTGGATGCCGTGTTCGCGGGCCTCGTAGGTGGCGGTGGCGGCGACGGTGCGGGGCTGGGTGGGGTCGCCGGAGCCGCCGACCACGACGGGTTTGCCGCGGAGCTCGGGGTGGCGCAGGAGCTCGACGGCGGCGATGAACTGGTCGAGGTCGACGTGCAGGATCCAGTCCCTGGTGGACGTGGTGCCCATGCGTCCAGTATGGCGGGGCCGGGGTGGGGCGCCGGTGTGGGCCGGGTCAGGGGAGGGTGGTGAGGAGGTCGTCGTCGCGGTAGAGGAGGGCACGGCGGGGGACGGCCCAGGCGGGGGTGCCGAGGGGTGGTTCGTCGCCTTCGGGGACGACGAGCTGGATGAGGGTGTCGGGGGCTTCGAGGGTGACGAGGGTGTGGGTGCCGAGGTTCTCCAGGACGGAGATGACGCCGGGGAAGGCGTCGGGGCGTTCGGTGGCGGACAGGTCCATGTATTCGGGGCGTACGCCGTAGGTGAGGTGGCCGTCGCCGGGGGCCAGGGCCGTGGGGGGGAGGGTGGCGCCGGCGACGTGGAGCGCGGTGGGGGTGGCGCGGGCGGGGAGGAGGTTCATCGGGGTGGAGCCGATGAAGGAGGCGACGAAGGTGGTGGCGGGGCGGTGGAAGATCTCGGCGGGGGTGCCGACCTGGATCATGCGGCCGTGCGACATGACGGCGATGCGGTCGGCGAGGGCGAGGGCCTCGGCCTGGTCGTGGGTGACGAAGACGGTGGTGACGGCGAGTTCGCGCTGGAGGCGTTTGAGGAAGGTGCGGGCTTCGAGGCGGAGGCGTGCGTCGAGGTTGGAGAGGGGTTCGTCGAAGAGGAAGGCGGTGGGGTGGCAGGCGATGGCGCGGGCGAGCGCGACGCGCTGCTGCTGGCCGCCGGAGAGCTCGGAGGGGCGGCGGTGGAGGAGCTCGGTGAGGCTGAGGCGGGCGGCGACGCCGGCGGCCTTGGCGGTGCGTTCGGCGCGGGGGACCTTCTTGATGCGCAGGGGGTAGGCGATGTTGGTGGCGACGTTCATGTGGGGGAAGATCGCGTAGTCCTGGAAGACCATGGCGACGTCGCGGTCGCCCGGGGGGAGGGCGGTGACGTCCGTGTCGTTGATGCGGATCTGCCCTCTGGTGGGGGTCTCCAGGCCGGCGATGGTGCGCAGGAGGGTGGTCTTGCCGCAGCCTGAGGGGCCGAGCAGGGCGAAGAACTCGCCGTCGGCGATGGTGAGGTGCAGGTCGTCGAGGGCGTGGACCCCGCCGGGGAACACCTTGGTCAGGCCGTGCAGGGAGATCACCGTTTGATCCCTCCGTGGAAGCGGAAGCCGTAGCGCTGGGAGACGAACAGGTACATCGCGACGACGGGCAGCGAGTAGAGCAGCGAGAAGGTGGAGATGAGGTCGAGCTTGGGTGCGCCGCCCTCGGTGTAGAGGGTGTAGAGGATGACGGAGCCGGGGGCCTTCTCGGGGTCGCGCAGCAGGATGAACTGGAAGAGGAAGCCGCCCCACACGCTGGCCAGGGCCCAGACGGCGATGGTGGCCAGGCCGGGCCGGACGAGGGGGACGACGATGTGGCGCAGGATCTGCAGGGACGAGGCGCCGAAGACGCGGGCGGACTCCTCGTACGAGGTGGGGGTCTCGTCCATGAAGTCCTTGAGGATGAAGATCGCGGCGGGCAGCAGGCCGCCGGAGACGACGAGGACGACGCCGAGGTGGGTGTCGATGAGGTCGAGCCGGGTGGCGAGCTCGAAGATGGGCACCATGGCGGCGGTGCCGGTCACGACGGACGACAGCAGCAGCAGGACGTAGAGGAGGGCGTCGCGGCCGGGCACGCGGACGCGGGACAGCGCGTACGCGGCGAGCGCGGCCAGGACGACGACGAGCGCGGCGGCGCCCCCGCCCTGGATGAGGGAGTTGCGGATGGAGCCGAGCGCGTAGGGGTTGTCGAGGATGGCGCGGAAGTTGTCGAGCGTGAACTCGGGGACGGACGTGGTGATGGTGGGGGTCTCGTCGAAGGGGGCGCTGGCCAGCCAGAGCATGGGGAGGGTGAAGAAGGCCAGGACGACGGCGATGAAGACGGTGGCGGCGAGCCTGCCGACGGTGTGGCGGATCATGCGGGTGGTCCTCCGGCGGCGGCGACCTCCTGTTGCCGGCGCTGGCCGCGCAGCAGCCGCAGGTACGCCAGGGCGAAGACGAGGTTGATCAGCAGGATGAGGAAGGAGATGGCGGCTCCGACGCCGAGCTGGCCGTCTCTGAGGGCGACGCGGTAGACGTACACGGGCAGGATCTCGGAGCGGCCCTCCGGCCCGCCGCCGGTGAGGACGAACGGCGTGAAGTCGTTGAACGTCCACAGGCTGATGAGCAGCAGGTTGGTCAGGATGTGGCGGCGGATGCGGGGGAAGACGACGTCGCGCAGCTGCTGCGGGACGCGGGCCCCGGCGAGGCGGGCGGTCTCCAGGTGGGACGGCGGCACGTTCTCGAGGGCGGCGGAGTAGAGCATCATGGAGAACGCGGTGCCGCGCCACACGTTGAAGATGATGATCGACAGCAGCGGGTGGTCGAGCAGCCAGGCGAACCCCGGGGTGTTCAGGAGCGCGTTGAGGGTGCCTTCGTCGCGGTCGAGCAGCGCGTACCAGAGGAAGCCGACGACGGTGCTGGGCAGGATCCACGACAGCAGCACGACGCCTTCGACGATCCGGCGGACGGGGCCGGTGCGGGAGCGCAGGATCCAGGCGAGGGCGAAGCCGAGGCCGGCCTGGCCGATGATGGCGGAGCCGCCGACGTACAGGAGGGTGAGCCACAGCGAGCTGAGGAAGCGGGGGTCGGTGAGGGCGCCGCTGTAGTTGTCGAGGCCGACGACCTGGGGGTTGGCGGCGGCCAGGCCGGTGAGGCGATAGTCGGTGAGGCCGAGGTAGACGGTCCACAGGGCGGGGAAGATCAGGAAGACGGCGATGAGGACGAGGGCGGGCAGGACGAACGCGACCGCCCTGCCCCTGCCGAGCCCCGCGGCGTCAGCCGCCGACGTTGGCCGCGCCACCGACCAGTCCCTCCAGCTTGCCCTGGTAGGCGACGGCCGCCTCGTCGGCGCTCTTGCCGCTGATGACGGCGGCGGTGGCCTCCTGCAGGGCGGTGGAGACCTGCGGGTAGACGGCCAGGCCGGGCCGGTAGGCGGTGATGGGCAGGACCTCGTCGGCGATGTACTTGAGCATGGGGTCGGCCGTGAGGACCTCGTCGTTGACGTCGGTGCGGGAGCTGATGCGCGCCTGCCCGGCCAGCTGCGACTTGGTGGCGGCGGCCGAGTGCATGAAGGCGAGCAGGTCCCAGGCGAGCCTGGGGTTCTTGGAGAACGGGTTGAGCACGCGTACGGCTCCGCCCGACATGCTGACGAAGTCCTGGCCGCGCAGGCCGGCTCCGGGCTGCTTGGCGGGGATCTTGGCGTAGCCGACGGCCTGGTCGCGGTCCTTCATGGGGGCGACGCCGGCCTGGGGCTCGATGACCGAGCGCCAGAAGTAGTCGCTCTCGGCGAGGATGCCGATCTTGCCGGCGGCGAACTGGGCGAAGGACTTGTCGCGGCCCTTGGCCTCCTGCTGGAGCTTGGGGTCGCCGAGGCCGCTGCCGCCGTAGATCTGCTGGTAGAGGCCGAGCGCGTCCTTCATGGCCTGGGAGGCGCCGGTCCATTTGCCGTCGGCGTAGATCTCGGCTCCGGCTCCGGCCAGCAGCGGGAGCACGCCCTGCATGGTGGTGGCCTCGCCCATGGCGGTGCCGGCGTTGATCTGGATGGGGGTGGGCACGCCCGCGGCCTTGAGCTTGGTGCCGGCGTCGATGATCTCCTGCCAGCTGGCGGGCTGCCAGGTGTCGGGCAGGCCGGCCTTCCTGAACAGGGTCTTGTTGTAGAACAGGACGCGGCCGTCGGTGCCCTGGGGCAGTCCGTACTTCTTGCCGTCGAAGATGCCCAGGCCCTGCACGGCCTGGGGGATCTGCGCCCAGCCCTCCCACTGCTCGACGGTGGCGCCGCCCACCTCGGCCAGCGGTTTGATGTAGCCGGCCTGGGCGAACTCGCCGACCCAGATGCCGTCGACGTCGATGACGTCGGCGCCGGTCCTGGACTTGAGGTCGAGCGCGATCTTGGTCTTGTACTGCTCGTCGTCGACGCCGCTGGGCTGGAACAGCACTTTGACGCCGGCGTGGGTCTTCTCGAACTCGGGGATCACCCACTGCTTGATCCACTGGGCGGATTCGGCGTTCTTGCCGCCCTCGATGGAGTTGGCCGCGATGGTGAGGGTGATGCTGCCCCCGCCGGAGCCCCCCTCAGACCCGGTGCCGGTGCCGCAGGAGGTGAGGGCGAGAACGGTGATGGCCCCGATCAGCACTGGTCGGCTGGGGAGTCTCATGTCGGCCTCCTGTTCAGGACGTGCAGACATACCGACAATCGCATGGGCGGTGGCGGCCGTAAAGAAACGATCTGAACACGGACCTTCCGCGTTGATCGGATCTTCAAGGCGGTATCGCGGGGATGGTTCGCCGTGAGCTGATCGTGGGAAGTGCAGACAGCAACCCAACATGAGTAGGGTCGCCCTAGGAACACTGAACGTTTGGAGGGAGTCGCGTGGCATCGCACAGGGATCTGCCCGTCGGCTTGGTGAATCAGCTTTTCCGGAACACCGGGAGTTCCTCGTTCACGGAGTTCGTCGCCTCACATGCGCCGGAGTTGCTGCCACGGCGGGACGAGGTGCTGGCCACCCCGATCGGCGACCAGGTTCCGCACGCGACCACGATCGTGGCCGCCACCTTCGCCGGTGGCGTGGTCGTGGCGGGCGACCGGCGGGCGACGTCGGGCAACATCATCTCGCAGCGTGACATAGAGAAGGTGTTCCGCGCCGACGACTACTCCTGCATGGGCATCGCGGGCACGGCCAGCACCGGCATCGAGATGGCCCGGCTCTACCGGGTGGAGCTGGAGCACTACGAGAAGCTCGAGGGGCGCACGATGTCGGTGGCCGGCAAGGCCAACCGGCTGGCCACCATGATCAGGAGCAACCTCGCCATGGCGATGCAGGGGCTGGTGGTGGTGCCCCTGTTCGCCGCCTACGATCCGGACAAGGACGAGGGGCGCATCTTCAGCTACGACGTGGCGGGCGGGCCCTACGAGCGGGAGAGGTTCGACGCGATCGGGTCCGGCTCGATCTTCGCCCGCGGGTCGCTGAAGAAGCTCTACCGCGACGGCGCGACGGCCGACGACATGGTGATGACGCTGATCCAGGCGCTGTACGACGCCGCCGACGACGACTCGGCGACCGGCGGGCCCGACGTGACCAGGAAGATCTGGCCGATCGTCTCGGTGATCGACGCCGACGGCTATCGCCGGCTGTCCGAGGACGACGTGGCCGGCTACGTCCAGTCGATGCTCGACGCCCGCCTGATCTCGCCCGACGGCCCCATCGCCCCGCTGCGCTAGCAAAGGATCACCACTGTGTCCATGCCTTTCGGATATGCGTCCCCCGAGCAGATCATGCGGGACAAGGCCGACTACGCGCGCAAGGGCATCGCGCGAGGCCGTTCCGTCGTCGTGCTGCAGTACGTGGACGGCATCCTGTTCGTCGCGCCCAACCCGTCGCGGGCGCTGCACAAGATCAGCGAGATCTACGACCGCATCGGCTTCGCGGCCGTGGGGCGCTACAACGAGTTCGAGGAGCTGCGGCTCGGCGGCATCCGCTACGCCGACATCAACGGCTACACCTACGACCGCTCCGACGTGACCGGGCGCGGGCTGGCCAACCTCTACGCCTCCAACCTGGGCCGCATCTTCACCGAGTCGATCAAGTCGCTGGAGGTGGAGGTCGTCGTCGCCGAGGTGGGCGAGACCAAGGACGGCGACGCGATCTACCGGCTGACGTTCGACGGGTCGGTCTTCGACGAGCACGGCTTCGCGGCCATGGGCGGCCAGGCCGAGGCGGTGTCGACGCGGCTGAAGGAGCGTTACCGCGAGTCGATGTCGCTGGCCGACGCGCTGGAGGTGGCGCTGGCCGCGCTGACCGAGCCGGGCGGGGAGCGGCCGCCGGTGGGGCAGCTCGAGGTGGCGGTGCTCGACCGCAACCGGGAGCACCGCAAGTTCCTGCGGCTGACGGGTGCGCGGCTGGATCGGCTGCTCGCCCAGACCACCACCCCGCCGCCCGCGGCCGCCACCCCGCCGCCGTCCTCGGAGGGCACCTCCCCTGAGGCGCCCCCGACGGGGCCTGAGGGCGACGTGGACGACGGCTCCTCACCGCTGTAGGCCCCGGGCCGGGCCAAGGGGCGCGGGAGCCGTTCTCGGCCGCTGCAGGGCACGGCGCGGGCAGGGCTTCCCGCCGCTGCGGGGCGGTAGGGGTTCCTGGCCGTTGCGGTGCGGGACGCGGACTTCTCGGCGGGGGTTGCCAGTGGCGGCCCCCGCCGCCTGTCGTACGACACTGTCGGCTGCGAAGTGTGAGGTCCTCGTTGGGGCGAGGGGCACGCCCACCAGCCACGCGTCGATCCGCGTGAAGCTCGTCGCCGCGGCGGTTCCAGCCGATGGTGAAGGCGAAGTCCTCAACAGCGCGCCAAGCTCGTCACGGATCCTGATCGCCATGCTCTCTCTGGGGAACGCGGCCCGTGCGACCTCTGCGGTGGCACGGGGGTCAGCTCAGACCCGACTCGGCGTAGCGACACCAACGACCGGCCTTCGAGGACATCAACAAAAGAAGCGGGCTCGAACGATCTTGGCTCCGGCTGAATGAACTCTCCGGCCTCACGAGTATTCGGTTACCGGGCCCGTCGGCTCGTGGCGGCATGGGAAGCGGTGGCGTCGGGATGACGGGGCAGACGGCAAGGATCGAATCGCGTTGTGACGGTTGCGGGGGCACCCTCGTCCGCCGGGTGAACCAGTTCGTCGACGGCGGGCAGCTGTGGTGGGATGCCGAGGCCTCCTGCGCGTCCTGCGGTGATGGCTGGTGCGAGCACCCGGATTCAGGCAGGCCACCGGAAGATGTCCGCAGTGCCCTGCTGGCGGCGCATGGTCCAAGCCGGCTGCGTGTGGTCGGTCCGGTGCCGGACCTGGTCCCGGTCCTGAAAGTTCTGCGCGAGGTCTGGGAGGTGCCACTTCCCCAGGCTCGTGAGCTCGCCGACGAACTCGCTCACGCCGGCCTGGTCGGGACGCTGGCGGAGATGGAATTTCTGCACACCCGGCTGCGGAGCCGTGGCGTCGCGGCCGAGGTGAGGTCCGATGCCGGCCCGGAGGGTGACCGGATTCCCTCGTAGCCAGTCTTCGATCAATCCGCCAACAGCGTCTTGTCGTACGGGGGCTGTTCCGGTGTGAGCTGTTTCACTCCGGAACGCCCGAACTCACCACGGTGATCGAGAATCTTAAGATCCGTGAACACTCCACTGCGCGGCCTCCTCGCGGCCGGCGCCGCCACGGCCGTGATGCTCACCTCCGGGGTGGCCGCCGAAGCCGCCACCACCGCGTTCCCGAAGTACAAGGCACCGAAGATCTTCGGCACCACGTTCCAGGCCGACCCGAAGCACGACTTCACCAGGGGCATCCACCCCCGCCACAACGGCATCCTGCGCGGCTGGATCACCGACGTGCGGGGCGGCGCGGCCGAGTACGCGCCCATCAGGTGGAAGAAGGGCACCCACACCGAGGGCTACTTCGAGGGCCCGCCCGAGGGCGACTCCATGGCCTACGCCTCGCCGATCGCCAAGGACGTCGTCTTCCTGTCGGCGTACGGATGCAAGACCACGCTGTCGGACCTCACCGTCAGCCGCAGGACGGGGCTCGGCGCCAAGCGCTGCTCCAGGACCACGCTGATCAAGCGGCACGACCGCGAACGTCGGCCGGCCCTTATTACCGTTCACCAGGGGAAGATCGTCCAGGTCCAGGAGATCTACACTCCCTGACCCGTGCACCCGCGCCCCGTGGGGGCGGGCGCGGGGACGAAGGGGGCATATGCGGCGGTCATCGGGGGCTGGGCGGGAAAACACCTGGGAAGATCTCTCCCGCTCGCCGATCCGTGGGCATAGTGTGAGGTGATGGATCGTCGCATCTTCGGGCTGGAGAACGAGTACGGCGTGACCTGCACGTTCAGGGGCCAGCGCAGGCTGTCCCCCGACGAGGTCGCGCGCTACCTGTTCCGGCGGGTCGTGTCCTGGGGCCGATCGAGCAACGTCTTCCTTCGCAACGGCGCACGTCTCTATCTCGACGTGGGCAGCCATCCTGAATACGCAACACCCGAGTGTGACAACGTCATCGAGCTCGTCACCCACGACAAGGCCGGGGAGCGCATCCTCGAGGGCCTGCTCGTGGACGCCGAGAAGCGGTTGCGTGAAGAGGGCATCGCGGGTGACATCTATCTGTTCAAGAACAACACCGACTCGGCCGGCAACTCCTACGGTTGCCACGAGAACTACCTGGTGGGCCGGCACGGGGAGTTCGGCCGGCTGGCCGACGTGCTGATCCCGTTCCTGGTGACGCGGCAGATCGTGTGCGGGGCCGGGAAGGTGCTGCAGACGCCGCGCGGCGCGGTCTACTGCGTCTCGCAGCGGGCCGAGCACATCTGGGAGGGCGTCTCCAGCGCCACCACCCGGTCCCGGCCGATCATCAACACCCGGGACGAGCCGCACGCCGACGCCGAGCGCTTCCGCCGGCTGCACGTGATCGTGGGCGACTCCAACATGAGCGAGACCACCATGCTGCTCAAGGTCGGCGCCACCGACCTAGTGCTGCGCATGATCGAGTCGGGCACCGTGATGCGCGACCTGTCGCTGGAGAACCCGATCCGGGCCATCCGCGAGGTCTCCCACGACATGACCGGGCGGCGGCGGGTCCGCCTGGCCAACGGGCGCGAGGCCTCCAGCCT
>NZ_JBFANM010000140.1:0-17009 GCF_040674815.1 Nonomuraea sp. NPDC049709
TTGATGACATGCCGACCCGCGCGACCACAGCTCGTCACGAGGTCCTCGATGGACCCGTGACGGGCGGCGTACCCGGTCCTGGAATACGCCGTCGCCGCCCGCGAGACGGGCACCACCGCGGCATGGACGACCCCGCATCGACCGATTCCTTTCGGCGGGCCCCCGAGTCGACAGGTGTGACGGAACTCCGCAGTCCACACCAGGAGAAACGGTGCTGCTCGAAAAGAAGAACGCGATTGTTTACGGAGCGAGCGGAGCGATCGGAAGCGCGGTCGCTCACGCCTTCGCCACGGAGGGTGCACGGGTCTTCCTCGCCGGGCGCACCGGCGCCGCGCTGGAGGCGGTGGCGGAGAGGATCCGGGCCTCGAACGGCGTCGCAGACGTCGCCACGGTGAACGTGCTGGATGCGGAGGCCGTCGAAGCGCACGCCGATGCGGTGGTACGGCAGGCCGGCTCCATCGACATCTCTCTCAACGCCACCAGCCTCCCGCAGACCGGCATCCAGGGCACCCGCATCGTCGACCTGTCGCCGGACGGCTTCGACCTGCCCATGGCCACCTACCCCAAGGCCAACTTCCTGACCTCCAGAGCCGCCGCACGGCGTATGACCGGCCAGGGGTCGGGTGTGATTCTGACGATCACGGCGAGCCCGTCGCGGACGGCGGTCCCGCTCATGGGAGGCATGGCACCGGCATGGGCGGCGATCGAAGCGCTGTCGCGGGGGCTGGCCGCCGAGCTCGGACCGCATGGTGTACGAGTCGTCTGCCTGAACGCGGCGGGGATGCCGGAGACGCCGCAGCTCTCCGAGGTATACGGCCTGCACGCCGATGCCTACGGCATCAGCCGCGACGCGTTCCTGGCCCGCATGGAGGACCGGACACTGCGCAAAAGGCTTCCCACGGTCGCTGAGATCGCCAACGTGGCCGCCTTCGTCGCCTCGGACCGCGCGTCCGCGATCACCGGGGCGGTCGCCAACCTCACCGGCGGCCTGATCGCGGACTGACCACCATCAGACCTGGGATGAACCGTCCTGACGCGTGCCGCCCATGGTGCAGAACCTCCAGCCGCCTGGACCGATTCCTTTCGGCGGGCCGCCGAGTCGACAGAGGTGACGGGATCCCGATGACGACCGAGAGGAAACGATCATGATGACAACGACGGGGATCCGGCTGGGCGGCCTGGTGCTGGGCAGCGACGATCCGGAACGGCTCAGCGACTGGTACCGCGCGGCCTTCGCGCCGGCGGCCGGGCCGGGCACCGTGCTGATGGTGGGCGACGGGCGGCTGGTGTTCGACCGCCGCGACGATCTCGAGCAGAGCACACGGGAACCGGGCCGGATCCTGATCAACTTCTACGTCGAGGACATCGAGGCGGTCGTGACCCACCTGAAGGCGCTGGGCGTCACGCAGTGGATCCGTCCGGTGGAGCACTTCGGCCCGGGCCGGATCGCGACGGTGGAGGACCCGGTCGGAAACTACGTGCAGCTCGTCGAACTCGCCGACCCACCCGGCGCCGGGCGGTGACCCAGATGGGCCGCAGCTACGTCGACGATCCAGTGGATGATGAGCCACATGCAGCGGAACGCCCGGCACCCCGCCTCAACGCCACCTACGGGACGTTCGACCCGGCGGACGGCAGGCGGGCCCGGCCGACGGTGATGCCGGACAACGACCTCTTCGCACGGCTGGCCTCCCCGTACCGGCCCGAGCTCCTGGCCTACTGTTACCGCATGCTCGGTTCGGTCCACGACGCCGAGGACCTCGTGCAGGAGACCTATCTGCGCGCGTGGCGCTCGTACGAGGCGTTCGAAGGCCGGGCGTCACTGCGCACCTGGCTCTACCGGATCGCGACCAACGTCTGCCTCACCGCACTCGAGCACCGCAAGCGCCGGCCGCTGCCATCGGGCCTCGGCGGTCCCGCCGACGACCCCGAAGGCCCCCTGGCACCGCCGGCGGAGGTGACGTGGCTGCAACCCTTCCCCGACCGGCTGCTCACCGCCGGCTCCGACGATCCCGCCACCATCGTCGCCGCGCGCGCAAGCCTGCGCCTCGCCCTGATCGCCGCCCTGCAGCACCTGCCCCCGCGCCAGCGCGCCGTCCTCATCCTGCGCGACGTACTGGCGCTGCGCGCGGCGGAGGTCGCCGAGATGCTCGGCATCTCCGTCCCCGCGGTCAAAAGCGTCCTGCAGCGCGCTCGAGCACAGCTCGGTCAGGCGGCACCCGCCGAGGACGACACGCCCGAGATCTCCGGCACGCGCCGGCGGGAACTGCTGGACCGCTATGTCGCCGCCTTCCAGAACGCCGACATCTCCGCCCTCATGGAATTGCTGACCGAGGACGCCGTCCTGGAGATGCCGCCCACCCCGACCTGGTTCGCCGGGCGCGAGTCCGTCGTCCGGTTCTTCGCGACCAGGGTTCTCACCGGGCCAGGCGCCTGCCGTATGGTGCCCACCGCGGCCAACGGGCAGCCCGCGGTCGCCATGTACCAGCGCGGCCCGGACGGCGTTCACCACGTACACGCCGTGATGGTCCTCTCGGCCTCCGACACGGGGATCAGACAGATCATCGCGTTCCGCGACCCGAGCCTGTTCGAGCTCTTCGAACTCCCCCGGACGCTCGGCCCCGCTCCGTCCGGCGAATCGGCCGATGGCCCGAACAGCGCTTCGCCCACGCCCTACGACCCGACGCCATGACGCTCCGAGCCAAGGCGCAATATCGTCGGGGGCCGCCTGCAACTCGGCCATCCCGTCGGCGACCACCGCCGGGCGTACGTGTTCCAGCTTGACACCTGGCTGTAGTGCTCCTCCTCCACCACCGCAGCGTGCGGAAGGGCGGCCGGCTCGGTCAGCTGGCCGCCCTTCCGCCGGGTGTCGAGCTGGGACCCCACCAGACCGCCAGGCTCTTGCGCTCCCCTGCCGCGTGCAGCGTCCCGGCGATCTCGACGCCGTAGTCGCCGCACGGCAACCGCCGTCGGACGAGCTCGACCTGCTGGCGGGGGTTGGTCACGTTCCGGCGGGCTTGCTTACGCACCCGGGCCGTCTGCCAGAAGATCGCGTCCCGGCCGCGGGCCTTGGGTGAAGACGATCTGCGACCGGTTCTCCGGTGCCGGTCCGGCACCAGATCGAGCGCGGCCTGGTGCCGCCCGCGCGCGGGAACAGCCCCTCCCCGAGCGGCAACCGGATCAGGTGGGGCAGGCGGGACTGCTGATCCGGGTCCGGACGACGACGCAGCTCGCGCATCCTGTCAGTGTCGCTCAAACTCGCACGAGCGGCTGGGAACGTGAGGAGGCTCGACTACCGGGAACGGCGTGCCACCGCGGCAGGCGAAATCTTCCGACAATAGGCAATTCGGGCGGCCCGACCCTGTTGGCTCCAGGAAATAGCGCTCGCAGCGGTAAAGGATGTGTCCCTCCATCGCAGCTCGCTATGGCTGGGGCGGATCCGATGTACGAGTGGAGCCTGCTCGGATAAGGTCCGATCGTGCGCCTTGGTGCGTCTTCGAGGGTGGCTGCCGCGGCACTTGTCTGTTTCGCGGTCCTGACGGGCTGTTCTGGCGAGCCGGAACCACCGCCGCTGGCGGATGCTGTCAAGAAGCTCGTGAGCGACGGGGATGCAGTGGTGTCCTGGGTCGAGGCAGGCATAACGGGGCTGACGAGGGAACGGGCGGACGGCCCGGACCAGAGCTCGACCTGTGGACCCGATAAGCAGCGACGTTTCTACATCGCCAAAGGCAGCTTCGCGAATCCGGCCAAGGAGAGCCCGATCAGCCTTGTCGGGATACTGAAAGGCGAACTCTTCAGCAGGGGCTATCACGACGAGGTTGTGGACAATCTCGACCTGCGGGAAGACGACACGAGCGTTGCCGTACTGGTCAATCCGGAAGCGCGATTGACCTTCATACTCTTCGCCCGCCTGGATTCCACGCCCAATATCGCGATCGTCGGAAAGACCGAATGCTACCCTCGCGACGCCTGACCCCACTCACGCCGAGTCGGGCACCTGCGCCGCCTCCTTCCGGAGTTGGTCGGCTCGGCGCCGAAGGGCCTCAGCGGTCGCCAAGCACGAGCTTTCGAGATCGGCCATCTCGCGCCTGAGACGGACGGCATCCGCAAGGTACCGATCCGCAGCCGCCCCTCTCCAGAAAGCATCGCTGTCGCCTGGTCGCGATGGCAAACCGTCGAAGGTCCCGGCAAGGCGTGTGGCGTATCCGGCGAACGCAGAGGCGAGCAACTCCTTTTCGGCTGCCTCTCGGAGCAGTTGAACCCTATTGAGCATGATCAACCACCTCTCACCTTGAGGGCGTTGGTCAGAGCGCCAAGCATTCGGCCCATCGCGGCATCTCTCAATGTGCTGTGCTCGTCTGTCGTCAGCCCACCATGTCCGGCTGCCTTCAGCGACTTGATCATCGCGTCTACTTGCATATTGACCAGCCTGGCGGCAACCGTCCCCGCGTCCTCCGGCGTCTTCTCGTCCATGTAATCCGTAATGATTTTCTTCAATCTGTCTTTGATTTCGTCGAGCAGTTTCGCCTTACCAGTGCCCGGAATCTTGCCGACGACGGGCACCAACTGATCAAGGTAGTCAACCGGCATAAGAATGCTTCCAGCGAGCCATTCCGCGTACTGGTCGTCGCTCCACTCGGCGTAGGTCGATCCAGACAGCAGCAGGCTTGCCAGCGCTCCCGCCCGTGCGGCGTAGTTGTAGAACGCCGACGCGCTGTAGTTGTCCGAGCCGAAGGGTGGGAAGCGACCCATGTCCATCTCCTGGACATACTCCTTTCCCAGCTTCGCCAAGGTGGCGGCCGCGGCGGGGTCCTGCATCAACGCGCCGAAGAACCGGGCGCTCACGGCTGGGTCGACCGTGTTCCATGGAGCCCGGGGAGCCAGATAGGGCGGCGGTAGTGGTGGGTTCTCCACCCCGTCGGCTACCGCTTGCGTGTACGCGTCCTGAGCCCTCTTGTCAGCCTGGCCTCGCGCGAGCTTGTCGAGGATGGGCCCGATGTTCTTGGCCAGCACCCGGCTGATCGGCGAATCGGGAAAGGTGCCGAGACTGCCACCGACCCAGAGAGAGTGATCGGACCCGATGCTGTTGATGACGACGATCCAGGCACGCTCCTGCACCTCGAACGACCCGGATCTCGGCTGCAGCGCCCCGTCCAACGCCTGGGCCAGCGCTGCCTCATAGGCAGGGACGCCGCTTGACCTGATGGTGTAGGCGTCGAGCAGGACCCCCGCCTCTTTCGGGTGCTCGGCCAGGAATCGCTGGAACGCCTCCGGATTCGCCGCGAACGCCTTGGCCAGGTTGTACAGGTTCCAGTTGGGATCGGTGGGAAACGCGTCAGAGTTCGGTGGGCGATTCAGCAGATTGACCGCCACCCGATTGAGGAACGTGCCCGACTGCGGGGCAAGCCTCACGAGGGCGGTGAGGATGTCCGATGGGGCGCTCTCCACCATCTTCTGCCATTCCGGCCCGAGCCGCCCAGAGCTCTCCGCACTGGCGAAGGCCCTGGCCAGCAGGCCCGGTGAACCGGCGCCGGCCCGCTTGCCCGCCTCCAGGGTCAACCCTCGGCGATCCCCGCCGGCTTGCGTGGTCATCCAGTCGCGGAACAACTTCTGAAAGGCCTCGGGGCCGAGTGCGGCCAGCAGCGCCGCGGCGTAGGCAGGGTCGTCGACCCGGCCCTTGAGCGCCGCCACGGCCTTCTCCACCTCGCTCCAACTCTGCTGAGAGAGGTGCTCGTCGTGGCGCTTGAGCGCCTCGATGATCGCCGCGGCGTCCTCCTTGGCCGCCTGCGCCGCCTCCGTCCGGCTGCTGAAGGGCAGGGTGGCGGTCAGCATGCCCTTCTGCCCTGTCGGCACCATGCGCTTGAGGGTGTCGATGCGCCATCTGAGGTCCTGCTGGGACTCGTGGAAGAACGCCCAGGTGCGATGCATGGTGGTGACACCCGTGCGGCCGGCCCAGTCCGGGCCCGCCTCGGCGATCGCTGCTTCGAGTCCCGGCCGTGTCCGGCCGAGGACATCCTTGCCCGCCTCCATCTGGCGGATCAGCTTGTCTGCGCCGAGGGGATCGATCCCGACCAGCTCCCCCATTGACCCTCCCAGAGGGTGTGGCTTACAAGGCGGAAGTAAAGCACGTCTGATACTGCGGGTAAACGCGTTATGCATTTACGACGGGCTGCGGCGCCGGGCATGGCATATGCAGGGGGCGCATGCGTAAAACCGGCAAATCAGGAGCTCTTGTCAATCAGCTTCTGAACCCCGCCTTGTACGCACGGGATTTCGAATTGCGCTGTGTTGCGTAATCCGCGTGCCGAGCCGCCGGGACCGGTGCCATATCGGCTCGGCAATCCGACTCGCGCGGATGCGATCCGGTGTACGCGTCCGCACGCCCCTGCTCGCTGCGTCAGGGAGAACCGTACGGGCCGTGGCTGAGTGCCGGGGGCCGCGGTCTCATGCCCGGAACGTGCGCCGGTAGGCGTCCGGCGGGACGCCGATCGTGCGGTGGAAGTGGCGGCGCAGTGTTGTCGCCGTGCCCATGCCCGCGGCCGAGGCGATGGTGTCGACGCTGTCGTCCGTGGTCTCCAGCAACTCCTGCGCGCGGCGGATCCGCTGGGTCAGCAGCCACTGCAGCGGGGTGGTGCCGGTCAGCGAGCGGAAGTGGCGGGCCAGGTGGCGTGAGCTCATGTTCGCCTGGCGGGCCAGGTCCTCCACCGTGAGCGGCTGGTCCAGGCGGCGCATCACCCAGGTGAGCAGCTCGGCCAGGGGGTGGCCGTCCTGCGCGGGCACCGGCGTGGAGACGAACTGGGCCTGGCCGCCGGCCCGGTGGGGTGGCACGACCAGGCGGCGGGCGACCACGTTGGCGACCGCCGAGCCGTGGTCGCGGCGTACCAGGTGCAGGCACAGGTCCATTGCCGCGGCCTTGCCGGCGGAGGTGAGCACGGTGCCGTTGTCGACGTAGAGGACGTCGGGGTCGACCTCCACCTGGGGATAGCGGGCGGCCAGTTGTCCGGTGTGGGCCCAGTGCGTGGTCGCGCGCAGCCCGTTCAGCAGGCCGGCGGCGGCGAGTACGAACACGCCCGTGCACAGGGAGACCACCCGCGCACCCGACTCGTGGGCCACGCGCACCGCCTCGACCAGGTCGGCCGGCGGGTCCTCGTCGACGTCCGCCAGGGCGGGGACGATCACCGTGTCGGCGTGCGCCAGCCAGTCGAGCCCGCAGTCCGGCTCCAGCTGGAACCGGCCGACCCGGACGGCTTGCGTGCCGCACACCCTGACGTCGTACCAGGGGCCTGGCAGGGCGTCGGGGGCGGAGCCGAAGACCTCGCAGGCCAGGGCCAGCTCGAAGTGCAGCATCCCGTCGGTGGCGGCGACCGCGACGGAGCGCGGGAACGAGTTCATGTCGGAAATTGTATGGGTCGTGTCGTTTCGGACACTAGGCACAGATGTGCCAGCAGGGACAGGATTTGCGTACTGAATCACTTCGAAGAACGCGGGAGCAGGCATGGGATCGGGTCGGAACGTGGCGGTGTTCGGCGCCTACGGGCACACCGGGCGGTTCGTGGTCGCGGAGTTGCTCGAGCGTGGGTACGTCCCGCTGCTCCTCGGCCGCGACCAGGACAAGCTGGTGGCGCTGGTGGCGGCCCACCCGGGGTTGGCGGCGCGGCAGGCGTCGGTCGATGATCCGGCCTCGCTCGACCGGGCGCTGGAGGGCGCGGCAGCCGTGATCAACTGTGCCGGGCCCTTCGCCACGACCGCCGGCCCGCTGGTCGAGGCGGCGCTGCGGGCCGGCATCCCGTATGTCGACGTGGCGGCCGAGATCGAGGCGAACGTCGACACGTTCGCGCACTTCGCCGACCGAGCGACGGCCGCGGGCACCGTGGTGGTCCCGGCGATGGCCTTCTACGGCGGCCTCGGCGACCTGCTGGTCACCACCGCGATGGGCGACTGGACGGCGGCGGACGAGGTGCACGTCGCCTACGGTCTGAGCAGCTGGCACCCCACCACCGGAACGCTCGCTTCGGGCGTGGTCTCGGGGGAGCGACGGGGTGGCCGCCGGGTCCGCTTCACCGGCGGACGGCTGGAGTACCACGACGACGCGCTGCCGACCCTGGAGTGGCCCTTCCCGGCTCCGCTCGGCCGGCAGAGCGTCATCGGTGAGTTCACCATGGCCGACGTCGTCACCGTTCCCAGCCACCTGGACGTCTCGGAGGTACGTACCTACATGACCGCCAAGGCGGCCGCGGACCTGGGCGCTCCTGACCCATCGGCACCGGCCGCCGTCGACGACCGTGGCCGTTCGGCGCAGACCTTCGTCGTCGACGTGCTCGTCCGCTCCGGCGGCGCGGAACGCCGCGTGACCGCCACCGGTCAGGACATCTACGCCGTCAGCGCGCCGCTCGCGGTGGAGGCGGTCGACCGCATCCTCACCGGGCGGACCAGGACCACCGGCGTCGCCTCCGCGGGCGCGGTCTTCGACGCCCCGGACTTCCTCCGCGCCCTGTCCACGCACCTGTCGTTGCACGTCCCGGTCGGCACCCGCGGCTGACCTGCTGTCCCGTGCCACGTCCTCCGGGGTCCCGGGGCGGCCGAGGGGGTAGCCGCGGTGGCACACGCCTCCCCCGGCCGGACCGTCAGCGGGTCGGGGTGCGGGGGCGGTTCCACCAGAGGGAGAGGGACAGGGCCGCGGTGATGAGGACGGCGCCGCCGGCGGCGAAGGCGGCGGCAGTGTCGACCTGCCGGCGGACGACGGTGAAGCTGCCGGGGAGGGTGTCGAGGGCGCTCTGGAGCTGGTCGGCGTTCTCGGCGCGGTGGTAGGAGCCGCCGGTGGTCCGGGCTATCTGCTTGAGCGCGGGCTCGTCGATCATGCGGATGTTGCGGCCGCTGTCGAACCTGCCGCGCCCGCCGAAGCCGCCGCCCCAGCCGCCGAAGCCGCGGCCGTCGAACTGGGAGTTCTCGCAGACCATCGGGGCCGGGTTCGTGGTGCCGAAGCCGATGGTGAAGACGCGGAGTCGGCGCGAAGCCGCTTCCTGGGCGGCGGTCTGCGGGTCGACGCCCTGGGTGTTCGCGCCGTCGGTGAGCACGACGATCGCGGCGCCGGCGTAGCCTTCCCCGGAGCCTCCGGTGCCGGGGTCCGCGCCGGTGGGGGCGACCGACGGGTCGACCTCCGCGATCGCGTCGATCGAGGCGAGCATGGCCTGGCCGATCGCGGTGCCACGGGCCACGGTGAGGTTGTCCAGCGCCTCGGTCAGCGCGTCCGTGTCGTCGGTGGGCGGGACGACCAGGCCCGCGGAGCCGTTGAAGGTGACCAGGCCGATGCGCGGCCCGCCCCGCTGCGACTCGATGAACTCCGCGGCGGCCTTCCGCGCGGCGGTGAGGCGGTTGGGGTCGACGTCCGTGGAGCACATGGAGCCGGAGGTGTCGAGCGCGAGCAGGATCGTCGCCGACGTCTGCGGCACCGGTACCGACGCCTGCGGTCGCGCGGCGCCGACCGCGAGCAGCGCGAGTCCGGTGATGAACAGGGCCGGGGGGATCTTGCGCGTCCAGCGCGTACGGCCGGGCAGCGCGGTGCGTACGAGTGAGATCGAGGTGACGCGGACGGCGGCCCGCCGGCGGCGGCGTAGCGCCCACCAGCGGATGGCGAGGATCAGCGGGATGATCAGGACGGTCAGCAGCGCCCACGGCCATGAGAACGTCATTCAGATCACCCGTCCGGACCGGAGCACGGTGAGCGCCGCTCCTGCGGTGAGCAGCGCGAGGGCGAGCCCGATCAGCCCGCCGGCGAGGGGCAGCGGCTCGTCGGAGACGGTGAGCCGCAGGTCGATCGTGTCGGCGATCCCGTCGAGGCGCGCGGTGTCGGAGGCGGGGTGGTAGGCGCCGCCGGTGGTCTGCGCGATCAAGGTGAGGGTGTCCTCTTCCAGCGAGGTCTGCAGGTGGTAGCCGTCCACCTTCACCGTGGCCCCGGCCGTGGTGCCGACGCCGACGGTGTGGATGTGTACGCCTGCCTGCTGGGCCACGGTGGCGGCGCGTTCGACGTCCCGGCCCAGGTTCTGGCCGTCGGAGAACAGCACGATCGTCGCCGACGGCCAGTAGCCGAGGTCGGGCGCGGCGCCGTCGCGGTCGATGGCCACCTCCTTGCCGGTGATCGCCATCAGCGAGGCCGTGATGGCCGTCTCCAGCGAGGTGCCGCCGGCGATCTTCAGCCGGTCGATGGCCTTGAGCGCGATGGAGTGGTCGGCGTCGGGCCGGGCGGTGGTGTGCGCGCCCCGCTCGAACGCGACGACGCCGATGTCGACGCTGTCGGGCTGCGCCGCCACGAACGCGCGGGCCGCCCGCTGCGCCGCCGCCAGCCGGGTGGGCGCGACGTCGTCGGCGCCCATGCTGTTGGAGACGTCCATGGCGAGGATGACGGTGCCCGAGGTCCGCGGGACCGGCACCATGGCCGCCGGTCCGGAGGTGGCGATCGCGAGCACCCCGACGCCGGCCACCGTCAGGCCGATCCCGAGGTACGCCCGGCGGCCGTCCGGCGCGGCGACCCCGGCTGCCGCGAGGGCGGCCGCCCGGCGGCGCGCCGAGACGACGGCAGCCCAGGCCAGCGCCACCGTGACGAGCAGTCCGACGGCCAGCAGCAGCGGGGAGGACAGGGTCATGAGGCCTCCTTCGTCGACCTCATGACGACCGGTCCCGGGTGCGGGCGACGACCTCGACGAGCGCCTCGGCCAGGTCGCGGTCGGTGTCGACGCGGTGCACGGGCACCCCGGCCCGGCGCATGCCCGCCTTGAGCCGGGCGTCGCGGGCGTCGACGGCGGCGTGGAAGCGTACCCGGAGCAGCGGGTCGGCGGAGTCGACGACGAGTTGCTCGCCGGTCTCCGCGTCCTCGACCACGATCAGCCCGGCTTCGGGCAGCACGTCGTCGGCCGTGTCCACGATCCGCAGGGCGACCACCTCGTGCCGCCGGGCCAGGCGCTGGAGCGAGCGTTCCCAGTCGCCTTCGCCGATGAAGTCCGACAGCACGACGATGAGCGCGCGGCGGCGCGCGAGCCGCCCGGCCGCGTCCAGCATCTCGGCCAGGTCGGTGGTGGCGCCGCCGTGCGCCGCGGAGGTGCGGTCCAGCTCGGCGCCGATCCGCAGCGCGTGCCGCCGGGAGGTGCCGGGCGGCACGACGCGCAGCATCCCGGTGTCGAACAGCAGCGCGCCGACGCGGTTGCCGCCCCGTCCGAACAGCCGGGCGAGGACGAGCGCGAGCTCGGCGAGTACGTCGTGCTTGCCGCGCCCCGGCCGCCCGGCCGTCATCGACGCCGACCGGTCGAGCACGAGCCACACCGTGAGCTCGCGGTCCTCGGTGAACACGCGCAGGTGCGGCTCGTCCAGGCGTGCGGTCACGTTCCAGTCGATGTGGCGGGCGTCGTCGCCCTCGCTGTACGCGCGCAGCCCGGTGAAGTCGATCCCGGAGCCGCGGTACGTGGTGCGGTGGGCGCCCTGTAGCCGGCCGTCCAGCCTGCGGACGACCTTCCACTCCAGGCGGAGCAGGAGTTTCTCGGGGGCGGTGGCCATCGCGTTCAACGGTTCTGCAGGACGACGTCGGGCGCCCGGACGGCCCCGAGCACCCTGGAGACGATCGTGTCGGCGTCGACGTCGTCCGCGAGGGCCTCGTACGACAGCACGAGGCGGTGACGGAGCACGTCGAGCGCGAGCTCGGACAGGTCGTGCGGCAGGACGTAGTCGCGGCCGCGCAGGAACGCCAGCGCCCGGGCGCCCGTGACGAGCGCGATGGACGCCCGCGGGCTCGCCCCGTACGTGACGTACCGTTCCAGCTCGCCGAGCCCACCCGTCGCCGGGGAGCGCGTCACGGAGACCAGCCGTACGGCGTAGTCGACGACCGCCGGATCGACGTACACCTCCTGAGCGCGAACCCGCATCGCCATCAGGTCCTCGGCCGTCACCATCGGCTGCGGCGGCTCCGGCGGCCGCAGCGCCCGGTCGACGATCGCCCGCTCCTCGGCCTGCGTCGGATAGTCGACGACCACCTTCATCATGAACCGGTCGACCTGCGCCTCGGGCAGCGGGTACGTGCCCTCCGACTCGATCGGGTTCTCCGTCGCCATGACCAGGAACGGCTCCGGCACCCGGAACGTCTCACGGCCGATCGTCACCTGGTGTTCCTGCATCACTTCCAGCAGGGCGCTCTGCACCTTGGCGGGGGCGCGGTTGATCTCGTCGGCCAGCAGCAGGTTCGCGAACACCGGGCCGAGTTCCGTCCTGAACTCGCCGGAGTGCTGGTGGTAGACCCGCGTACCCACGAGGTCGGCGGGCACCAGGTCGGGGGTGAACTGGACGCGCTGGAAACTCCCGGCCATCGCGGCGGCCAGCGACCGCACCGCGAGCGTCTTGGCCAGGCCCGGCACGCCCTCCACCAGCAGGTGGCCGTCGGCGATCAGCGCGACGGCCATGCGCTCCAGCAGGATGTCCTGGCCGACGATGGTTCGCTTGACCTCGAACAGCACCTGTTCGAGTGGATGGGCCTGGGCCGGCTCGGGGGACTTGGTCGAGGTCATATGGCGTTCCTTCTCGTCGGTCAGATGAGGGGTCCCTCGCCCGGCGGGCCGTCACCATCGGGACCCCCCAGGGCCACGCCGATCGGCACCGCGAACGCGATGCCGGCGAACGCCTCGTCGCCTCCCGGGTCGGCGATCGAGACGACGATCCCGATGACCAGGCCGCGAGCGTCCAGGAGGGGACCGCCGGAGCTGCCCGGGTTCACGGAGGCGTCGAACTGGATGAGCCCGCTCAGGTCCGTCTCCGCGGTCCGGTTCAGGCCCGACACGACGCCGGTGGAGACGCTGTACGTCAGGCCCAGCGGATTGCCGATCGCCACGACCGGGGCGCCCACGGCCACGCCGCCACCGATCGTCGCCGGGACGACGATCTCCGGCAGCTCCGCGGGCTTGAGGATCGCGACGTCACGCTTGGGATTCGACGAGGCGACGACGGCCTTCGCCTTGGTGCCGTCCGCGAACGTCAGGTTGACGTCCTTCGTGCCCTTGACGACGTGGTGCGCCGTCAGGATCGTCCCGTCCTCGGCCGCGATCACCCCGGTTCCGAGCGACTCCCCTGCCTGGATGACCACCACCGACGGCCCGACCCTCTTGAAGACGTCGGGCACCGCGAGCGTCGCACTGGGCGACGGCGTCGCACTCGGCCTGGGCGCGGTCCCTTCGCCGTTCCCACCGCTGCTTCCCAGCCAGTACGCCAGCACCGCCACGACGACAAGCACGCCGCCCGCGACGGCGAACCGCCGAGCCCTCCTTCCGGCCACGGCCCCCTGGGCTAGCGGAGCCTCGGCCGCACCGGCCTCCGGCGGCACGTGGTCCATGCCCCCATACTCATAAAATTCAGCTCAAAGTGCTACAAAGTCCGCCTGAGAACTCCATGAGAACCGCTGTCAGGCCCAGGCAGACCGATCATCCGCTTTGAGTGAGATCACGGGTTGCCGCGAGGTCGGTGACGATCTCAAGCAGACGCACGAGCGCGGGGTTGTCGTTACCCGGTCGCCAGATGACCTCGGTGGGGGCGTACGCGCCGGTGATGGGGACGAAAACGACGCCGGTACGGCGAAGGCTCCGGGAAGAGCGAGCCAGGCGGGTAACGCCGACGCCGGCGGCTACCAGTCCGAGGAGGTTCTGGGGGTTGGCGTCGGTGTGGACGACGTCGGGAACGAAGCCCGCCTCGTGAAAGTGGTCGTTGTAGGCCCGGTGCCAGGGCTCCCATGAGTCCGGCGGGGTGAGGATCCAGCGTTCCTCCGCCAGGTCCCGCAGGTCCAGTTCGGTGCGGTCGGCCAAGACGTGGCCTTCGGGCAGGACCGCGCACACGGGCTCGCTGGTCAGCGTTCGGGACGCGAGGCCGTCGGCCAGTGGTGGGCGGGTGAACGCGGCGTCGTGGCGCCCGCTGGTGACGCCCGCCACGAGGGTGGCGATGGCCGTCGACTCGGTAGTGACGCGCACGTCCGGCAACTGCTCGCGCAGGGCTCGGACGATGGGCGGCAGCAGATGGTTGGCGACGGTGCTCAAGAAGGCCAGGCGCAGATCGCCGATTTCGCCCCGCCGCGCCCGCTGGAGGACGGCGAGGGCCTGATCCGTGCGTTCCAGGACGGCGCGAGCCTCGGAGACGAACGTACCTCCGACAGCCGTCAGCCGGGTGCCACGGCTGTCTCGGTCGAGCAACCGCACCCCCAGCCGACGCTCCAGCGCGGTGATCTGCTGGGAGAGTGACTGCTGGGCGATCCTCAGGCGTTCCGCTGCCCGGGTGAAGCTCAGCTCCTCGGCCACCGTGACGAAATACCGCAGTTGCCGCAGCTCAGGATGGGTCACAGCTTCTGACTGTAGCGCGGCAGAAAGCGAGTGTTGGATCTGGATCACGGCCCCCGGACAGGCTGGTGGACAGCGGGAAGCACGCGGCGACCCGGACACATGAGGAGATTCACGCATGACTGACATCGCCGGCCGCCAGGCCCGGGTCTGGCTGATCACTGGTTGTTCCACCGGGTTCGGTCGCGAGCTCGTTCGTGCCGCGGTTGCTGCGGGCGACCGGGTGATGGCCACCGCCCGCCGCCCGGAGGCCCTGGCCGATCTGGTGGAGCTCGGCCAGGGCCAGGTCAGCATCACCACGCTGGACGTGACCGACTCAGGCTCCATCAAGGATGCGGTCGAGGCGACACTGGCCGTCCACGGCCGGATCGACGTCGTGGTCAACAATGCCGGCAACCTGCTCTTCGGCGCGGTCGAGGGGCTCGACATGGACCAGCTGCGCAGTCAGATGGACACGCTGTTCTTCGGCGCCGCCGAGGTCACCAAGGCGGTGCTGCCGCACCTGCGCGAGCAGGGCAGCGGCACGATCGTGCAGATGAGCTCCATGGGCGGGCAAGTCACCTTCCTCGGATTCGGCGCCTACCATGCGGGCAAGTTCGCCCTGGAAGGCCTGTCGCAGACGCTCGCCCAGGAGCTCTCCCCGCTCGGCGTCCGCGTAATGATCGTCGAACCTGGGGCGTTCCGTACCCAGATCAACGCGAGCAAGATCGTCACCGCGGTGCCTGAGGCATATCACGGCAGCGTCGGCGCCTTCCGGACGACCATCGACTCGATGCGGGGCCAGGAGCCAGGCGACCCCGCCAAGGCCGCGAGCGCCATCGTCACCGCCGTCCACAGCGGCAACCCACCCCTGCGGCTGGTGCTGGGCAGTGATGCGATCGACGGCATTCGCGCCGAGCTCGCATCCCGGCTGCAGGACCTGGCCGGCTGGGAGGAACTCAGCCGCTCCACCGACGCCGCTGTCTGACCCGCCCCGCATACAGGGGATCGGATCGGCCGTATCCGGCACGCGCATGTCAGCACACTCGGCTCCTGCGCGATCGACGGGGTGTCACGGCACTCAGTAGGGTGTCGGAGTGGCAGGTGAGCAGGTGAGTGCGCGGGTGGACAGCTGGATCTGGTCGGTCCGGCTCACCAGGACTCGGTCGATCGCGTCCGACGCCTGCCGGGGCGGCCACGTCCGGGTCAACGGGGTACGCGTCAAGCCCGCGCACGCCGTCCGGGCCGGTGACGAGATCCGGCTGCGGCACGAGGGGCGCGAACGCATCGTCGTCGTCTCCCGGGTCATCACCAAGCGCGTCGGCGCCGCCGTGGCCGCCGAGTGCTACGTCGACAAGAGCCCTCCGCCGCCTCCCCGCGAGGAGACCGTGACGGTGGCCGTCCGGGCTCGGGGCGCGGGGCGGCCCACCAAACGCGAGCGCCGCAACATCGACAAGCTGCTCGGACGCCCAGCGGGGGAAGGGCGCGAGCGCCGTACGCGCCCGGAGTGACGGGGCCGGCAGCCCGCGGGCGATCCCGGCGTCAGCCCTTCTGGAGTTCGGCCAGCAAGTCCTGCGAGTACGCGATGCGGCCGGTGAGCTCCGCGGCCGGGCGGTGGCACAGGGCCAGGGCGGCGTCGGCCATGACGGTGGGAGGCTCGGCGTTCGGGTCGTCGTCGGTGGTGAGGCGGTGGAAGAGGGTGCCCGGGGTGGGGACGACCTGGTTCGGCGACAGCGCGTTCACGGCGATGTTGTCGGCGTAGAGCTCGGCGGCGAGGCCGGTGGTGAAGCGTTCGAGGGCGGCCTTGCACATGCCGTACACCGTGCCGCCGAAACCGGCGTGGGGGCCGGGCGGGAACGTCGGGTGCCGGGCGGCGATGGAGGAGATGTTGAGGATCCAGCCCTCGCCGCGTTCCCGCATCCCGGGCATCACCAGTTGGGCGAGGTGGAAGGGTGCGTTGACCTGCACCTCGAACATCAGGTGGTAGCGACGGTCGGTGAAGTCCGACACCGGCGTGAAGTAGGTGACCGCGGCGTTGTTGACCAGGATGTCTACCGTGCCGTACCGCTGTTCGGCCGCCTCGATGAGCGCCTGCCTGTCCTGCTCCCGCGACAGGTCGGTGGCCTGGGCGAAGGCGGTGCCACCGGCCGCCTCGATCCGAGCGACGGTGTCGCCGATCGTCCCTTCCAGGCGGCTCTGCGACGCGTCGACGGTACGGGCGGCGGCGACGACCTTCGCACCCTCAGCGGCCAGCCTTACCGCTATCGCGGCGCCGATGCCCCTGCTCGCTCCGGTGACGACTGCGACTTTGCCTTCCAGTACGCCCATGGCTGTCCTCTCCTGGGACCCTTGCCGGCTGTGGAACCCTCCCTGCCGATACTAGAACGATATTTTAGAATCTGGCGAGATCCAGCGGCGGGTTGGCGGCACGACTTCGCCGGTCCCGGCCTTTCCCATTGGGTGCTCAGCCCGTCGGCCTTCTGGAATGCGGTGGTCTGCACGAACATGCCCAGCCCATAGCCGATGTTCGGGTACGGCGTGCACATCTCGGCCGGCAGCGGGCGGATGGTGGGGTGCGGGCCTGCTGGCGCCCGTCCGGAACGCCGCCGCCGTGTCACGGGGTCCGGGCAGGACCCCGTGACGGGTTGTGGCTGTGCTGGGTCGGCATCGCGTCAG
>NZ_JBFANM010000141.1:0-16460 GCF_040674815.1 Nonomuraea sp. NPDC049709
CTCAGCCGCATCCGTAACCCGGCAACGAGCCCGTGACCAGCCCTTCTCGTGCAGAGCAAGCGATCAAAGGGACATCAACTCGCGAACCGCCCTCTGAGACCGGCACAGTGACGTATGCGACTGTGTCGTATTCGTTGTGATCGAGTGCGTGGTCTCGGCGTCAGGAGTCCAAACTCCAGTCGGTCTTCGCCCGCTCCCGCACCTCCTCCAACGAGTCGACCTCGGCCAGGACGTCGATGGCGGTCTCGCAGGCGCGAGCGGCCCACGCCGCGCCGACACCGGTCCCAGCGTGTGCGCGGGAGGTCGGGGCGACCGCTTGCGACAGCAGGCGCAGGGTGGCCTCGCTCGGGTTGCCGAATGCGATGAGGACCATCTCAGCCAGGTGCGGGGAGCGCCTTCAGGTCACATCTTGGCGGTGTCGCCGACCCATCCGTGGATCGACATGACAGTGGGGAGGTCTCCGCAGTCGTCGGCCGCGCTGTTCCACAGCGGCTCGCGAGGGTCGGATGGGAGCAGCAGCATGAGCCGGACAAGTCGTTTCTGCGGAGGGGAGTATCGTCTGCACGCGCGTTCCTCCAGAGAGGCAAGGTGTAGGCCTCCAAGAGAACACGGGTGACATGGGCCTGTCGCGGACCCTCACCCAGGAACTTGTCACGGGAGCAAGATCACCAGGCCGACCGGTACTGTGACGTATTCAACTGTGACGTATTCGCCAACAGGCGACGGTATGAGGAGCCTCCCGCGTTGTTCCCGTCAGCCCACCTCGTCCACCCAAAAGGCGAGCTGACGGCGGGTGGCCCGAGCGTCGGAGTGCCCTACGCCTAAGATGCGCTCGCGGATGGGAAGCAACGCGGCCAGTTGGTCGCGGGCGCCGCTTGCATTCCCTGCTCTCCCCGTCCAGACCGCAATGAAGTAGCGGATGGCCAGGGTCGAGGGATGGTCGACGCCTCGGGCGCGCTCGATGGTGGGCAGCCGGGCGGCGAACTGGTCGCAAGCGGCCGCAGGATCCCCTGCCGGTCCTATCCTGCGGATGTGGTTAGCCCAGGTCATCGGCGTCGTGGGATGCTCGACCCCCAGAACGCGTTCGAATGTAGGGAGTAGGGCGACGAACTGATCGCGGGCCCCATCTGCGTCCCCGGCATGTCCGGTCCAGGACGCGTAATATCGCCGGATGGCCAGGGTTGAAGGATGGTCGACGGGCTTTGGATCGTGGTCGGGGGGCCGATGAGGTCGGCCAGCAGGGCGATGGAAGCGGGGCGGTCAAGTACCTCCAGCCGCAGCGGCGTGATGCCGCGTTGCGGCCAGCCGATGTCGCGCCGGGTGGTGATCAGCACATGCCCGCGCGAGCCGGGCCAGGTACAGGTCGATGTCGGCGGCCTCTTCGACGTTGTCGAAGATGACCAGCCAACCGGTGCGGCTATTCAGCCAGGCCAGCGCCCAGGCAGCGGGCTCCTCTGTGGTGGCCTGCTCGGCGGCCACAGAGTCGATACCCGCGACCAGCGCTCCGGCCAGCCCGGCCAGGCCCGCTTGAATCTGGGCAGGGCTGTCGGCCTCCATCCACCACACCAACCGGTAGTCGGCTCGATGTCGATGCGCGTACTGCAGGGCCAGCTCGCTCTTGCCCACGCCGCCAAGCCCGAGGATGGCCTGGGAGATAACGCCCGCTCCAACCAGCCCAGGAGTTACGGGGTTCCGGCCAGGCCGGAGATGCCATGAAGCGATCGAGGCCATCTACCAAGTCGTCAAGGGTCGCGACCCGAAACGGCAGTGGAGCCTCGACGCCCACCTGCAAGGAGCTGACCGGCCTGCTGGACCTGTCCTCTTGTCCGAAAGGAACGCAGCGTCATCCCCGTGATCCCGAACAACGTCGAACGGAGAGCCCGAGGGCGAAATCCCTCGGGCTCCGCGGCCCCAAGGCCAGTTCGGCCGGTATGCGCCTGTCAGGACGGCACCTTGACGCTGTGGCGGGAACCCGCCGATGCCGTCACACCGGAAGCCGGTGTGACGGTGACGGACACGTTGGTGTTGTGAGCGACCGATGAGAACGCGAAGCTGCTACTGATGCAGCTGGCCTTCGGGTCCACGACCAGCGTGATGTGCCCCGATCCCTGGAGGGTGCGCTATCCAGTCGCGGCGCCTGCCGGTCCGGTCGCGACGGCCAGGGCCGAAGCTGCGCCACTGCCGCGATGGCACGCCGAGGGATAACGCGGATGAGGGGACTCCTTTTGCTGATGATTCGGCTGATCGGTTTTCTTTGGCGATGAAAAGCAGGATCTGCTTGGGGCACACCGCGGCGCGATTTTCCTGAAGCCCGGCGCAGCAGGTACGAGATCCGGTGATCAGCTCGGTTTTGCGGCCGGTCAGCCGACCGCCGCAAGGCGCCGCTTGACCGCTGCTACCGTCGCCGCCATCGGCATCGGCGCGTGCGTCGCCGACGTCACGTTGTCAGGCACCTCGACGATGTAGAGCGTACGTCCGCTCGCTACGACGAACGATTCGCCATAGAGATTTACCGGCGCCTCGATATAGAAGCTGGCCCCGACGCGCATCCCGTACACATCGACACCGTCGACCTGGCTCACCCGGTCGACGCCCTGCACGTAAAGCCGACCCTCCTCATCCGTGCGCGGGAAACGCGCCGCACAGGTGGCCAGGTCATCAGCCCACTTCGCACGGGCTCGGGCGGCGTCGGCTGCGCTATCGAAGGTCACCACCGTGGCGTAGGCCCCGCCGTAGCCCGTGGACGGCACCCTTCCGTAGGACACTTGCGCGATCTCTCTGGAGCGGGCGGGCTTTGCTGTGCACATGTTGAAGGTGAGCTGGACGAGCCTCACACTGGGCCCGGTCCAGGTGCCGCCCCCGTTGGTGATCGGCAGTTCGGACGCCGCCAGCAAGGCAGAGTCGGGGATCGTCGACGAATCGGTGCTCGCGGCGGCTGCAGGGATTGCCGTCCCGAGGAAGATCGCGCCGACGGTTAGCACCAAGCTGACCCGTCTGCGGCATGCGATGAGTTTCACGATGCGCTCTCTTTCTCGTCGTTTCGCAGGAATGAACACTTGGGCGGGTTGTTGCACGGCTGCTGCTCGAACAAGGCCGACGACTCGCGCACGGGCGCCATGACGGCCTTAAATGAGTTCACTGTAGAGTGTTGCGAAGTTGCAGACCAGGAAATGAACCGGGCACTTGCCGGACATATCACCTTTATTAGATGGCGGGCACGCGAGATGCCCCCGGATCGACCTGTCTCACCGCCGGCTACATATGAGCCCTGTCACCCACGGCACTTGTCGCCAGCTTCGTCTCCACGTTCTCGGTGAGTGACAATCGCATTTCCACTGGCACGGAGCCTACCTGTCCGCATTCACGTCCCCGGGAACAGATGTCCGGCAAGTGTCCGGTCAGAGCCCTGGAGTCGCTTCATGAGACGGTCGAGAATCTATTAGCCCATCTGCTGCGTCTATTGAAAGGCCGACCGGTGCCGATACTTCCAGAGCTCATCCCCCTGCTAACCCAAATCGAGAAGAACCGTGCGCGGATGGCGGAGGTGCCAGTGCCGGTCGGCCAGCAGCGGGCCATGATCCATCGAGGGATGGACCAACGCTCCGCCACTGTGTCCAGGCCGTCGCCTCCCGTGGCTCGGATGGATCACCAGGTTCAGGTGGAGGGCGGGGTGATCACGGTACGCAGTTATACGCCGGAGCGTTCGACGCCGCTGCCCTGCCACGTCTATATCCACGGAGGTGGCTGGTGGCTGGGTGAACTCGCCCATCGTGACGCCGTCTGCGGTCGTCTCGCGGCCGACGCTGGCTGTGTCGTGATCTCCGTCGCTCATCGCCTTGCCCCGGAGCATCGCTTCCCCGTGCCGGTCGACGACTGCTACGCGGCCCTGCAGTGGGTCGCCGGCCACGCTCCCCAGCTCGACGTGGACGCCTCGCGGCTGTCGATCGGAGGCGACTCATCGGGAGCCAACCTGGCCGCCGCCGTCGCGCTCAAGGCCCATGACCGGGGCGGCCCATCGCTTTCCGCCCAGGTCCTTGAGATCCCCGTGCTCGACCTGACGATGAGCCGGGTGCCCGTCGAACAGTCGGGTGAAGGGCTCGTACTGACGCGAGATGAGCTGGCCGCCAACATCGACAGGTACTGCGATCGCGAGGATCGGTACCATCCCTATGCCTCACCCTTGCTGGCTGGTGACCTGTCAGGCCTGCCACCCGCGTTGATCATGGTAGCCGAGTACGACCTGCTCCGCGACGAAGGAGAGGCCTACGGTCAAGCGTTGAGACGGCACGAAGTTCCAGCCGAAGTGATCTGCTGGCCGGGACATGTCCATGGATCGCATGAGATGACCGCTGTGCTGGCGTCGGCTCGCGAGTGGCAGGCGCGCGTCGCCACATTTCTAGATGAAACGTTCAAGCGTTGACATCGCTGAATGTTTTCATCCCGCGTCGCGGCGCCGAAGAACGAAGATAGCTTTGATGGCCTGACTTGCGAGAAGCGGGCAGTATCGGCTCGCGCACGTGCTCACCGGCGCCGAGGTCTCCCTATCGGCGAGCATTACCAGGCCAACGGTCTGCAGGCAGCGCAGAATGTCCCAGATCCGGGCGGCTTAAGGCCGTGTACCGAGCCGGGCAAGGAGTCGGAGGTCCACAACGGTGTGCCATCAGGAGCGGCCAGGGCCGGGATGTTCCTGCCGTGCCTATCATGCTCGGTGGTCGCTGATCGCGAGCCGTGGTCTGGGCAAACATACCGCGGATATACCTGAGCCTGGTTGACTTCCGACGGAAGCGCGTTCCTCAGCAAGGAGCACTCATGAGAAAGTTCGCAGCGGCCTTGGCCATTGCCGCAGGAACACTCGTCCTGATCAATCCCGGGGTGGCGCATGCGACGCCCACCGTTTGCAAGGCAGGCATCAATTACTACATGCCTGACGCTCCGGATAAGGGAAGCGCCTATTGCGCGTCTGGAAGCGGGTACTTCCGCCTCAGCCTCGGCTGCCAGACCAGCCCGGACGCCGCTGGCGCCGTCTACACTCACGGAACATGGCGGGCGGCGGGCTCCAGAACTTCGGCAGCGACGTGCCCGATGATTAGGCCGTATGCGAAATGGGCGCACGTGCAATTCCAGTAAACAGAAACGGTCAAGGTCAGATCAACCTCGAACCAAGAATGTTCCTTGGCTCTCCTTCTTTCCTTTAGCGCCGTCCCGCTGCAGCGGGACGGCGCTTTCGCATGCACTGAAGAGAACGATCATGCGGAGTCTTCTCGTGCGTGACTGGCGGCTGGACGTGGACACGTCTGCGCCGGGCACGGCCGATCCGATCTGGATCCCGGGGAAGGGCCTGACGTCGTTCGAGCGGTAACGCGGAAGAGGACGGCGACTTTGACGACGAGGAGGGCTACGGAGGCTCCGTCGTGACCGGGTGGACGTGGCAGATCGAGACTGAAGGCCGCCGCAAAAGGACCGACGACCCGGTCTTCACGCCGGATCCCGGCCAGGAGAAGATCCGGAGGGCCTCGCAGATCGTGGGCTTCAACGCCAACATCCGCGTCAGGTGGTTCAGGCGCGATGGAGCTCCCGACGCCTGCCAGGGCATTTGCACCGTGATCGAGTGCACCGAGGGCGGCGAGGCCACCGACCTGGAGCCCTTCAGCTTTTACCTTGCTCGGCCAAGGCGCGCTGGAGGAAATCATGTCGTCCGGCTGCTGATCGGAGATTTCCGGGGAGTGCTGGACTCGATCATGTCGGCGATCAAGGGCTTCGGCGACACGATCTTCGGAACAGGAAAAGGCGTCGGTGCGGGGGCGCGCCCGCCGGACGGTGGTCCTCGAGGTGCCCGGCGTGTCGTGGCGAGACGAGACGGTCACTGGTGACCACGCTCGATCGGCGTGCCAGAGGTGAGCGGCCACCCGGTGGCGTCAGCAGCACTGCGACCATCCGCAGGTCACGACGACTGGATCTCATGCGTTCGCAGTGGCCCCCGCTCTCACCTCCGGCCTGGTCGTCATCGACACGGGCGAGGAGACTCCGGGTGTGACAGAGGAGATGGGCAGCAGAGGTGGGAGCTCGAAGGATCAGGCAGACCGACGGTGGCCGACGATCATCTGGTGATAGTCGGCGGTGCCGGGCTGGAGGCTCTCGACGGCACGCCCGCCGGTCCGTCAGGTGCGGCGGCCGGAGGCCGTGATGGCGATGGCGGTCAGGGTGCCGGCGGCTGCGCAGACGGCGATCGCGAGGTGGGCGCCCAGCGAGTCGTCCAGCAGGCCGGCCAGCAGGACGCCCAGTCCTTGGCCTCCGATCAGACCCGCCGAGCCGATGCCGATCACCTGGCCGTGGCGGTTGTCCGGGGCCGTTCTGATGAAAGCGGTGTGGGCCAGGACCATGTAACTCGACAGGAATCCGGTGGCCCCCAGCAGGACCAGGGCAAGCGGCAGGTCCGGCTGGAGGGCGGACAACAGCGGGGGGACGCCTACGGCCAGCGCCATCGGGGCGCGCACGGCTCGCCTCAGGTTCGAGCCTGGTGATCAACAGGGTTCCCGCGGCGGAGCAGGTGGGGTCGGCGGCCATGAGGAACCCGGCGTAGGCGGTGCTCTCTCCGATCTGGGCGAAGTACGGCACCGCCAGTGCCTCCGGAACCCACGAAGGACGAGTACAGCCACGACAGGGTGGCGAAATAGCGCAGCCGACGGTTGGTCCGGACCATGCGGATGCCGCCCAGTGCTGTGCGGGTGGGACGGGTGTTCCCGTGCTCGGAGGCGGACGCCGGTCGGAGGTGGACGAAAGCTCGGGTCACCGCTGCCGAGACGGCGAAGGTGGCGGCGTTGGCCACGAGCGCGACGTTCGGCCCCACCATGGCCACGATCGCGAGGAGGCTCGCTGACCGGGCTGGACGAGGCGCTGGCCAGCGGGATGTTCGTTGAGCAGGCCGAGCTGGTGGGCTTCAGGCACATCCTGGCCGTGCAGGCGGTCTACGACAACATCCCGCTGTCCCGGCGGCAGGACCTGCATGCCCGCGCTGCCGCCGTCGTCGAACCGCTCGGGCAACTGGCCCGCCACCTGCGCAACGCCGGCCAGGTCGAGGCATGGGTGCGCGTGGCGGAGCAGGCCGCCGCCCAGGCCGTCGCGCTTGGCCACGACAGCGAGGCGGTCCGCTTGGTGAACGATGTGCTGCGCCACGCACCGCTGGACGGGGAACGGGGGCGGCGAACTGGCGGTGAAGCTGGGCTGGGCGGCGACCAGGAGCCTGGACTCGGCGAACATGATCGACCTGCTGTCCGGCGTGCTCGCCCAGGACCCGCCGCCACGGATACGTGGCGAACTGCGCTTCCTGATCGCGCTGCTGCTGGAACGCGTCGGAGCGGAACCCGCGGCGCTGCGCCGGATCTACAAGGAGGCGGTTCCCGAGCTCGGCGACCGGCCGGAGCTGGCGGCGCTGGCCATGGTGGGGCTGGGCGTGCCGACCGCACCCGGGGTCCCGCTGGCCGAGCACGTGCACTGGCTGGACCGCGCTGGCCCAGGTGCCCGCTATCACCGACCCGCCCGGTGACCTCGTCGATGATTCGTTCAGCGTGGACGCAGGCCCTCGAAGACCAGGTCGAGGAGCCGTTCGGCGATGTCCGGCGGGGCGGTCGTCTCGTTTACCCAGGCGACGGCCGTAGCCATCTCGATCAGTTCGAAGCCGGTCAGGTCGTCTCGGGCCTGGCCGCGGGCTCGTGCGTGTTGCACCAACTCGGTGGCGGCCTGTTCGACGGCCAGACAGCGGGCGCCCAGCGGGCCTTCCCCCGTGCGTGTTGCCCGCGCGTAACTGGTGGCGATCCCGCGGTAGCGGGTGATGTGCCGGACGAGGGCGGAAGTCCACTCGCGCAGGATGTCCCGCGATTCCGGCTCGTCGAGTAGTTCGACGGCCAGCGCGGCGAGGCCGTCCAGACTTTGGCCGACGATTTCGGCCGTCAGCGCCTCCTTGTCGGGGAAGTGGCGCCACAGCGTCCCGGGTCCCACTCCCGCACGGCGGGCGATGTCGTTCATCGTGGCCAACTCGATGCCGACCTCGTCGAAGAGCACCGTTGCCGCCTCGATCAGGCGAGCTCGGTTGCGGCGCGCGTCGCTGCGCCTGGGGTGCTCGGTCATCACGTCGTTGCCTCTCCTCATCGTACCGGAGCGACACTCCGTTACTATGTGGAGCGCCACTCCAGATACTAGTGAGGAGTTCGTTCATGAAGTCGACCCTGCCCTTCATCGGCGCGGTAGGAGTGTGGGTGCCCGGCATGGACCTACGGTCACCAGCGGCGTCCGCCGAAGCCGCCGCCGAGGTCGAGACTCTCGGCTACGGCGCCTTGTGGCTGAGCGAGGGGCTGGTCCGCGACTCGTTCATGGAGGCGTCCACGCTGCTGGACGCCACCGCTTCGCTGGTCGTGGGAACGGGCATCACGGTGATCTGGGGACGCCACCCCCGGGTGATCAGGTCGCAGGCGCGGGCGCTGCTCGACGCCCATCCCGGCCGTTTCGTGCTGGGCCTCGGCACGTCCCACGCCCGGCTCGTCGAGGGTGTGCTGGGTCTGCGCTACGAACGGCCTTTGACCGCACTTCGCGAACACCTCGACCGCTTGGACGAGCCCGATCCCGTACTCGAACTGGCCGCGGTCGACGGCGGTCCGGCGCCCCAGCCGCCCCGGGTGCTCGCGGCGCTCGGCCCACGGGCCCTCGAACTGGCGCGGGACCAGTCGGCCGGGGCCTTTTCCTACCTGGTCACACCGGAGCACACTGCCGAGGCCCGCGCGGTGCTGGGGCCGGACCGCGTCCTGATCGTCGAACAGGCCGTGGTCACCGGAGTGAGAGCCGACGAGGCCCGGGCCAGGGCACGCGCTCACATCGCCGGATACCTTCCCGGCGCACCCTACCGGGCGAGCTGGCGGCGGCTCGGGTTCGACGACGCCGACTTCGCCGACGGCGGAAGCGACCGCCTGGTCAGCGCACTGGTCGCGATCGGCGACGACGAGATCGCGACACGGGTCAGCGCACACCTGGCAGCAGGTGCCGACCATGTGTGTCTCCAGGCGCTGCCCGAGCATCCAGCTACGCTCCCGCTCGACCAGTGGCGTCGGCTCGCACACCTCACGCGGCGATCGGCCGGGCCCGCCGCCGTCCCGATCAGCTGAGGGCACGCTCCCACTGGCCCGCCGCCCAGCAGCCGCGGCGGGTGCGCTCCACCCGTACCAGGCGCAGCGCCGCGGTCCTGCGCGCCCGCCCGCCTGCCGGGACAATTGACAGGCAACTCTGCCTCCTCCGCACGGTCGCACCAGGAACGGGCGCCGCGTCCCTCGCCGGCCCGCTAACGGACCATCCAGCCGTCGTTCGGATCGTCCGCGGACAGGCCCGGATTCCCGCGGTACTAAGTGGTCGGCTCCGGAAGTCCTTCGGGAGTTGACTTCGGTTCCAGTGGTGTGCGTGTCGCCTCGTCAGATGTCAGGGGTGGCGATGAGCCCACCCGCGAGCGCGTCAACGGCACCAGGACGCGAAGAGCTGCCTCGTGGCGCGATCGTCAGGCCGCGGTCACGGTGTCATTGGTCTTCGGCGGTCACCGCGGCTGTTGTTCCGCGATGGCCGCCCAGTCGTCCGCCCCGCAACCGTCGGCGATGGCCTGATCGAAGACAGCCTGCAGCAGTTCACCCGCTGCCAGGATGTTGAGTGCCCCGGCTTCGGCGACCGGAACACGGCCGAAGACGGGTGCCGCGACGTACCCGACACCATGCTCGGCGTGCGCTGCGCCGGCCCGGCGGGCCAGGCCGATGCTCACCGTGGCGAGGTTGACGTGAACGGTCCCGCCCTGGGCCTGAGCGAGAACACCGGAGTCGATGAACGTCTCGGCGACGGCCCGGTCGTCGGCCAGGGCCGAGAAGACCACCGGCGAGTGCATGGCCTCTGCGACCGAGGCGGCTCGCCGGGCACCCGCCGCGACAAGTTCGTCCGCGGGCCCGTCGGAGCGGTTGCACACCACGACGTCGTAGCCGGCCTTCAGGAGGTTGCGCGCGATGGACCTCCCCATTGCTCCCAGACCGATGACCGCGATGTTGCTCATGCGGAGAACCCTCTCAATGAACTGTCTAAGACGGTTCCACGATGTCATGAGGGATACCATCATGTCGAACCGGCTAAGACGGTTCGAAAGGTTTAGTCGCTCACTGCGGAGGTTGGCATGACCGAGGACGTACGTCGTGTGTTCCGAATGGACAACGAGGTCCTGGCGTTCCGGTTCACTGCCACCATCAGCGATCGAGCCAGCATGGCGCCGCGAGAGCGGCTGACTGACCCCGCACGACTGAAGATGTGGCTGCAGGCCACAGGGCTCGACGCCACGTACGTGTCGCCAGCCGATCTGAAGGACGCCGTCGAGCTGCGCGAGGCGATCTACCGAATCGGGTCGGCGATCGCCGCAGGTGAACAGCCCGATTCGCAGGATGTCCGCACTCTCAACACGGTCGCGGCCGCTGGGCACGCGACGGCCGTGCTCGAACACGATCTCGCAGGATGGCGCCTGACCAGGACGACGCCTGTCGGTGACGCCCTCGGGGTCCTGGCCACGGATGCCATCCACATCCTCGGGGGCCCCGACCGCAGCCGCATCAAGAACTGCGAAGGCCCCGGATGCGCGGGGCTCTTCCTTGACACCAGCCGCGGAGCCAATCGCCGTTGGTGTTCCATGAACACCTGCGGCAACAAGGTCAAGAAGGCGCGGCTCGCCGAGAGCTGACCCAACAGCCGTGATCAGGTCCGGCAGGCCCGACCACCCGCGCGCAGTAACGGACAAGACAGCCGTCCGACTACCGGCTACCTCTCGATCGGCCCTCGTCTCATGCCCGTTGCCCCGGCCCGCCCGGTAGCGCCGACCGCCGCCGAGCGCAAGCGGCTGAAGAAGATGGCCTACGGGCACAAGACCGAGCATCGGTTGCGCCTGCGTGCGCAGGTCGTCCTACACGCGGCGCGCGGGCGCTCCAACGCGCGCGTCGCCCGTGAGACGGGCCTGCACCTGGACACGGTGCGCACCTGGCGGGGCCGGTTCGCCGAGCAGGGGCTGCCGGGTCTGTCCGACCGCAGGGCGCCTCGGCCGCCCGCGCGCATTCACCGCGCTGCAAACCGCCCAGGTCACCGTGCTGGCAACCTGGCCCGCGAAGCCATGGAGCGGGGCATCGCCACGTTCGTGTCGGCCTCCACCGTGCGTCGCTGGCTGGCCCAGGATGCGATCAAGCCCTGGCAGCACCGCTCCTGGATCTTCATCACCGACCCCGACTTCCGCGTCAAGGCCGAACGCATCCTGGACTTATACGCCCGCACCTTCGACGGCGAACCGCTCGGCGCGGACGAATACGTGATCAGCGCGGACGAGAAGACCTCCATCCAGGCCCGCTGTCGCTGCCACCCCACCCTCGCGCCCGGACAGGCCAGGGCAATGCGCGCCAACCACACCTACGGCCGCGGCGGCGCTCTGGCCGGACCTGGGATCGTACTGGCGTACGTCGCTGGTATTCCCTCCGTCCGGGCTGGCGGTCGCGGGCACGCCGGCGAGCGCTGAGGACGCGCGACATCGACGCCGGGAACGGCCACCAGCACGTCTACCGCAGTGAGTCCGACCACGCCATGATGGGCGACGGATACCCCGAGGGCCCCCCCAGCGATGCGAGATGGGCATCCGGCGCGCCGGTCATGTGCCGGACGCCCCTTGTTGCGGCCGTTCTTGATGGCCTTGGAGACCTGGCGTTGCTGCTGGCCGGTGACGCAGGTGATGCGGCAATTGTGACTACGCGTCAGGTAATGGCGGGCGAGGCAACCGGATGTCAGGCTTCGGGCATGTCGGATGTGATCATCGGTGTGGTGGCGGTCTTCTTCGCGGGGATGGGTGTATATGGCCTGGTCGCGCCAGGGAAGTTGGTGGCGCAGTTCGGCCTCCGCGTAACCTCTGCGGACGGCCGCAACGAGGTGCGGGCAGTGTATGGGGGTTCGGCCTGGCGACGGCGGCGGCACTGGCGCTGGCCGCCGTCGACGCGGGCACACTGCGGGACGGCGTACTGGTGGCGGTGGCGCTAGCGCTGGGCGGGATGGCCGCGGGCCGGGTCGTCGCCATGCTGTTGGAGCGGCCGTCGCGGTGCTATCCCACGGGGTTCTATCTGGCGGTTGAGGCAGGCCTGATGACGGCGCTGCTGGCCGCCCGTTGACCATCAGGCTGCAAGCCTCCTCGGACCGGTTCCTCCAACGCCGCGGTGATCAGATCGGCCAGCGTGTCCTTGGCCTCTAAGAGCGCCTAACGCAATGAGGTGAGCCGTCGCCAGCAGATGGGCGCGCAAGCGAGTTTGAGGAAGGCTTCGTGGATGTCGGCACGGATCTCCCAGCGGATGCGCAGGCGGCGGAAGGCGTGCAGCAGGGCGAAGGTCTGCTCGACGACCCATCGCTGTTTGCCCAGGCCGGAGCCGTGTTCAGTGCCGCGGCGGGCGATCAGCGGGCGGATCTGCAGCTCGCGCACCAAGGCGCGGTACTTGTCGTGGTCGTAGCCGCGGTCGGCGAGTACCACGTCGGGACGCTGGCGGGGCCGGCCGCGCTTGCCGCGTACCTTCGGGATGGCGTCCAGCAGCGGGCGTAGCTGGGTGACGTCGCCCGCGGTTGGCGCCGGTCAGGATCACCGCGAGCGGGATGCCGGTGGATTCGGTGATCAAGTGATGCTTGCTGCCGGCCCGCCCTCGATCGACCGGGGACGGGCCGGTCTGCGCCCCCCTTTTGACGCTCTGATCTGCGAGGAGTCCACCGCGGCCCGGGAGAGGTCGAGGGCGTCGGCGGCCGCAGCCGATCGAGCAGGACCTCGTGCAGCCGCTGCCACACGCCGGCCTTGTTCCACTCGGCCAGCCGCCGCCAGCACGTCATGCCCGAGCCGTAGCCCAGTTCCTGCGGCAGGTGCTCCCAGGCGATCCCGGTGTGCAGCACGAACAGGATGCCCTGCAACGCCAGCCGGTCATCCAGCCGTTTACGTCCCGGCTGCCGGAACCGGCGCTGACGCTGCGGCACAAGCGGCTCGATCACCGCCCACAGCTCGTCGCTGACCTCCCACGGCTTCAGCTTGGCCACCCGCGCTTCTCTCGCTCGGTCACAGCGAGAGATCAAAGCACAACAAAGATCATTCTGTTAGGCGCTTTAGTCCACGATGCCGCCGCCGCACCATTCCGCCAGTGCGTGTCTGTCTGGGTACGTTGCTTCCGTCAGACGGTCATCGTGGTCCCGTGGAACGCGTTCAATACGTTGTGGTTTCAACCTTTCTGCTGCCTCAACTCGTAAGTGAGTCGAAGAGGTCCAGTGGATCGCTACGAAGGGTTCCGTGCATTCGTGGCCGCGCGCGGCATGGCGTTCATGGCTCGCCGCTTCCTGCAGGAACAGGCGACGATCGGGAACGGCTTCGCGCCCGCGGCGCTGACGGGAGCCGACATCAACGCCTTCCGGCTACGCGAGTGCGAGCGCATCTCGGCAGGATCGGCCAAGGGGGCCGGGTGGCGGAGCTGCGCTCCCTGCTGAGGCTCCTCTATCTGCAAGGCATCATCGCGTCGCACCGCTCGACCGATCGGCTTTTAGGCGACAGCCGGCACGATCGCATCATCTCCACCTGGCGGTCCCATTAGCCGTATTCATCCACATCAAGCTCGGCTTGGGTCGAGAACAAGAACCGCAGTACTCGGCCGTCCAAGTGCCAGCCGAGCAGTTGATGCTGCCCCGATACCTTCTCAAAGGCCGGGTCCGGCGAACGCAGGTCCTCCACCTCCCCTTCCTCGTCGTCGAAGTAGCGAACGACCTGCAAAACGGCACATGAACCGCTGTGACCGCGGTTCAACTCCTCCACAAGCCCGCCGATCGCCTCACTGAACGGCTCAAGCCGGTCAACCACACGAGAGATCATCTCATCGACGGTCAATCCGGGATCGCGGCACGCAACCTTCCAGGCATGCACGGCTGGACGGAGCGGCTGCATGCTCCGGCTCCCTTGGATCATGACTTCGTCCGGGTCCAAGCCGATCCGAGCCGACATCTCCACAGCCGTGAGGCTGTCGCTCTTTATAACGAAGTAGACGTACTGACGGACGCGCACACGATGACCTTAACGATCTACAAGCTGATCCGACTTGTGAGGCGGCCAGCAGATTCCGGACCGTCTGCTACATAAGCTGACAGAAGTCTGGAGGAGGTGAGTACGTGGCAAAGCGTCGAAAGCAGTTCGCGCCGGAGTTCAAGGAGGAAGCCGTCCGCATGATGTTGGAGAGCGATCGAACGGTCGCGTCGGTGGCGCGCGAGTTCGACATCAACGCCAGCACCCTGAGCAACTGGGTGAACCGGCACCGGATCACGAGCGCACAGGACAAGCAGCCGCCGGTCTCCGGGCCGGAGCGAGCCAGGATCCGGGAGCGGGAGCAGGAGAACGCCGAGCTGCACGAGAAGCTGATCTTCCTGAAAAGGTCCCCCTGGCCCTTTCGGGACGCCACACCGGGCGTGAAAATCGGGGCGGGTTGCTCGCCGACGCCGACGCCGCATGAGACGGCTTTGATGTCGCAAAAAAGTCTGGCGCCGGGGGAAGATTCCCGCCTCGGTGGAAGCGCTGAACGGGCGCTTCGATGACCACCATGGCGAGCTCACCGCGCAGCTGCTGGCTCAAATCGACGGCCTGGACGCGCAGATCGCCCGGCTCGCCGCCCGGATCGAGGCGCGGATCACCGGCATGCCCGACGTCCAGCCCGCCGAGCTCGACTCCGACGCCCATCCCAGGGAGGTCGCGTTGTCGGCGATGGACACGGTGGCCCGGCTGGATGAGATCCCTGGGACCAGCCCGGAGGTCGCGAGCCGCCTGACTCATACCGGTCCCGATCAGCCCTGGCCGACGAACCCTTGCTGGGGTTCGCTGCCGCCTGCCCGGCTGAGGGGTCGATTTTCCGGTCAGCCGTGTGGAGGTTCATAACTCGTCATGAGCGTGCCTCGTCGCTGCGTGGCCCACTAGTGTCGCCAGGCGCGATCGCCAGCGTCTCCACAGCGGGCCCGCATGCTTCTCTTCGCTAGTGCGCGGCTTCGTACTGTTCGACGAGGCTGGAGGCGATCCGGCCCCGCTCGCTCACCGGCAGGCCGCGGGACTTAGCCCATTGCCGAATGTTGGCGGACTGCTCGCGGCCCATGGCGCGAGTGCTGCCACCAACTACCCGCCGGCCCCGGCCTGGACGCTCGGCACGCACGGGACGAGCCTTGCTAATGAACGGCGCTAGGGCGTGTATTTGGTTGTGATCAATCTGCGGGATCCGCCCTCGTTTCGGAGCCCGATCCGGTAGATCGTTTTGCGTGACGCGAGTGCAATTGACGGATGTGGAATGGGAGTTCATCGAGCCCTACCTGCCGATCGGTGGGTTCGGCCCGTACCCCGAGCGGCTGCGGCAGCAGTTCGAGGGCGTGATCTGGCGGTTCCGGACGGGCGGGCAGTGGCGGGAGATGCCGGTGGAGTTCGGTGCCTGGTCGACCGTCCACAACCGCTTCCGGCAGTGGAGGGACGCCGGTGTCTTCGAAGCTCTGCTGGAGGGCATGATCGCGGAAGCCGCAAAGCGGGGCGAGGTGGACTTGTCCCTGGTCAGCGTGGACTCCACGACCGCGCGGGCTCACCACGACGCTGCCGGGATGCACCTCGACCAGGACGTCGTCACCGCCCTGGAGAAGGCCGCCGAGCAGGAGAAGGCCCGGCAAAAGGGGGCGGCTCGGAAGGAGACGGGCAGAGCCGCGCAGAGGACCCCGAGAGGGAAGAACGACGGCGCATCCGGTGCCGGCGCAAGCTCCGGTTGAAGGCCGCCCTGCTCGGACGATCGAGGGGCGGGCAGAGGAGCAAGGTCCACCTCGCCGCCGATCGCAGGTGCCGTCCGCTGGCGTTCGTGCTGACCGCGAGACAGGCCGCCGATAGCCCGCAGTTCATCCCCGTGCTCAAGAAGGTACGCATCCGCGGGCCCATCGGCCGTCCGCGTACCAGGCCTGACCGGGTCGCCGCGGACAAGGCCTACTCCTCCCGCGGCAACCGCGCCTACCTCCGCAAACGCCACATCAAAGCCGTCATCCCGAAGAAGAAGGACCAGGTCGCCAACCGGAAGAACAAGGGTGGCAGGGGCGGCCGGCCGGTCAGCCACGACGCAGAGGTCTACCAGGATCGCAACACCGTCGAGCGTCTGATCTGATCACAACTCAATACGCGCCCTAGAACCTTCTCCAGCTTGTCCCTGTTCGCGCCCGAAAGATCGATCTCGTAGTTCGTGCCGTCGAGGGCGAACCGGGTAGTTCCTTCAGCGTCGCTGCCGTCGATGTCGTCGACAAAGGACTCAATGACGTGATCTCAGCGAATTGCCGGTAGGTAGTTGTGCTCGAAATGCGTGAGGACAAGAGCGGCGCGTGCGATGTCGCCGATTGCGCTGGGGCTG
>NZ_JBFANM010000142.1:0-16412 GCF_040674815.1 Nonomuraea sp. NPDC049709
GCAATGCACCGGGGCTACCCGGCGAGGAGGACGCCATGTCACAGAGAGTGCTACCGCCAAAATCCGGTCCGATCCTCCCCAGAGGCCAATACGAGCGGGATCGCCCGCAGGCCGACGCCGGGCTTGGCGCGGTGTCCGCGTCACGGTGCGGCGGGAGGCCGCTGGTCAGCGGACGTTTCGGACAGTAGCGGCGCGACGGTGGGGACGCGGAGTCGTTCGACGGCGTCGCGGGCTTCTTCGTCGGGGCGGACGTCGTAGCCGAGGGTGGTACTGGGGCTGGCGTGGCCGGCCAGGCGGGCGGTCATGATGGCGTCGGCCTGCGGCAGGAGGTTGGAGATGAAGGTGCGGCGCAGGTCGTGCGGCCGGACCGGGGTGGTGGCGGCTTGTTCGGTGCGTTTGGCCAGGATGTCGCGCACGGCCTGGGGGTTCATCTGCCAGGGGCGGCCGTCGGGGCTGGTGCGCACGGTGCCGCCGCGGGTCAGGCGGGGGAACAGCGGGCCGCGGTGGGTGCCGCGGCGGGCGAGCCAAGCCTCCAGGCGGCGGGCGGCGAAGGTGTTGACCGGGATGCGGCGTTGTTTGTCGCCTTTGCCGATGACAGTGAGCATGCGCCGGGCCCGGTCGTAGTCGGCGTAGGCCAGGGCGACCAGTTCGGCGCGGCGCAGACCGCAGGCGTCCAGGATGGCGATGATGGCCGCGTCCCGCAGTCCGGCGCCGGTGGGTGTGCCGGTGGGGGAGCGGTCGGCGTCGCAGGCGGCGATGAGGGCGCCGATGACGGTGTCGGGGACGTGCTGGCCGGCCGGCTCGCGGTGGCCGGCGAACGGGGCCAGGGCGACGGCCCGCTGGTGGTCGTCGGTGCTGAGCAGGCCGAGTTTCCAGGCTTCCTTGAGCACGCCGCGCAGCGCGGCCAGGTGCTTGTTGCGGTAGGCGGGGGACCAGTCCATCTGGTCGATCTGCTCGCGGATCCAGGCGGTGTGCTCGTAGCGCAGGTGGTGCCACGGCTGGCCCTGCCCGGTGACGGTGGCGTCGTCGAGCCGGTCGCCGGTGAGCATGCGGGTGATGTGGTCCAGGCAGATCTGCATGGCGCGGCGAGAGTCGGCGCTGCCCAGGCGTCCCAGATAGAGCAGATACGGGTCGCGCGCGGGCGCGACCGCCGCGGCGGCGGCTGGCGCCAGTCCGGCGGCGGAGGCGGGGAAGGCGGTCACGGGGAGCGGGCGGGATCCCGGCCCGGAGGCCGTGTCGGACTCGATCATGGAAGCCACCCTAGCAGTGATGATCTTTGAGAACTCCACTTCTCGGTGATCATAAATAAAACACACAGGCGATATGCGAAACCGTGATTAGCAGAGCATGTGCTGATGCTAAATTCGCTTGCGTGACAGAGAGCTTCGAGCCGGGCGAGCCGACCCCCACCCCGAGCCGGCACCGCCCCGGCCCCGCCGCACCGGCCATCGGCCCGACGGCGCCGCCGGTCCGTCCTCAGCCGGAGCCGTGGGGGCAGCCCCCGGAGCCCACCGGGCCTAACCCGGACGCGCCGCCGCGCGGCGGCCGCGGCCACACCCGCGACTGCCTGGCCGTCGACACCAACGATGTGCTACGGCAGTGCGCCCGGCCCGGCTGCGGCCGCGCCAAGCCCGAACGCGAGCCCGGCAAGGGCGGCCGGCCCAGCAAGTACTGCTGCAAGCTGTGCGGCAACGAGGCCAGCCGGGCCGCCGACAGCGCCCCCGCCGCGGTGGCCACGCACACCGCGGCCAGCACTTTTGCCGCCGAGGCCGGCCAGCTCCGCGCCCGGCTGGACCAGCGCGACGCCCAGCTGGCCGCCGAACGCGAGGATCTGCGCCAGCTGGGCGCACACCTCGCGCAGGTCGGGGAGGCCATCACCAGCCAGCTGGGCCAGGCCGAAGAGCGGGTGCAGCAGGCCGACCAGGACGCCGAGCAGGCCCGCACCGCGATGCGCGCCGCCCACGCCGCGCGCCAGACGGCCGAGCAGGAACGCGACGCCGCCCTGCACGACCGGCAGGAGGCCCTGCACGCCCAGCGCACCGCCGAGGAACACCGCGACCGCATCCACGGCGAAGCCCGCGCCAACGCCGAACGCCTGGGCATGCAAATCGGCCAGCTCACCGCCCAGCTGCACGACGAGCAGTCCCTGACCAGGCGCCAAGCCGAGCAGCTGCGCGCCCTGGGCGCCGAGCTGTCGCGTGCGACCGACCTGGCCGAAGAGCGCGCCGCAGCCCTGGCCGAGCGCGACCGTCAGCTGCACCAGGCCCGCACCGACACCCGCCGGCTGACCGAACACCTGGAGCAGGCCACCGAGTACCTGGCCACCACCCGGCAGCAGCTCGACCAGGCCACCACCAGCGTCGAGCAGGCCCGCGCCGAAACTCGCGCGGTACGCGACGAGCTGGCCGAACAACAGCGCCGCTCCCACGAAGAACGCGACCGGCTACAGACCCAGAGGGACCAGGCCCGCCTGGGCCAAGCCACCGCCGAAACCCGGCTGGAGATGGCCGAACGCGAGCAGCAGACCCTACGCCGCCAGCTCGCCGCCGCCCAGGCGGCCACCGGCCTGGTGCTGCCGCCGCTGGCCGACGTCGACGGCCGGCCCGGCGTGCGGCTCCCCGGCGGGGCCTTCCACGCCGTCACCCTGCAGGACGGCGTCGTGCTGCTGCACTACGACGACAGCGCCATCCCCCTCGCCGACGCTCCACAGTCGCCGGCACAGGCCCGAGCACTGAGCGCCGCCCTCCAGGCCGTCACCGCCCCGCCACCCGCCTGAGGACGCCCCTTCGCAGGGCGCCCATCGTCGTTTTCCCGACTGCAACCACCGTCGCACGGCGGACCGACACCAGGCAGTGCCCCTCCCGCAAGGGCATACGCTCCATGCCAGGTGCCCTGGATCCGTACTGACCTCCACTGGCACTTCTTACTGACATCTCCTGGCAAAACGCCAGGTCATCGGCTCGATCGGCAACGTCAGCAGATGGCATCGTTGCCACCACGTGTCAGTGGAGCAAGGGTCTCTTCCACATAGATCTCGCTGTTGAGACGCCGCAGGACTGCGAGGTCATCACTTACAGCGCAGGCGGCCGGCGGATGACACGGAGGCAAGCTACGACGTGACTTCCGCCCTGAACATGGCACTCACCTGCAAAATAGCCTCTAGGCACCGCGAAGGCGGCCCTCAAAGTACCTACGCAAAGGATCTTGCTGACACCTCGTGACACTCCCACTGACATCAAGTGGCATTACCCCAGGACAACTTCATGGCAATCCGCACGATCCGCCAGGCGCTGTCCCATCCGCGCGACCGGGCAGGGTTCGACGCAGGACTACCGGTGGCCGTCGAGAAGGACCGAGCCACAGGCGACTGGCACGACATCGAGGAATTCTGCCTTCTCGCAAGTTAGGCGGGTCTGGCGATGGCGCAACAGATCCGAGTTTTCGATTTTTATTTTCTGGAAAATCAAAAATGCTAGACTGCAGGCGTGACTGCGGAGACCAGTTTGGTGACGCCCTGTAAGCACTGTGGTGCGGCGATCGAGCAGCGGCGGGGGAGGGGGCGGCCCAAGGCGTACTGTCCTGAGAAGCACTGTCAGGCGGCTGCCAAGCGGGAGCGGGAGTTGAGGCGGGCCACGCCTGGGTTGGAAGGGGCGCTGGCCAGGGCCGAGCAGTTGTACGACCGGATGGAAAACGGGCTGGCCGCGGCCATCGAGCCGCTGGCGCGGGCGCTGGCCGACGAGCTCAGTCCCGCCGGGGTCGAGGCCAAGCTGAGTGCCGTGCAGGCCGAGGCGCACACGCGGGTGGCGATCGCGCGGACCGAGCGCGAGCAGGCGTTCGAGCAGGTACGGCTGGCGCGCGAGGCTGCCGAGCATGCGCGCAGGCAGACGGCCGAGATGCGGGCGCGGCTCGAAGAGGCCGAGAACGAACGCGAGACCGCGCTGGACGACGCCGAGCGGGCGCGCGAGCAGGCGCTGGCGGCGTTGCGGGAGGCCGCGAGCACGGAACGGCAGGCGCTGCAGACGGCCGAGGAGGCCAAGCGGCGGGCTGAGCTGGCCGAGCGGCGTGCCGAGGAGGCAGTCCAGCGGGTGGAGCTGACCGAGCGGGCCAGGGATCAGGCCGGACAGGAGCTCGCCGAGCGGGTCGAGGTGGCCGGCAGGCGGGCCGAGGAGGCGCGGGCCCAGGCCGTACAGGCTGAGGCGGACACCGAGCAGGCGCGGGAGGAACGGGATCGCGCCCGGGAGGAGACCGCGGCGGCCGTCCGGGCGCGGGAGCAGGCCGAGCGTGAGGTGATCGGGGCGAAGGCCCGTGAGGAGGCGGCGGCGCAGGAGCGGGAGCGGGCCGTGGAACGGGCCGTCACGGCGGAGCGGGCCGCCGCCGAGGCCGAACGGGAACGCGCCGTGGCGCTCCAGGACGCCGCCCGTGCGGCGGCCGAGGTGGAGCGGCTGGCGGGCAGGGTGACGGCGCTCGAGGAGGAGGGGGCCGCGGCGTTGTCACGCGAGCGGAAGCTGGTCTCGAAAGAGCGGTCGCGGGCCGAGGCGGCGGTCAAGGAGCGTGATCGGCTGCAGGGGGAGTTGCGGCTGGAGCGGATACGGCTGGAGGATCTGCGGGCCGAGCTGGAGTCGGTCCGGGCGGAGGCGGCGCAGTTGAGGGAACGGGCGGTGGCGGCGGAGCTGCGTTCGCCGTGAGGACCGGTCGATGGCCGATCCACGCCGCCGCTCGATGACCGATCCAACCCGCCACTCGATGGCCGATCCACGCCGCCTCTGAGGGCTGCTTGTCGTTAAGGGAGCTGTCCCGTGCGGCCACCGACTTCGGCGGCGCGGGCACCGCACATGTAGGGCTTGCTGCTGCCGTCAGAGCAAAAGGCCATTCGATCGCGGGGAGGAGGTGTCGCGATCTTCCTCGGGGGTGCGCTTCTCCAACCGGTGCAAGAGGCGGGACGGTTGATGGTCGGCTCTGCACCGCCTGGTCGCGGCGTCACGCGGGCGGTCGTCGCGGCTCCGCGGTCATGTTCAGGCCGTCCAGGAGCAGGTCGAGGCCGGTGGTGAACTGGTCGCGGTCGTCGTGGTCGCGCAGGTCCGTGGTGGTGCGGGTCAGGAAGGGGTAGTCGGCGGGGTCGAGTTCCTCCCAGCGTTCGGCGGTCCGGGTGAGGAAGGCGTCGCGGCTGGTGGTCGCGCCGACGACGGTGCGTGGGGTGATGATCTGGGCGCTGACGCCGGTGATGTAGTACGAGATCGCGGTGGAGACCGCGAAATGCCGCTCGGCGGGCAGCCCGGTTTGTGCGACGAGGGTACCGATGCGGTCGAGCAGGCGCAGCGCGTTGGCCAGCGTGGCCGGGGCGGTGACGTGGGACGCCGCCCACGGGTGCCGATCAAGGGTGTCGAAGACGGCGATGGCAAGCGCGCGCAGCTGGGCGCCGGCGCCCTCCTCGAGGCGCGGGGCCGCGGCGAAGGCGTGGCCGAGCACGTGATCGGCGGCCAGGGCGACGAGCTCGTCCTTGTTCGTCACGTGCCAGTACAGCGCGCCGGGTCCGGTGTTCAGCTGTTTGGCCAGCAGCCGGAAGGTGAGTCCCCGCTCGCCGAGCTCATCCAGCAGCACAACGGCCGCGCCGACGATGATCTCTGGCGACAGGGCATCGGCCCGTCCCTTCCCGTCGGGTGCTCGTCCTCGTGTGCGTGGCATGGCCTCATTTTGACACATTTTGGAACCGTGTTCCATACTCCCAATGGAACGCGGGTCCATATAGGTCTCGGGCGGGTGCCCGGCGCTCCGCCCGCACGGGAACGAGGAAACCCATGAGCACCAGCCACCACCCGATCGCCATCGTCGGCGCCGGCCTCGGCGGCCTGACCCTCGCCCGGGTCCTGCACGTCCACGGCATCCCCGCAACGGTCTACGAGGCCGATCCCTCGGCCGAGTCCCGCACGCAGGGCGGCCAGCTCGACATCCACGAGGACGACGGGCAGCGCGCGCTCGCCGACGCCGGCCTCACCGACGAGTTCCGCGCGATCATCCACGAGGGCGCCGAGGCGCTGCGCGTGCTCGACCAGCACGGCAAGCTGCTGCACGACGAGCCCGACGACGGCATGGCGCGGCGTCCCGAAGTGCTCCGCGGAGACCTGCGTCGGATCCTGCTCGACTCCCTGCCCGACCAGACGGTCCAGTGGGGGCGCAAGGTCACCGGGGTCCAGCCCCTCGGCGATGGCCGCCACGAGCTGGCCTTTGCCGACGGCGCGACCGTGACCAGCAGCCTGCTCGTCGGTGCCGACGGTGCCTGGTCGAAGGTCCGTCCACTGCTGTCCGACGCCAAGCCCGAGTACATCGGCACGACGTTCATCGACACCTACCTGTACGACGCCGACGAGCGGCACACCGCGACTGCCGAGGCGGTCGGTGTCGGCGCGATGTACGCGCTGACCCCGGGAAAGGGGATCATCGCGCACCGCGAGGCGGGGAACATCCTGCACGCGTACGTCGAGCTGAACCGCCCCGCCGAGTGGTTCGCCGACATCGACTTCACCGATGCCGCCGCCGCGACCGCTCGGATCGCGGCCGAGTTCGACGGGTGGGCACCGGAACTCACCGCGCTGATCACCGACGGCGAGACCGCGCCGGTCGCGCGCATGATCCACACACTTCCGGACGGACACCGATGGGAGCGCGTGCCCGGGGTGACGCTCCTCGGCGATGCCGCTCACCTGATGCCGCCGTCCGGCGACGGCGCGAACCTGGCGATGTTCGACGGCGCCGAACTCGCCAAGGCGATCGCCGCACACCCCGACGACATCGAAGCGGCGCTCACCGCCTACGAACAGGCGCTGTTCCCCCGCAGCGAGCCCTTCTACGCCGACGCCCACGAAACGCTGGACCTCTGCCTCGGCGAGCACGCACCGTTCGGACTCATCAAGCTCTTCAACGGTGAGCTCCAGGGTCACGACGGGGCGCCGGGACGGTCCTGAGCCGCATCCGCCGACCGACCCTGTGCCGTCGTGAGCTGCACTGCCGGGGGGTATGCGGGCACAGGACCGCATTTCTCATGAACGGTCCGTTGCCGGAGCATGATCATGATCGCATCTCAGGCGGAGCCCGGATCCTGGAGTGCTTCTCCAGCGAACTAGCTGCTCAGCCGCTTGGGGGTCCCTAAGCCACGTAGGCGACCAGGCCGGCCGTCACCGCCGCGCCGGTGGATCGACGAGGGCTCCGTGTCCAGCCGATGCCGGCGACCTTCGTGATGCGTTCGCCGGCAGCTTGGACCATCGTGGCGGTCTCCTTGGGGGCGATCGAGCAGGCGTCCGCGTCCAGGGTTGGGCCATCCGGTGATCACTGCCATTTCAGCGAGCCGCGGGTCGCCCAGTACGTCCGGGGATCCTCGGCCAGTACGGCGAGACGCTCGTCCAGTTCCCCGTCCCAGTCGAGGTGGGCCGCGGTCAGATTGCTGTGGAGCTGGTCCACCGAGGCGGCCCCGCTCAGCACCACACCCGCCCATGGTTGGGCCAGGATGGCGGCCAGGGCCAGCGCGTCCGGGGCGAGGCCGCGGTCCCGGGCGGCGGCGGCGAGCGCGGGCGGGGCGGCGTGGGCGGTCAGGCGGCCGTTCGCCACGCCCTCCTTGACGATCACGCCCAGGCCGGACCGGTGGGCTCGGGCCAGGGCCGGACCGGCGGCTCGTTCGAGCAGGTTCCAGGTGGCCTGGACCGTGTCGAACAGGCCGATCTCGATCGCCTGATCGATGGTGTCCGCCTGACGCGGCCCGGTCGTGGACAGGCCGACCGCCATGCCGGCGGCGCGCAGCCCGCGCAACTCGGCGAGGACGTCCTCGTCGTCGAGCACGCCGCTGTCCACGGTGGCCGAGTGGATCTGGTAAAGAGACAGGTGCTCGCCCAGCAGCGCCCGGCTCTCGTCGAGTTGACGTCGCAGGCGGCCGGCGGACAGCTCCTTCGCCTCGTGCCGGTCGGCGTCCATCCGCCAGTCGCCGACGTAGGCGTACCCCCATTTCGATCCCACGGTCACCGCCCCCGGCTCGACGGCGCGCTCGCGCAGCCATTCGGCGAGGAACTCCTCCGCCCTGCCGTAGGAGCGGGCCACGTCGAAGTACCGCACGCTGGCGGCCAGTGCCGCGTCCAGCACCGCCCAGCTCCGCGCCCGCATCGCGGCGACGCCGCGATCGCTGCCGAGATCCTCCTCCCGGCCGAGCGTGATGTAGGCCGGACGGCCGAGCGCAGCCAGCCCGATCCCCAACGGCGTCACCCGCAACCCCGTCCGGCCCAGCGGACGTACACCCAGCTCACCCCGCATCGCCCCGCCTCTCCCTCATGCCGCCAGTTCACCACATGCCCTCGCCTACGGCGACGCGAAAACGTTAACCGCCGCCGTTTCCGGAATTCGGGGCAGGAATTCGAGGACGCGGAACAATGCCCTGCGGCACACCCCTCTATGACTACGTCGGTGCAGGTGGCAGGGGATACGGCCTAGGGGGCGGCATTGTTAGGGGTTGGAGTGCCGCAATTCCCTGGTTACGTTGGCCTGGCTCAACCGAATAACACCTGAAATGGGGTTATCAATGGCCGGCCAGCTCACGCACCAGGCGGTTTCCCATGCGCTGAAAGGCATCGTGGCGCGCGTACTGCAAGTCCCCGAGAGCACCATCACCGACGACGACAGGATCATCGACCTGAGCCTCGTCGAATCCATCAAGCTGCTGCGGATCGCCGGGCGGATAGAGCGCACGTTCGGCATCGAGCTCGACAACGAGGTGCTGTTCCGCACCGGAACCCTGAGCGAGATCGCCGACGAGGTCCACCGGCTGTGCGGGCAGGAACAGGAGAAGGTTGCTTGAGCGCGCTCGTCCCGGCAGGCGTGCGGACGCTCGGTGAGATGTTCGTCCGCGCGGCCGAGCTGCATCCTGGTCAGGTCGCCGGCACCTTCTTCCCCGGCCACCGCCTGACCTTCCACGAGTTGCTCCGCGACGGCCGCGTCGCGGCCGCGCGCCTGCGGTCACTCGGCGCGGAGCCCGGCACGCCGGTGGCCGTGCTCCTGCAGTCGCCGCTGGACTTCCTCCGGGTCACCGGCGGCATCGCGCTCGCGGGCGCGGTGCTGGTCCCCCTCGCCGTCTCCACGGGGTTCACCAAGGCGTTCCTGTCCCGGATGCGGCACGTGCTGGCCGACAGCGGCGCGCGGTTCGCCGTCATCGACGACCCGTACGCCGAGCCGCTCGCCGAGCTGGTGCCCGGCCTGCGGGTCGTGCCGGTCTCTCACCTCGCCGGCCCGTACGCGGGACTGCTCGGCGATCCAGGCGTCCTGGAGTCGCCGCAGGCCGGCGCCGACGACCTGGCGTTGATCCAGTACACCTCCGGCAGCACCTCGGCGCCCCGCGGCGTCGCGCTGACCCATCGCAACGTGCTGGCCGGCCTGCGCGTCATCCAGCGTGGGGCCGACGCGCGAGCCGACGACGTGGTCTGCCACTGGCTGCCGCTCTCCCACGACATGGGGTTGTTCTCCACGCTGGCGGCGGTCGGCGCCGGCGTCGCCGTCCACGTGTCCGCGCCGCAGGACTTCGTCAAGCGGCCGGACGACTGGCTGCGCTGGTTCTGCGACCTGCGCGCCACCATCTACGCGGGCCCGGCCTTCGGCTACGGCTACCTGCTCGACTCCATCCCCCCGGAGGAAGCGCCGGGCTACGACCTGTCCGCGGTGCGGGTCATGCTCAACGGCGCCGAGCCGATCGCCCCTGATCTGATCGCCGCCTTCCAGGAGCGCTTCGCGCCCGCCGGGCTCGACCCTCGCGCCATGACCCCGTGCTACGGCCTGGCCGAGGCCACCCTCGCGGTCACCTTCACCCCCGCGGGGGAGGAGGCCCGCGTCGACTGGGTGCATCGCGACCTGCTCAACAACGCGGGACGGGCCGAGCCCGCCGACCGGGACGACCCCGCCGCGCGCGGCGTCGTGAGCTGCGGCGTGCCCGCGCCCGGCGTCCAGGTGCGGATCGTCACGGACGGCGTCGAGGCCGGTGAGAGGGTCGTCGGCGACATCGAGGTCCGGGGTGAGCCGGTGACGCGCGGCTACCACCGGCAGGCGCCCCTTCCGGCCGGTGGCTGGTGCCCCACGGGAGACCTCGGCTACCTGGCCGGCTCGGCGCTGCACGTCACGGGGCGGCGCAAAGAGATGATCATTCTCAACGGCCGCAACCACTATCCGGAGGACGTCGAGGTCAGGGTGCGCGAGGTGGCGGGGCTGTACCAGCGGCGGGCCGTCGCGGTCGTCCTGCCTGCCGACCCCGCCGCCGGCCGGGGCGAGCGCATCGCGGTGCTGGCTGAGGCCGCCCTGGCGCGGCCGCCGTACGGACAGCTCGTCTCCGACCTCAGGGCGGCGGCGGCCGAGGAGCTGGGCGGTGCCTCCGTCGACGTGGTGCTCCTGGGCAGGGGCGGGTTGCCGCGCACCACCAGCGGCAAGTTCCAGCGCCTGCTCATGCGCGACCACCTGCTCGCCGGCACGCTCGACCGGGTCCTCGAACACGTGACAGCGGACGAGCGCGTCAGGAGCGCCGCATGAACCGCTTCCCCGCCGCCGAGCAGCTCGAACTGGCCCTCGGCGACCCGCACCAGCCCACCGGCCCCCTCACGTTCGGCGCCGCGATGGCGGGCGACCACGCCGAACGCTGGCCGCACAGCTCGCTGGACCGGCTGCGGGCATGGGGCTACGCCGCCCACCTGGTGCCCGCCTCGCTCGGTGGCCGGCTGACCTCCCTGGAGGAGCTGCTGGCCCTCGGCAGGGTGGTGGCGCGCCGCGACCCGACCGTGGCCGTGATCGCGAACTCCCCGTGGGCGTCCGGCACGCCGGTGTGGCTCGCGGGGACGCCCGCACAGCAGCGCGACTACGCCGACGCCGTCCTGCGCGGCCAGTGGATGTCGCTGGCGCTGACCGAGCTCGACAGGGGCGCCGACCTGCTGTCGAGCGACCTCACCGCGCGGCGCGTGAGCGGCGGGTACATGCTCGACGGCGCCAAATGGGTGATCAACAACGTCCGGCTGGCCCGGTTCGTCTGCCTGCTCGTACGCGAGCCGTCCCTGACGGGGCTGCGCTCGCTGACCCTGCTGCTGGTGGACATGGAACGGCTGCCGCCCGGCAGCTACGAGCTGTTGCCGAGGATCCACACGCACGGGATCAGGGGCGCGGACATCGCGGGGGTACGGTTCCTGGACGCGTTCGTCCCGTCGTCGGCCGTGCTGGGGCGGCCCGGCCGCGGGCTGGACCTCACGATCCGCTCGCTGATGACCATCCGCACGCTGGTGCCGGGACTCAGCCTGGGCGCGTTCGACACCGGGTTGCGGTGCGCGTTCGACTTCCTGCGCCACCGGCGCGTGCGGCAGGAGCGGGCGATCGACCTGCCGCACGTCCGGGAGGAGCTCGCCGCCGCCGACCTGGACCTGCGGGTGGCCGAGACGGTGGCCACCTGCTGCGTGCGGATCCTGCAGCACCTGCCCGCCCTGGCCCCCATCGCCTCGGCGGTCGCCAAGTATCTGGTGCCGCACCTCGCCGAGCAGCGGCTGCGCCGCCTGGCCGGCGTGCTCGGGGCGCGCTACCTGCTGCGCCAGGACCACTGGTACGGCATCTACGACAAGCTCGTACGCGACGCGCGGCTCTTCAGCCTGTTCGACGGCAGCGAGCCGGTCGTGCTCAGCTCGCTGGCGGCCCAGGTGTCGTGCCTGACCGAGCCGGGGACCGACCCTGGGGCGGCCGACGAGGTGTTCCAGCCGGCTTTCGCGCCGCGGCCGTACCCCTCGGGGCTGGCGGCACTGGGCACGGCGAGCGACCTCGACCCCGTCACCGCCGGTCTGGACGGCGCCTGCGCCGGACTGGAGCTTCGGGCGGGATCCGGGCGCGCGGCCGCGCTGCTCCGGCAGGCGGGCCGCGACCTGCTCGCGGACGCGCGCCGGGACGTCGACCCGCGCTCCGAGGACGGCCAGCGGGTCGGCGACCGGTACGCCCGCACCTTCGCCGCGGTCTGCCTCGCCCGGTCGGAGCCCGCGCACTGGCTCGCCGCGGGCGTGGAGTCCCTGCTGCGTCCCGGCGCCCGCATGCCGCGCGAGACGACCGAGAGCCTGTTCCTGGATCTCGCCATGCGGTACGCGGGCCGCTCGGCGCTGTCCCTGTCACGACCGGCCTGAAAGGGGCGGGCACATGGATCACACCATCGAGGCCGCACTCGACACGGCCGCCCGGCTCGACCAGGCTCTCGGCGACCCCATGGACGAGCGCAACCCCGCCTCCTTCCACGCGGCCGTCGCGACCGACAGGGAGGGCAGGTTCCCCCAGCACCTCTGCGACGCGGCGTTCTCGTGGGGGCTCGCCGAGCACCTGATCCCCGCCGCCTCGGGCGGTTCGCTGCGGTCCCTGGATCGCTGCGTCGCCCTGCTCCGCGTCCTGGCGCGGCGCGACCTCACGGCGGCGTCGGCGATCGCGGCCGGTTTCCTGGCCGGCCTGCCCGTCTGGCAGCACGGCACGCCCGCCCAGCGCGGGGCGGTCGCCGCGCTGCTGCGCCGGCACGAGTTGCTGGGACTGCCGATCGGCGAGGCCGAGCACGGCGTGGACGTCACGGCCGACACCCGGCTCGAAGCCCTGGCCGGGGCGGGGCGCGGGTGGAGCCTGAGCGGCAGGACCACGCTCGCCGGCCACGACGGGCACGCCGCGGGCACCACCCTGCTGGCCCGCACCGGCGCCGGCATCACCGCGTTCCTGCTGCTGCGGGAGGCGGACCGCGGCGGGCACTGGCGATCCGACCCCGCGTACGAGACGCACGGCCTGCGTGGTTCGGCGCTCGGCCGGCTCACCCTGTCGGGTTTCCCCGCGGGCCCCGCCGAGACGCTGGGCCCGCCCGGGCAGGGGCTGGAGATCGCCGCGCGGACCTTGCCGGTGGCGCGGCTGGTGGTCGCCGGCCTGGCCCTCGGCGGGCTGGACACCTGCCTGCGCGCGGTCGTGGCGTTCGCGCAGTCCCGCATGTTGTACGGCGCGCCGATCCTGGAGCTCGAACCCGTCGCCGTCCGCCTGGCCGACGTCTACGCGGACGTGCTCATCGGCGAGGCCGTCTGCCACGAGTTGTGCCGCACCGCGCGTACCGACCCGCACCGCTTCCCCGCGGCTTCGGCGCGCGTCGGCGACCTGGTGCCGGAGCTGGCCGGCGACGCCGTCGAGTCCCTGGCGATCGTGCTGGGCGCGCGGGCGTACTGCGCGACCGAGCACTGGCACGGCATCGTGGAGAAGATGCGCCGCGACGTGGCCGTGGTGACCGCTCTGGCGGAGTCCGACCAGCCGCCGCCGGACGAGCTGCCGCCCGACCCGTTCGTCCCGGTCCCGCCCGAGCTGGCCTGGCTCGGGGTGCCCGCGGCGGAGACCCCCGATCACGGCGATCCCCTCGCGCGGGCCCGCGCCCTCGTCCACGAGGAGGGCCTGCCGGGACCGTACGCCCCCCGCCTGCTGGAACTGCTCGACCGCCTCACCTCACGGGGCGGGACGGCGCCCGGTCTGGACGCCGCCGCGGCCTGCGCCTCGGCCTGGTTGCGCGGGCGGGGCCGGGACGACTTCCACGCCACCGGGGCGTGGCTGCTGTTGTGCCTGCGACGGATCGCCGCCCGGCTGGGCGAGCCCCAGCCCGCGGACACCGGCCTGCGCCGGCAGGCGGTGGACCGCCTCGAACGCGACCACGACGAGCGACGGCTCTTCCCCGACATCGAGGTGCCCTGAGATGACCATGACCGATCAGCGCCGGGCGCCGCAGCGCCTCCGCGTGAGCCTCACCGACGGCAACACGAGCGAGCTCGTCGTCTTCCTGGCCACCGAGGAGGACGCCCCAGTCGTGCTCTGCCTGCCTGCCATGGGCGTGCGGGCGAGCTACTACACGGCGGTCGCCGCCGAGCTCGCCGCGCGCGGGCACACCGCGGTGCTGGCCGACCTGCGCGGCAACGGCGGCAGCTCGGTCCGCCCGTCGCGCTCGACCACGTTCGGCTACGCCGAGATGCTCGAAACCGAGCTGCCGGAGATCGTCGAGGCACTGCGCCGGGAGTTCGGCGCCGAGCGGATCACGCTGTTCGGGCACAGCCTCGGCGGCCACCTGAGCGTGCTGCACGCCGCCACGGCGCCGCACGTGGCCGCCACCGTGCTCGTCGCCACCGGAACGAGCTGGTACGGCCGCGTCGCCGGGATGCGCAGGCCGGCCAGGTTCCTGGGCCTGCAGATCATCAGGATCGCCACCGCGCTGCACGGCTACCTGCCCGGCTGGGTGCCCTTCGCGGGCAAGGAGGCCCGCGGCGTGGTCCGCGACTGGATGCACGACGCCATGCACGGCGCCTACCGCATCCACGGCAGCCGGGTGGACTACGAGGCGGCCCTGTCCCGCTCCACGGTCCCCGCGCTGTTCGTCGTACTCCCCGGGGACCGCTACGTTCCCGAATCCTGTTCGGAGCATCTCGCCGCCAAGCTCCGGTCGGCCAGTGTCACGTGGGCGGAGATCCCACCCGAGGACGTCGGGCTGGAAAGGACACACCACTTCCGCTGGGCGCACCGGCCCGGCGCGGTCGTCGACGCCGCCGTGAAGTGGCTCGGATCGAGGAACACGGAGGTCACGTCATGACTCAGACGGTCCAGGAAGCGACCAGCGCCGACATCGCGGCGATCGACATCAGCGACATCTGCACGCCCGACTACACCGCCAAGCTCGAACGCATCAGGTACGAGGCCGCGCTGGTGTTGTCCCGCATCGCCATGCGGCACCTGTTCGCCACGGGCGAGGCCGTGCACGACCCGGAGGCGCCGCCGCCGTCCAGCGGGTCGGAGCGGCAGCCGTACTTCTTCCGCAAGCGCCTGATCGAGTACCTCGCCGACCGCGGCGACCTGTTCCGCGACGGCTACGTCTACCGCCCCACCCCCGAGCTGGTACGGCGCGCGCAAACCCCCGAGGACGTCTACCTGGCCGGGGTGTCGTCGCCGGACACGGCCACCATGGTCGCGCTGCGCGCCGTCGAGTCGGTGGCCGGGGAGGTCCTCCAGGGCCGTGACGGGCTGGCCGCGATGGAGGAGCGGATCGGCGTCGCGGAGACCTGGCACATCTGGCAGTACCTCATGGTGGACGTGGCACCCAAGCAGACCTGCAACAGCCTCGTGGCCCGCGTGCTCGACCAGCGCCTGCGCGCGGGCGATCCCATCGTGGTGTTCGAGGGCGGCGCCGGCGTCGGCGCCACCATCCGCGCCGCCCTGCAGATCGACGGGTTCCGCGAGCGGGCCAGGGCGATCAGGCACTACGGCTTCACCGACATCAGCCGCGAGCTCATGCGCGGCGCCAGGGAGATGCTCGGGCAGGAGGCGCCGGAGCTGCTGGCCGTCACCTCCTTCGACCGGGTCGACCTCGACGACCTGGACTCCTATGACGACGTGCCCTACCTGCGGGACGGCTCGGCCGACCTGATCATCCTGGAGAACGTCCTGCACGACGTCGAGAACCTCCACGAGGTGCTGCGCTCCTGCCACCGCATCCTCAAGCCCGGCGGCTGGCTCGTCTTCACCTCGGGGAACCGTACACGGGCCGGCATGTTCTTCCCCTGCGAGGTGCTGCAGACCAGCCTGCACAGCTACAACCGGGCGGTCCTGGACCCGCCGCGCCGCGTCAACGTCGGCTACCTCACCCAGCAGGAGTGGGCGCGCTCGCTGACCGACGCCGGGTTCCCCTCGTTCCGGGCGCTGCCGGGCGAGAGCGACCTCGAGTTCTGGCCGTTCGGCGGCTTCGTCGCCGAACGCGCCTGACGCCCGCCGAACCGGGAAGCCCGGCAGCGCGACGGGACGGCCGGCCCCGCGTCCCACCGTGACCGCGGGCGATGGCTCGCCGGCTCCGCGAACGCCAGGTCACCGATTCGGTCACCGGTCCCGGATCGTCGTTCCGTACGGGCCGGACGCCTCGCCTCATCCGCAGCTCGGATCCGGACGTGTGCCTGGTCGGGGTGCTGGTCGAAGGTGACGTACGCGTGGAGCAGGACGGCAGGCAGGCCGTCCTGCGTCCCGGTGATCTGTCGTTCATCGACCCGGCGCGGCCTGTTCGAGTCCGAGCCGGTGACCGTCAGCGCCTGGGTCCGCCGGAGGCGGCTGGAGCGGTGCCGTCAGGACCTGCGTGATCCCGCGCAGCAGGACCGGCCGGTCGCCGCCATCGGTGCGCGATGGGGATTCCTGAGCGCGGCGCATTTCAGCCGGGCGTTCCGCGACGCGTACGGGGTCTCGCCGGGTGAGTCGCGCCGTCACGACGTCGAGGTGGGCCGGGAAACGCCGTGGTAGTGCGGCAGGTCGAGCGGCGGCACAGGGAAGCCGCCGGCCGTCGGCTCGTTGGACAGTTCCTCGAACTCGGCCTCCACCTGAGCCTTCTTCGCTTCCTTGCGCCG
>NZ_JBFANM010000143.1:0-15984 GCF_040674815.1 Nonomuraea sp. NPDC049709
CGCACCTGGATCGTCCCGCCCACCCCACCGGACGAGACCCGCGCCGAGAACGTCCTCGCCCCACCCGTGTCAACGCTCGAATAACCCGCCCAGTCACCGTTGTCCACGTAACCCAGCGTCCGGCCACCGCTGGCCGGCGCGTGCATGGCCACCTGCACCCCCGAACCCGAGGTGTACGACTCCCCCTCGGCCGTCGTGCCGGGCGCCGTCCCGGTGGCGAAGGTGAAGGCGTCCACGTCGAACAGGTTGCCCTGCCCCGACACGCCCTTGAAGACCAGGAACAGCTCGGTCGTGCCGCCGGGGGCGTTGCCCAGGCCGGCCGAGACGTCGGTGAAGGTGTCCCAGCCGCCCGTGCTCGGCACCGCGAGCGTGCCCAGCAGGGTCCCGGTCGCGGAGCCGGCCCGCACCTCGATCGTCCCGCCGGGGCCGCCGGAGGAGACCCGCGCGGTCAGCCTGGTGACTCCCGCCAGGAGGTAGGGCTCGAAGGAGATCCAGTCGCCGTTGTCGGTGAAGCCCACGGTCGCGCCGCCCTCCGCCCCGCCGTGATTGGCGATCTGGATGCCCTGCTGGGCGCCGAAGTGCTCGGCCTGGCGGTGCGCCGGTTGCAGGGTGCGTACGCTGTGGCCGGTCAGCCCGCCCTTGTCGGTGTACTCGGCGTCGAAGACGCCGTAGAGGTTGGCCGCCGCGTCGTGCTCGCCGTCGGGCGGGATGGTGATCGACCCCTCGCAGCCGTTCTTCGAGGTGATGGCGTGGGTGTGACTGTCATGGCCCACCAGGTACGTCACCTTGACGGCCGTGCAGGCCACGGTGCCGTCCTCGGGGTCGGTGACGGTGACCCTGAACGGCACGGCCTGCCCGTAGGTGAAGATCTGACCGTCGACGGGGGTGTTGAGCGTCACGGTGGGCGCGGTGTTGCCGACGGTGATCACCAGGCTGGCGGTCCCGGTCAGGCCCTGCGGGTCGCGTACGGTCAGGGTCGGCCGGAACGTGCCCTCGGCGGTGTAGGTGTGGGTCGGATTGGCCTGCGTGGAGGTGGTGCCGTCGCCGAAGTCCCACGTGTACGCGAGCGCGCCGCCCTCGGGGTCGGAGCTGCCGGCCGAGGAGAAGGCCACGGTCAGCGGCGCCCTGCCGGAGGTCCTGTCGGCGGCGGCCTTGGCGACGGGGTTGCGGTCGGCGCCGCCGAGGTACTCGATCCGGTACAGCGCCTGGTTACCGCCGCCCGTGCCGTAGTCGAGGACGTAGAGGGCGCCGTCGGGGCCGAACTCCGAGTCGATGATCTGCGTGCCGTCCCACGGGAAGTCCTCGATCTCGCCGGGCGTGCCGTCGCTCTCGACCTCGATCGCCTTGATCCACTGGCGGCCGAACTCCGCGGCGAAGTAGCGGCCGTCGAGCGACTGCGGGAACTTGACCGTCGAGGAGGAGCCGGCGTCGTAGCGGTAGACGTCGCCGCCCATGGGCGACTCCGAGCCGCCGCCGAACTCCGGGGGCGAGCCGGCGTCGCCGTACTTGATCCAGCTCGGCTTCGCGGCGGGCAGCCGGGCGAGGCCGGTGTTGCGGAAGGAGTTGTTCACCGGGCCGCCCGCGCAGTCGTACCTGGCGCCGGAGGGGCCGCTGGGGAAGGTGTACTCGTTGTAGGTCTCGGCGGCGGTGTTGGTGCCGGTGCAGTACGGCCAGCCGTAGTTGCCCGGGGCGGTGACGCGGTCGAACTCCACCTGGCCGCCGGGCCCCCGGCCGGGGTCGGCGGTGCCCGCGTCCGGACCGTAGTCGCCCAGGTAGACCGTGCCCGTCTGCCGGTCGACCGACATGCGGAAGGGATTGCGGAAGCCCATGGCGTAGATCTCGGGCCGGGTCCCCGCCGTGCCGGGCGGGAAGAGGTTGCCCGCCGGGACGGTGTAGGTGCCGTCGGGCTGCGGCTTGATGCGTAGCAGCTTGCCGCGCAGGTCGTTGGTGTTGCCGGAGGAGCGCTGCGCGTCGAACTGCGGGTTGCGGTCGGTGCGCTCGTCGAGCGGGGAGAAGCCGCTGGACTCGAAGGGGTTGGTGTCGTCGCCGGTGGTCAGGTACAGGTTGCCCGCGGCGTCGAAGTCGATGTCGCCGCCCACGTGGCAGCACTGGCCGCGGTCGTTGGGCACCTCCAGCACGACCTTCTCGCCGGCCAGGTCGAGGGTGTTGTCGGGCCTGAGGGTGAAGCGCGACAGGTTCAGGTGGCCCTTCCAGGGCGCGAAGTCGGCCGCCGTGCCGGTCACGGGGGCGTCGCCGGCCGGGGTGCTCAGCTTGGGCGAGTAGTAGAGGTAGACGAAGCGGTTCGCGGCGAAGCCGGGATCGACGGCGATGCCCTGCAGCCCCTCCTCGTCGTGGGTGTAGACATCGAGCTTGCCCGCCACCTTCGTCGCGCCGGAGGCGTCCGTGTGGCGGATCGTGCCGTCGCGGGCGGTGTGCAGCACCGACCTGTCGGGCAGGACGGCGAGCGACATGGGCTCGCCCAGTTCGGACGGCCCGAGGGCGAGCTGGACGTGCTGGTAGTCGCCGGGTGGGATGTCGATCGCCGCGGCGCCGGTGAACACCAGCGACGCCGCGACGAGCAGCCTCGACCACGCAGACATGGGCTTCCTTTCCTGACCGGGGGGACGTCAGGCAAGGCGCGCGCCGACCGCGCTTTGCTGTGAGGGCTGGAGGGTGCTGCTCCAGGTTGCGCTTGACGTTTTGGGGACGTTTCGGGCACTCAAGGAGATGCTTACCGCGCCGTAATGTGGCTGTCAAGGCGTCTTTACTTCAGTGGGTGAACGGCGAGAACCGACGAAGATCCGCAAAATATCGATCGTTTCGCGCAATTTCCTCCATGGAACGATCCCGGCCCTTGCGTCTCCGGGGAGGGCGGCATTTAATCCAGACTCACGCCCGCCTGGCACCGGCGGAGAGTTGCGGCGACTCCCTACCGCCGACCACGGGGCCGCCGCATGGGGTGCCTTCCCATCGGGCCAGGCGGGCGGGCCCCGGGCCGACCCCGCGGGCGGACCCCGCCTCTTCCGGCGCGCGAAACTTACAGTCGCTGTACGCACCTTGACACCTCTTCCCTTCCCCATGCATGCTTCCTTCACAAATCGATTTGCACATGGGGAGTACATGACCGACTTTCCGCGACGGGTGCTGGTGACGGGGGCGGCCGGAAGCGTCGGCCGGGCCACCCTCGACCTCCTCGCCCGCCAACAGGTGGCGGTGACCGGGCTGGACCTGCGCGACCCCGGTGACCTGCCGCTCGACCGCATGGTGGCAGGCAGCGCCGGCGATCCGGAGACCGTGCGGCGGGCGCTGGACGGAGTGGCGGCCGTGATCCATCTCGCCGCCCTCCCGGCTCCCGCGCTGGGCACCCCGGAGGAGGTGTTCTGCGGCAACACCCGGGCCACGTTCGTGGTGCTGGAGGAGGCCGGCCGGGCGGGGGTGCGGCGCGCCGCCATCGCCAGCAGCATGTCGGCCCTCGGGTTGGCCTGGGCCGGCGGGACGTTGCACCCCGCGTACGTGCCCGTCGACGAGGAGATCCCGCTGCAGGTCGAGGACCCGTACGGGCTGTCCAAACAGGCCGACGAGCTCACCGCGGCGATGATGAGCCGCCGGCACGGCATGACCACCGTCGCGCTGCGCTTCCCCCGGCTGGGCGGGCCGGAGGACAAGCTGCAGCACACGGCGGAGGAGTGGGCCGTCGACCGGGCCGCCGGCGCCAGGGAGTTGTGGAGCTACCTGGACGTCCGCGACGCCGCGCGGGCGGCGTGGCTGGCCGTCACGCGCCCGATCGAGGGCCACCACGTGGTCACCGTCGCCGCGCCCAACACGCTGATGTCCGAGCCGACCGAGGAGTTGCTGGCCGTGTTCCATCCCGACAGCGAGCGGCGGGCCCCGCTGCGCGACCGTGCCGTGCCGGTCGACCTGCGCGCCGCCGAACGGGTGCTGGGCTTCACCGCGCGGCACGTGCTGCCATGACGACCCCGGAGGCACGCGCCGCCATGACCCGTTCCGAGGCGGGCACCTCCGCGACCGGCCCGGAGGCACGTGCCGCGACCGGCCGCGAGGCGGGGGCCGCCGCGACCGCCCCGATGGCGGAGATGCGGGCGCCCTGGCCCGCCCGTGACGGCCTGCGCATCACGCGGGTGCGGGCCATCGTCACCGCGCCGGAGGGCCCGCCGCTGGTCGTGGTGAAGGTCGAGACGAGCGAGCCTGGCCTGTACGGCCTGGGCTGCGCCACGTTCACGCAGCGGTTCCACGCCGTGGCCGCCACCGTCGAGGAACACGTGGCGCCGATGCTCGTGGGCCGCCACCCGGCCGACATCGAGGACATCACCCGGATGATCCACCTGTCGTCGTACTGGCGGAACGGGCCCGTGCTGAACAACGCGCTGTCCGGCGTGGACATGGCGCTCTGGGACATCGCCGGCAAGCGCGCGGACATGCCGGTGTACGAGCTGCTCGGCGGCCGGGTCCGCGCCGCGGCCGACACCTACCTGCACGCGGGCGGGGCCACGGTGGCGGAGACCCTCGACCAGGCCCGCGCGATCCTGGCGGCGGGCTACCGCCATGTCCGGCTCCAGACCGGGGCGCCCGGGCTGGGCCACTACGGCGCTCCGGGCACGGCGAGCGGTTACCCGGGGCAGCCGTACCCCGACGGGTGGGAGGTCCAGCGGTACCTGCGCGAGACCCCCGCCCTGTTCGAGCGCGCCCGCCAGGAGCTCGGGGACGAGCCGGGTCTCATGCACGACGTGCACTCCAGGCTCACCCCCAAGCAGGCGATCGGGCTGGCGCGGGCGCTGGAGCCGTACCGGCTGTTCTTCCTGGAGGACCCCATCGCGCCGGAGTTCTACGACCGCCTCCCCGAGGTACGCCAGGCGGCGCCGATGCCGATCGCGGCGGGCGAGCAGCTCGGCTCCGTCACCGACGCGGCCCGGCTGGTCAGTCAGGGCGGCGTGGACCTGCTGCGGCTGCACGTCTCCTCGATCGGCGGCCTCACCCCGGCGCGCAAGCTGGTGGCGATGTGCGAGCTGACGGGGGTGGGCACGGCCTGGCACGCGCCCGCCGACGTCTCCCCCGTCGGGGCGGCGGCCAACCTCGCGCTCGACGTGACCACGGCGGCGTTCCAGATCCAGGAGGGGCACGTCTACCCCGACGCGGTCCTGGAGACGTTCCCCGGGACGATCAACCCGCGGCAGGGGTACCTCTATCCCCATGACACCCCCGGCTGGGGCGTCGACCTGGACGAGAAGGTGGCGGCCCGGCACCCGCCGGTCACCCACCTGCACGAGCGCTGGGCCGCCCGGGTCCGCAGGCCCGACGGAGGGCTGGAGGCACCCTGACCGTAAACTTTTAGTGACTGAAAGGATTATGCCAATGTAATATCTCCGCATGCCGACCGAGCAACACCCGGCCCGACGCGAGCGGAAGAAGGCCGAGACCCGGCGCGCCATCGCGGACGCCGCGCTGCGCCTGTTCGCGCTGCGGGGGTTCGACGCGGTGACGGTCAACGAGGTCGCCGAGGCGGCGGACGTGTCGGCGAAGACGGTCTTCAACTACTTTCCCGTCAAGGAGCAGCTGTTCTACGAGCACGAGCCGCTGCTGTCAGCCGACCCCGCCGAAGCGGTCCGCCACCTACCGATCGGCCGGGAGGCGGGCGCGGGGGTATCGGGCGGCCGGGAGACCGGCACGTGGGCTCCGGGCGGCCGGGCGGGCGCGTGGGTGACGGTCGCGCTGAGCGGCCTGCTGCGCGCCGAGCCGGTCGGTGACCTGGCCGTCTTCGGGCGGGTCTACCGCGACAGCGAAACCCTGCGCGCCTACGGCCGCGAGCTGTTCGCGGCACGCGAGCGCGCCCTGGCGGAGTCGCTGGCCGAGTCGCTGGCGGGACCACCGAAGGGAGTCGCGGCTAGGCCACCTGTGGCGTCACCGGAGGCGCCACCAGCGGGACCACCAGCAGGGCCGCCAGTGGGATCACCGGTGGAGCCACAGGCGGGGCCCCCGGCGGGGCTGCCGGCGGGGCTGCCGGTGAGGCCGGCGGGACCGCCGGAGGGACTGCCGGTGGAATCACCGGTGCGGCCACCGGAGAGACTGCCCGCGAGGTCGCCGGCCGGCCCCCCGGCGAGGTCGGCAGCGGGGCCGTCGGCGGGTGCCGTGGCGGAGGAGGCGGGCGGTCTGAGGCCGCGGATCCTGGCCGCGGCGGCGCTCGGGCCGCTGCGGCAGGTGTGGGAGTCGATCCTGCTGGAGGCGGCCGACCGGGTGCCGCCCGCCGAGGCCGTCGCGCGCGGCGTGCGCACGCTGGAGGAGGCGTACGCCGTCCTGGGCGGCGCGTTCGAGGGCTTCCTCCACGGTCGCGGCGCGTCCGGGAGCTTTCCCCCAGGTCGCGGCCCGTCGGAGGGTGAGGGCCTTCCCCAGGGCCACGGCCCATTCGAAGGCTCTCCCCCAGGTCACGGCCCGGACGAGGGCCCGCTCCACGGCCGTGGGGCGGCGGTGTACCAGGCGCCGCCGGTCCTCGACGAGCAGCCGCGGGCCGTCCGGGGTGAGCGGCCGAGCATCAGGCGGGTCGCCGACCTGGCCGGGGTGAGCGCGACGACCGTGTCCCACACGCTGAACGGCCGCCGCCCCGTGGCCGAGGAGACGCGGCGGCGGGTGCTGCAGGCCATCGAGGAGCTCGGCTACCGGCCCAACGTGCTGGCCCGCGGCCTGCGGACGAGCCGCAGCCAGACCATCGGGCTGATCATCCCCGACATCACCAACCCGTTCTACCCGGCGCTGGCCCGCGGCCTGCAGGACGTGCTCGGCCCGGCCGGTTACGACCAGATCATCAGCAACACCGACGGCGTGCGGCGGGTCGAGCGGGCCGCGATCGAGCAGATGATCGCCCGCCAGGTCGACGGGCTGGCCTTCGCCGTGTTCCACACCCACGCCGAGGACCTGCTGCCGGTCATCGAGGCCGGCATCCCGGTGGTGCGGCTCGGCGGCCGGCTGGTCCAGCGGGGCGTGGACCTGGTGCACAGCGACGACGAGGGCGGCGCCGCCGAGGCCACGCGTCACCTGCTCGGCCGCGGCTACCGCAGGATCGCGTTCGTGTGCGGCCCGGCGGCCGAGGGCCCGGCGGCCGAACGCGTCGCCGGTTACCGCGCGGCCCTCGCCGACGCCGGGGTGCCGGCCGACCGTGCCCTCGTGACGCACACCGAGTTCAGCCGCGCGGGCGGCGCGGAGGGGGTGGCGCGGCTGCTGGAGCTGCCGGAGCCGCCCGACGCCGTCCTGTGCGCGAACGACGTCATGGCGATCGGGGCCCTGGACGTGGCGGCGCAGCGCGGCCTGCGCGTCCCGGGAGACCTGGCCGTGATGGGCTTCGACGACATCGAGGCCGCCGGCATGGTCTCCCCCGGCCTGACCACCATGGCCAACCCGGCCCGCGAGATAGGCCAGGCCACGGCCGTGCGGCTGCTCGAACGGCTGCGCGGCGCCATCGACGAGCCGTCCACCGAGCTCGTCGTGCCCGCCCGCCTCGTACGCCGTCAATCCGCCTGAGGCGAACTCTTGACACCGCATGCGTTACGTGTAGATTTCGGAGGCATCTTAACGATTTGCGCGCCCCGGCAGCTTCCTTCACCCCCCGAAAGGACGCCATGATCGCAAAACGTCGGAACCTCGCTCTCGTCCTCCTCCTGACGGCCCTGGCCTGGCTCCCCCAGGTGACGCCGGCCGGCGCGGCGAAGCTGTCGCCGAACGTGCACCTGTTCTATTACCCCTGGTACGGCACGCCCGCCGCGAGCGGCGAGTGGCGCCACTGGCCTCAGGGCGGCCACACCCCGCCCGACGACGTCGGCGCCGACCTCTACCCCACCCTGGGCGCGTACGACTCCGGCGACGCCGGGGTCCTGGCCCGGCACATGAAGTGGATCGGCCGGACCGGCGCCGGGGTGATCGTCTACAGCTGGTGGGGCCAGGGCAGCTACGAGGACGGCCTGGCCGCGCGGGTCATGGACGCCGCGGCCGAGAAGGGCATCAAGGTCGCCTGGCACCTGGAGCCGTACGAGGGCCGCACGGCCGCCTCCACCGTCGAGGACATCCGCTACCTGCACCGGACATACGGCTCGCACCCCGCCTTCGACAACGTCTTCTACGTCTTCTGGAGCCTGCAGATCGCCGACTGGTCCGCGCTCGACGGGGTCAACGCGGACAACGTCATCCTCGCCCAGACCACCGACACCACGAAGATCGCCCACTTCAGCGGCATGTACACCTACGACGGCATCGCCGGGGCCACCGCGCCCGGGTGGAAGCAGGCCGGCGACTACGCCAGGGCGAACGGGCTGATCTGGGCGCCCTCGGTCGCCCCCGGCTACATCGACGACCGTGCCGTGCCCGGCAACACCACGCCGACGATCGCCCGCGACAACGGCGCCGCCTACGACCGGCAGTGGACCAACGCCCTCGACCCGGCCATCGGCGGCTCGCCGACCTGGGTGTCGGTCACCTCGTTCAACGAGTGGCACGAGGGCTCGGTCATCGAGCCGGCCGACGGCACACCGCCCGCCGGCCACGGCTACCAGACCTTCCAGGGCGCCTACGGCAAGCAGGGCAGGGCCGCGGAGACGGCGTACCTGGATCGCACGCGGTACTGGGTCCAGAAGTTCGAGAGCGTGCGCTAGCCGTACGGAAAGGAAAGACCGATGACAACGGTGCGCAAGCGTGCGCTCGGCCTGGCCGTGGCGCTCACGATGGGACTCGCCGCGTGCTCGGGCGGAGGGAACGGCGGCGGGCAGGAGCCGGCCGGGCAGTCGTTGCGGATGTGGACGTTCAAGAAGTCGCACGCCGACGCCCTGAACAAGGCGGCGGCGCAGTTCACCGCCAAGACGGGCATCCGCGTCACGGTCGAGGCGATCACCCCCGACGACGTGTTCGTCAGCAAGGTCCAGAGCGCCGCGCAGACCGACGGCCTGCCGGACGTGCTGGAGGTGCACTCCTCCGGCGAGGACTTCGAGATGGGCGCGTCGGGCCTGCTGCAGGACCTCGCCACGGACGTCACCGACGCCTGGAAGCAGCGCCTGCTGCCCTCCACGCGGGAGAGCGGCGTGCTCACCCAGAAGAAGATCGACGCGGTGGCCGCCGACTCGCCGATCAAGAGCGGCAAGGCCGGGCAGCGCTTCAGCGTGCCGTTCACCGCGGGCGCGTTCGGCATCGTCTACGCCAACAAGGACAAGCTCCGGGCCGCGGGGCTCGATCCCGGCACCCCGCCGGCGTCGTGGGAGGAGTTCCTGAAGGCGCTGGAGACCACCACCGCCAAGGGGCAGGGCGGGCTGTCGCTGGGGCTGAAGGTCTCCCAGACCGGCTTCAACTGGATCTACCAGCCGCTCGCCTTCGCCCACCTCGGCAAGGAACGGTTCCACGCCCTGTTCGGCAAGGACACCACGCAGGGGTTCGCGTCGCCGAACGGTGTCCGGACGCTGGAGGCGTACGCCAGGCTGACGCCGTACTGGATGCCCGGCACCACCACCCTCGGCATCGACGAGGCCGACATCGCCTTCGCGCAGGGCAAGTCGGCCTTCGCCGTGGGCGGCACGTTCACGCTGGCCTTCCTCGCCCAGAACGGGCTCAGCCCCGACAAGGTGCTGGCCTTCCCCGTCCCGCCGACGGCCGAGGGCACGCACAAGCAGATCTCGATGGCGCCGCTCGCCCTGACCGGGCTCGGCGTCACGGCCACGACGAAAAACCGCGAGGCCGCCGTCAAGTGGATCGACTGGGTGACCTCGCCCGAGGGCGCGGGCATGGTGGCCAAGGAGTCGCTCGACCTGCCCGCCACCGACCTCGGCACGCAGGCCGAGGCGCTGCTCGGGAAGGACCTGGCCGCGCTGCAGAAGCACTTCTCCGGGCCGCCGGAGAGCGCGTACGAGGCGGCCGACGACAGCTTCTTCCCCTCCGACTGGGACCAGGTCAAGCCCGGTGACCTGACCGTACGGCTCACGCCGCTGAAGGAGCTGAGCCCGCAGCAGGCGGGCGCCGAGCTGGACAAGGTCGTGGCGTCCATGTGGAAGTCCACGCAGTGAGCACGACCTCCGTCGAACTACCCCCCGGGCGGCTGCGCGAGCAGCCGCCCGGGCGGGCCCGGGCGGCGGCGCGGTGGCGGAGCCGGCTGGTCGGGTGGGCCTTCGTGGCGCCCGCGGTCGCCCTGTTCCTGCTGATGGGCGCGTACACGATCGCCAGCGGCTTCCTGCTGAGCTTCGCCAAATGGAACGGCTTCACCCCCGAATGGCGCTGGGTCGGGCTCGGGAACTACGCCGACCTGCTGCACGCCGACCCGTCGCTCGCCGCCGACCTGCGCCGCGCCGCCGGGAACACGGTGCAGGTCATGGTCGTCACGCCGCTGCTGACCGTGGCCATCGCCCTGCCGCTCGCGGTGATGCTGAACTCCGTCACCCGGCTGCGCGCCGTCCTGCGTTCGGTGTACTTCCTGCCGTACGTGACCACCGGCATCGCCGTCTACTACGCCTGGCGCTACGTGCTGGAGCCCGACGGCGCGATCAACCTGCTGCTCGGCTCGCTGGGCCTGGGCAGCCTCCAGCAGCCCGAGGGTTTCCTCGGCAATCCGGACACCGCGCTGCCGACGCTGATCGTCATCCTGGTGTGGTCGAGCGTGCCGGTCGCCACGCTGCTCTACCTCAGCGGGCTGCAGGCCATCGACCGCGGCATCGTCGAGGCGGCGCAGATCGACGGCGCCGGCTCCTGGCACGTCCTGCGACGCATCATCTGGCCGCTGCTGCGGCCGATCACCGTGGCCATCGTGCTGCTGGGCGTCCGCGACGCGCTGCACGGCTTCCAGATCTTCCTGATCGCCACGAACGGCGGCCCGGGCGGCCACACCGACGTGCTCGGCCTGATGGCCTACCGGCTGTCGTTCATGAAGGGCCTGGCACCGTCGCTCGGCCACGCGAGCGCGCTGGGCTGGCTGCTCTTCGCCGGAGCCGTCCTGCTCACCCTGGCCAACGCGCGCCTGCTCCGGAGGGTCCAGTGAAGCGTTTCGCCTACGCCGGGCTGATCGCGTACGCGCTGGTCAGCGTGTACCCGTTCCTGTGGATGGTGTCGGGCGCCTTCAAGACCCGCGCCGAGATCCTCGAGGGCAACCTGCTGCCGCGCGAGCCCACCCTCGACACGCTCATCGCCACGTGGAGCCGGCTGCACTTCCTCGACTACTTCCTCAACAGCCTCCAGGTCACGGCGATGACCGTGGCCGGCGTCCTGGTGGTCTACAGCCTGGCCTCGTACGCCTTCGCCGTGCTGGACTTCCCCGGCCGCCGCTTCCTGTACTGGTTCTTCGTGGCGCTGCTGTTCGTCCCCGGCATCACGGTGCTGCTGCCGGTGGTGATCCTGGAGAAGAACCTCGGGCTGCTGGGCACCCACCTGGGGCTGGTGCTGCCGTTCGTCAACGGCACCGCGCCGCTCACGGTGCTGCTGCTGACCAGCAGCTACGCCTCCATCCCCCGCGAGCTGCGCGAGGCCGCCAGGTCGGACGGGGCGGGCGAGGCGCGGATCTACTGGTCGGTGTACCTGCCGCTGGCCAAGCCGGCGCACATCACCGTCGCCGTGCTGACGGCCGTACCGACCTGGAACGAGTACGTGCTGACGCGCGTGTCGCTCTCCGACCGGTCGCAGTTCACGTTGCCGCTGGGCCTGGAGGCGCTCATCTCCAGCGAGGTGCCGAGCTACAACGAGGTGATGGCGGCGTCGCTGATCATCGTGCTGCCGGTGATCGCGCTCTTCCTGTTCCTGCAGCGGTACTTCATCAACGGGCTGGTAGGGGCGATCAAGGGCTGAGCACGGGCCGCCGTGCCTCAGTCCCACTCCTCCCAGGTGAGCCATCGATGTCCGCGGTTCAGCCAGTCGCCGTCGAGCCGCTCACCGGTCAGGCAGACGGGCCCGGTGAACCACTCCGCCACGAGGGCGCGATAGTGCTCTTTCGCGTCTCGCATGCTCCACCATTCGTGCGAGCCGGGCCGTCCGGCCGTGGCGCGGTCGCCGTCGGCGGGGTCAGGGACTACCGTGAGCACAAGTGTGCCTACCCGCCCGATCTTCAGGACCAAGCATGACCCGGCCGCAACCCGAGAGCGACCACCTCGTCCCCTGTCCGTACGCCCGACGAGCGACCCCGCACCCCATCTGACCGACCTCATCGCCGGACGAGTTTCTGCGACACCCCGAAAGGATCATCATCGACGAGCACTCCGCGCGATCAAAGGCAGAGCCCGTCCGGTGCCGCCGCCGTGTGGTCGAGTCGACGACCCTCAGCACTCGCCATCAGCCCCAGGCCGAGATCGCCCGATGGACCTGCCCCCATGGGCGCCATGTCGGTGACGGCTGCGTGACATGTTACGAAGCCGCGGCCGATGCCGATCCGGCCCTGCCGCTGTGGGAGGTCGCCGTGTGGTTCACCTCGCCCCGGGCGATCCCGATCAAGGTCCTGCACGACGTGCATCGCCACGGCCGGCACTTCGCGATCGACCAGCCGTCGACCCCTCTGGTCTTCCTCCTGACCGGCCAGGCCCCGGCCGCCAACGGGGTGGAGGCGGTGGCGGGCCTGGTCGGGTTCCTGCTGCGGAACCGGCACATCATCGACGACTTCACCGTGACAGAGGTCCGCGCCATCCACTTCTGACGCGCACCCGTCCATCGGCCTCATCGCCGAGCGGCGTCCGGTGCCCGGCCACGGCGGAGGGGGCTCCGCCGTGGCCGGCGCGCGTCCTCAGAGCCGCAGGCCCACCAGCAGCGGGTCGTGGTCGGAGGAGCGGAAGGCGTCGGGCGCGTACAGGTAGGGCGGGTTGTACTCGGTGTTGTAGTCCATGAACCGGCCCTCGTCGGCGTTGACGTGCCAGATGGTGGCACCGGTCACCAGCTTGCGCGCGCCCTTGTCGGCGAGGACGTGGTCGAGCTCGCCGGACAGGCCGTCGAAGACGTAGCTGTAGCGGTCCTCCTTCTTGACGTACTTCTTGCTCAGGCTGGCCAGCCCGGCGTCCTCGAAGGTGTGGATCGGGTCCTCCTCGCCGTAGGCGTTGATGTCGCCGACGACGAGCGCGTTCGTCAACCGGAGGCTGTCGATCAGCGCCAGCACGGCCTTGGCCTGCTTGACGCGCTTGGCGTTGTAGCAGCTCTGCCCGTCACCCTGGTCGGCGTCGTCACCGGTGGCCGGGCCGTCGGCGTCGGTGCAGCCCTTGGACTTGAAGTGGTTCACCAGGACGGTGAAGGTCTTCCCGGGCCGGCCGGCCTTGGCGAAGGTCTGCACCAGCGGCGGCCGGTTGAAGATCGGGTCGGAGGAGGAGCGCGCCGGGCCGACCGGGGTGACCTTGGCCGGCTGGTAGATCAGCGCGGTCTGGATGAGGTCGGTGCCCGGGTTGGGGTGCGTGATCGCCTTGTACGTGCCGGCGCCGGCCTTGGCGTTGAGCGCGTCGACCAGGGCGTTGAGCGCCACGTCGTCGTTGCGCTCGACCTCCATGAGCCCGGCGACGGCGGGGTTGAGCGTGGTGATGTTGGCGACCAGCTTGGCGAGCTGGCGGTCGCGCTCGGCGGCGGTGGTGGCGCCGCGGGACCCGAGCGTGGTGAACCAGTTGAGCGTGTTGAGGCTGGCCACCCGGACGTCGCCGCCGACCTTCGCCGGCTGGGCCGGGCGGGGGTTCTCGGCCCGGAAGACCACGGGCTGGGTCGGCTGGACGCGGTAGACGTCGAAGCCGTACGTGAGGACGCCGGTCAGGTCCCGCACCTCGTCACCGATCCGGACGGTGTTCGAGCCCTTGGTGTGGTACGGCAGCGTGGGCGGGTTCTGCGCGGTCGAGCCGTCGTCGAGCAGGATCTTGCGTCGTGCGTCCTTCTCGGTGTCCACGCCCTTGCGGTCGGTCGGCTGCCACAGCCGCTCGTCCTCGGCGAGGGTGATCTCGCCGTACCGGGCCAGGTTGTAGGTCTCGGAGACGGCGAGGTCGTCGTCGAAGGTGACGAGCATGCCCTCGTAGCGCTCGAAGGTGACCCCGTCCTTCCTGAGCGGCAGGTCCACCTTGGCCGGCCTGATCGCGCCGGTGCCGCAGACGTTCACCGCGGTGGCGGGCGAGATCTCGGTGAGGCCGTTGTACTCGATCACCTTGCCGGAGACGAGCACCCGGTCGCCGGCCTTGACCGGCGAGGAGGAGAACACGAACAGGCCCTCGGAGGTCGCCGGGTCGGCGTCGGGCCGGGCGGCCTGGAGGTAGAAGCCGCCGAGCCCGCCGGAGCCCTGGAAGGAGCCGGTGACGATGCCCTCGACCCGGGCGTTCTGGCCGGCCACGGGGCTGGTCTCGCCGCTGCCCTGCACCTGGGAGATCGGGTGCGTGGACGGGGTGTCGCAGCTCTCGGTGGGGGTCGGGGTGGGGGTGGGCGTCGGGGACGGGTCGGCGCCGCACGGGGCCGGGGTGGTGGCGCTGTTCCGCGGCGCGGGGGCCGCGGTCTCGAAGTCGGCGCCGTTGTCGTCGGTGTCGGCGCAGCCGCCGCTCTTACGGAGCCCGCCGGTGGTGTTGGTGAGCGCGGGGGCGGCGGAGCCCTCGAAGAAGTTCGCGCCACCGTACCCGACCAGGTCGGCGAGCTGGGCGAGCTGGGCGTCGGAGCAGGGAGCGGAGGAGCCGTTGCAGGCCAGGCCCTCGGCCGAGCGGACCAGCGCCACCTTGCCCGCGGTGCCGCTCATGTTGATCGAGCCGACGCTGTCGGGCTGGGGCAGCGCGCCGCTGGGCGTGCTGCCGGCGGCGAGCTGGACGAGGTGGTACTGCCCCGGCGCCAGGGTACCGGCGAGGTCGGCCTTGTTGGCGGCGAAGTTCCCGGTGCCGGTGGCGCTGGTGTACTGCACGGACCAGCCGTCCAGCGACACGGGGGCGCCGCTGCGGTTGAACAACTCGACGTAGTCATTGGAGAACGGGGCGCCGGAGTTGCCGCCTCCGCCGTAGACCTGGCTGATGACCACGGTTCCGGGCGCCGCGGCGGCCACGGAGGGTGAGGGCAGGGCGGCGATCGAGCCGACGAGGACGCCGGCCGCAACGATGATCGCCCGAACCCGGGACTTAGCATGCATGCCGGGGAGCGTAAACCGACAAACAATGAAAAACCCGTATTAGGCATGGACGAGTCATGAAATCTTAAACATTGACAATTCGTGTCCAACTCGGGGTCGCGACTATGTCGTCATCGGACGATGCGGGTCGCCCCGAGCGTCACGTCGGGCCCTCGGCGGACGCAGCGCGTCCAGGAGATCGGCCATGCGGCTGTGACGCAGGCCCACGGTCAGGGCGAGGACGACCATCATGACGAACGGGGCGGCGACGTACAGGGTCCCGAGGCTGTCGCCACGCCTCTCGCCGGTCACCAGGTCGATGAGGGCGAGCACCGCCGGTCGAGCAGAAGTGGCGTTCACGCGACGTCCGTCATGATCCCGTCGTTGCCGCACGCTCGCTCTCGGAGGAGGAGCGCACGCGCGGCCCTTCCAGGGTGCGGGTGAGCCACTGGGTACGGGTCCGGCGGGCGGCGGCCGACAGGCCGGCGTGGGGGAAGAGGGCGTCGAAGCCATGGAAGCCCCCGGCCCAGACATGCAGTTCGGCCTGGCCGCCCGCGGCCCAGATGCGGGTGGCGTACTCGACGTCCTCGTCGCGGAAGACCTCGGCGGAGCCGGCGTCGATGTAGGTGGTGGGCAGGCCGGACAGGTCGTCCGCCGTGGCGGGTGAGACGTAGGCGGGGACCTGGTCGCCGGTGCGGTCGCCGAGGACCGCGCTCCAGGCGAACGCGTTGGTCTCGCGGGTCCACACGCCTGGTTCGCCGGCGTACTGGTGGCTGGAGGTGGTGGTGTTGCGGTGGTCGAGCATCGGGCAGATCAGGACCTGGGCGGCGATCGCGGGTGTGCCGCGATCGCGGGCCAAGAGGGTGACACCCGCGGCGAGGCCGCCCCCCCCGCAGGCGCCCCCCCCCGCCATTGGGCCGGGGTCGCTG
>NZ_JBFANM010000144.1:0-15700 GCF_040674815.1 Nonomuraea sp. NPDC049709
CCCGGGTCAGCTGAAAGCGTTAACCGGCCAACGCCCAGAACCAGCGTCATTAGCCGGATAATGCTGGGACAACGCAATGGCCGAATCGTTCTTCAGCGCGCTCAAGAACGAGTGGCTGCACCGATTCGTCTTCACCACCCGAGCCAAGGCCAGGCGGCAGGTCATCCGCTACATCGAAGGGTTCTACAACCACCGGCGCCTGCATTCGGCGCTCGGCTACCGACCACCCTTCGAAGTGCTCAACGAGTCCCTTTCAACCACGACGGCCGCATAGGCTACGCCCATAAGACGGCTGTCCGGAATCTCCGTGGCCCCTCAGTGCGTGATGCCGTCAGCGACTGGCTCAGCAAAGGTCTCAAGGGCAGGTCCGAGAACACCGTCACCAAGCTACGCATCCTCGCGGAGACGCACGTTATCCCCAGGCTGGGGAAAATGAAGCTCCAGCAGTTACGCGCCGATCACGTGGATGAGTGGCTCGACGAACTCTCAAGCGAGCTGGCCACCCGGACACTACGAGATGTCCACAGCGTGCTGAAGCGGGCCACCCGGCAAGCCCAAGCACGAGACCTGGTGCTGAGGAACGTTGCCGAGCTGGTCACTACGCCCACGGGCAAGGATGGCCGGCCAAGCAAGGCACTCACCCGGCACCAGGCGGACGCGATGCTCAAGGCAGCGGAGTCCTCCGAACTCCACGCCTACGTAGTGTTGAGCCTCACCACCGGGGTCCGTACTGAGGAAGCCCGTGCGCTGCGCTGGGATCACGTCGTTGCCTGGGTCCCCAGCCTCAAGGCGTGGCATCCGGTGACCGAGGCAGGTTCAAGCACAAGAGGTTCGCCATCTACGTCTGGCGAGCCGACCGAGTAGGAGGTGACACCAAGACCCGCAAGTCACGCCGGACACTGGAACTGCCCAAGCTCGCCGCTGGCGCTCCGGCAACACCACACCCGCCAGGCCACCCACAAGCTAAAGGCGGGGGAGGCGTGGCAAGATCACGATCTGGTGTTCTGCACGAACGTCGGTACCCCGCTTGACGCGGCGAACGTACGGCGAGCGTTCCGGCACATCACCAGGAACGCGGGGATCGGCACCGACTGGACGCCCCGCGAACTGCGTCACTCGTTCGTCTCGATCATGAGTGACCAGGGCGTACCCATCGAGACCATCGCCGATCTCGTCGGGCACGCGGGCACCAGCGTCACAGAAGCGGTCTACTGGCACCAGCTCAAGCCGGTGATCACCAAGGGCGCCCACACCATGAACACCGTCTTCGGCGACAAGCCGACGGGTTGAGTCCGAGTGAGTTGGCTCCCCGATTGGCTCCTATCGACTTCCGGAAACGGAAAAGGGCCCGATCCGCTTAGCGGATCAAGCCCTTCACCTGGTCAAACTGTGTCGGGGTGGCGGGATTTGAACCCACGACCTCTTCGTCCCGAACGAAGCGCGCTGCCAAGCTGCGCTACACCCCGGTGCACGCCGTCGTCGTGCGCGTGCTTGGAAAAGTCTAGCGGACTTCCAAGGTGCTTGTGACCGCCTTTATCTCCGGGGAACCAGCGTGAGGAGCGTCGCCTCCGGGAAGCAGGCGAAGCGGGCCGGGGCGTACGGCGAGGTGCCCAGGCCGGCCGACACGTGCAGCCAGGCCAAGTCGTGGCGGCTCAGGCCCTTGACCCGGGCCCGGTCGATGCCGCAGTTGGTCACCAGGGCGCCGTAGAACGGGATGCAGAGCTGGCCCCCGTGCGTGTGGCCGGCCAGCAGGAGTTGGTAGCCGTCCGCGGCGAAGCGGGTCATGTTGCGGGGCTCCGGTGAATGCATGACGCCCAGGCGCAGGTCCGCGTCCGCCGGTGCCGGGCCCGCCACGAGGTCGTAGCGGTCGCGGGAGATGTGGGAGTCGTGGATGCCGGCCACGGCCACGTCCAGGTCGCCCACCTTGATGCGGGCCGTGGTGTTGTTCATGTCGAGCCAGCCCTCGGCGGCCATGCCCGCCCCCAGCTCCTCCCACGGGAGGGTGGGCACGTGCTGGCGCCGCTCGTTCTTCGACGTGCGCCACAGGTAGCGGGCCGGGTTTTTCGGCTTCGGGGCGTAGAGGTCGTTGGAGCCGTAGACGAACAGGCCGGGGCGGGACAGCAGGGGCTCCAGGGCGTGCAGGAGCGCGGGCACGGACTCCGGGTGCGCGATCGAGTCGCCGGTGTTGACGACGAGGTCGGGCTCCAGGGCGCCCAGCGAGCGGACCCAGTTGATCAGCATGGTCCGGCGCGGCGTCAGGTGCAGGTCCGACAGGTGGAGGACGCGCACGGGACGCTGGCCGCGCTCCAGCACGGGTACGTCGAAGCGGCGCAGACGGAACCAGTTTCGCTCCACCACGGAGGCGTAGCCCAGCCCGGCCAGGCCGAGACCGAGCATGGACAGGGGCACTGCGACTGCTTTCCTCACGTACTCATGATGCCCGACATCCGGCGCGAGGCGACCGGGTAGTCCGCGCAGACGGCAAGATGGAGCGCATGAGCGGATTGAAGGACAAGCTGAAGGCCGATCTGACGGCCTCGCTGAAGAACAAGGACGAGGTACGTCTCCGGACGGTCCGGATGGCACTGGCCGCCGTGAACGTCGAGGAGGTCGCCGGCAAGCAGGCCCGGGAGCTGACCGATGACGAGATCATCAAGGTCCTGACCAAGGAGGCCAAGAAGCGGCGGGAGGCGGCGGAGGCGTTCGGCAACGCGGGGCGGGCCGAGCAGGCGCAGGCGGAGCTGGACGAGCAGGCGGTGCTGGAGGAGTACCTCCCGGCGCAGCTCTCCGACGAGGAGCTGGCCGCGCTGGTCGACGCGGCCATCGCCGAGACCGGCGCCGTGGGGCCGCAGGCCATGGGGCAGGTCATGAAGGCCGTCAACCCCAAGGTGGCCGGGCGGGCCGAGGGCGGCCGGGTCGCGGCCGCGGTCCGCGCCAAGCTGGCCGGTTAGCGGGCAAGCCAGGCCGGTAAGCGGGCAAGGCAAGTCGGTAAGCGGGCAAGGCAGGCCGCCGGCACAAGCTGCGAGAGGGCCTCAGTGCCGTCCCAGAGGCCCTGGGAAGGGCTTCAGCGCCGTCTCAGCGGGCCCGGGAGGGTCTGGGCCATGTCTCTGCCATGGGCCTCCCCCCACGTCCGTGGGCGGAGGCCTCAGCGGCCCGGTGTGATCGGTCCGGCGTCGCCGCCGCGCCCGCGCCCGCCTCCGGGCCCGTCTCCGTCGCCCGGCCCGTCGCCGCGCCCGTCAGGCGGCCCGTCCCCGTCACCGGGGTCGAAGATGTCGAACGGGTTGTCCGGCCCTTCCTCGTCCTTCTTCTTCTTGGGCGGCTTGGGCGCGCAGTTGTCCGTGCAGCCGCCGAACCGCGAGCGGTCGACCTCCGCGAACTCGGTCGGCTCGATCCCCTTGAGCGCCTGGATCATGGAGTCCTTCCAGACCCGCCCGGAGATCGACGCGCCGTACACGTACGGGTAGTAGCGCCCCCCGATCGTGATCCCGATCAGTTTGTGGGCGGAGGTGCCGCGCGGATCGCCCAGGCTGACGGCGGAGGCCAGGTTCGGGGTGTAACCGGCGAACCAGGCCGACATGTAGTTGTCGGTCGTCCCCGTCTTGCCGGCCGCGTCGCGCCCGATGCCGCCGACCTCCTGCATCGTGCCCTTGGTGAACACCCCGGACAGGATGCCGTTGACCGCGTCGGCGACCTCTTCCTCCAGCACCTGGGAGCACTTGGGCTTGTACTGCTTGGCCTTGCCGTTCCGGTCCTTGATCTCGGTGATGGCCAGCGGCCTGCAGTATTGGCCGCGCGAGGCGAAGACCGCGTAGGAGCTGGCGATGGTGACGGGGTCGACCTCGTTGACCCCGAGCGTGAACGTCTCCACCTCGGAGAGCTTCTGCCCGTCGGCCCGCTTGACGCCGAGCTTCTTGGCCATCTTGACCACGTCGCAGAGCCCGACCTTCTCCTGCAGCTTGACGAAGAACGTGTTCACCGAGCCCCAGGTGCCGCTCTCCAGCGTCTTGAAGCCGCCGCCGCCCTCGCTGGAGTTGCGTACGGTGTGCGACGGGTCGCCGACGTTCTGGCCCTTGCAGTTCTTGAACGTGCTGTAGCCACCGGCGGTGTAGCCGGCCGGGGACGGGAAGCCGTCGCCGTATTTCAGGCCCTCCTCCAGCGCCGTGGCCAGCGTGTAGACCTTGGCCGTGGAGCCCTGCTGGAACCCGCGCCCGCCACCGTGCGCCGCGTCGGCCACGATGTTGTAGCTCATCTCGTTCTTCTTCTTGCTCTGGCCGAACTTCCGCGAGGCGGCCATCGCCTTGATCTCGCCGGTGCCAGGGACGATCATGGCCTGCGAGGCCACGGGCTTGTCCTTGGTGCTGACGTACTTCTTGATCGCCTTCTCGGCGGCTTCCTGCATCTTCGGGTCGATCGTGGTCTTGATCTTCAGACCGCCCCGCTGGAGCAGCTTCCTGCGCTCGTCCTGGTTCTTGCCGAAGTCCTCGTTGTTGAGGATCTCGTACTGGACGTAGAGGCAGAAGTACGGGACCTCGCTGACCTCGCAGCCGCCGGGCACCTTGACGTCCTTGTAGCCCAGCTTCTTCGCCTTGGCCTCAGCGGCCTCCGGAGGCGTGATCTTGCCGAGCTCGGCCATCCGGTCCAGCACGGTGTTGCGCCGCTCGAGCAGCCGCTCGCGGGACTCGGGGCCGACGTTGGGGTCGGTCCTGGCCGGGTTCTGTACGGCGCCGGCCAGCGTGGCGGCCTCGACGAGGGTGAGTTTGGAGGCCGGCTTGTCGAAGAAGCGCCTGGAGGCCGCCTGGATGCCGTGCGCGCCCGCGCCGAAGTAGGCGATGTTGAGATATTTCTCAAGAATCTGGTTCTTGGAGTATTTCTTCTCGATCGCCATGGCGTAGCGCAGCTCGGCCAGCTTGCGGGAGACCGTCGGCGCGATGGCCGCCGCCTGCTCCTCGGGCGTCTCGGCCTTGTTGACCAGCACCTGCTTGACGTACTGCTGGGTGATCGAGGAGCCACCCTGCGTCACGCCGCCACTGGTCAAATTCTTGACGAGCGCTCTGGCCGTTCCTTCCACATCGATCGGTCCGTGCTGGTAGAAACGGAAGTCCTCGATCGCGATCAGCGCCGTCTGCATGATCGGGGCGACCTGGTCGAGGCTTACGGACTGCCGGTTCTCGAAGTAGAACTGCGCGATCTTCTTCCCGTCGGCGTCGAGCAGTTCGGTGCGCTCGGGCAGAGGAGGTTCGTCGAGTTCTTCGGGCTTGAGGTTGAGCCCCTCCACCGCCGTCTTGGTGGACACTCCCGCTCCGCCGACCGCCGGCAACGCCACGGCGGCCGCGAGCACCCCGGCCGCCGATCCGGCGATGATGAGCCGCAGGACGTTGAGGACGGGGTTGGAACGATCTTTGCCACGCGCTTGCACGCTACCAAGAGTACGTCGAAAGACTGACCTTTCCGGTAGCACGACACCATTTCGCCTTGACTGGCGGGGGTGACTAGTCATTCCCGGTCAAGACTGCTGCGAGAAATTGGTCCTCTGGGGTCTGTCGGCCCGAACGTCTAGTTGCGTACGTTCTCCCTGCGGCAACTGAATACGGAGGCTCGGCGCCCGCGCCCGTCGGCCCCAAATGACGACTGACCACCTAAGGGGAGTGGGGTCGAAAAATGTGGATCACGGATTGGACCTCCCGTGCCGCCTGTAAGGGTGCGGATCCGGATGCCCTGTTCGTGCAGGGCGCCGCGCAGAACAGAGCCAAGCTCATCTGCCGGGGCTGCCCGGTCCGTACTGAATGCCTCGCCGATGCGTTGGACAATCGCATCGAGTTCGGGGTGTGGGGCGGTATGACCGAACGGGAACGACGTGCCCTGCTGCGGCGGCGGCCCGACGTGGACTCGTGGCGCGAGTTGCTCGAGTCCGCCAAGGAAGAGTACGAACGAACCAACGAGCTGATCGCCGGCTGACCCCAGCCCGGCGGCCGCGTACGGCCGGCGTCGCCCGCCGGCCGTACTTCTATGCGGTCGCCAGCAGATTCCCGATCTGCCGAAGACCCGTCAGATCGTGGACGTCCTCGGACATGGCGCGAACCTGCACCACGGGCACCGTGGGGTGGGCCGAGACGAAATGCTCCTGCTCGCGGCTCTCGCGGGCGGCGAGCTGCATCCGCCCGGCGTGCAGCCGCAGCACGGCGGCGGTGAGCTCGTGCTCGCCCCTCGACTCCAGATCCTCCGCGGCGGCGGCGCTGCGGGCGGCGGAGAGCGCCGAGGCCGGCGACTCGTGCACCCGGTTGACCACCAGGCCGGCCAGGGGCATGCGCTCCTCGGCCAGGCGCTCCACGAAGTAGGACGCCTCGCGCATCGCGTCGCGCTCGGGCGCGGCCACCACGAGGAAGGCCGTGCCCGGCGCCTGGAGCAGCCGGTACGTCATGTCGGCGCGCTGCCTGAACCCGCCGAACACCGCGTCCAGCGCGGACACGAACGTCTGCAGGTCCTTGATCACCTGGGCGCCCAGCAACTTGGTCATCGCCCCCGCCATCAACCCGAACCCGGCGTTGAGCAGCCGGAACGCGCTGCGCCCGCCGGCCTTGGCCGGCGCGGTCAGCAGCCGGATGAACCGGCCGTCGAGGAAGCGCCCGAGCCGCTCGGGCGCGTCCAGGAAGTCCAGCGCCGAGCGCGAGGGCGGCGTGTCCACGATGATCAGGTCCCACTCGTCCGAGCGGCGGAGCTGGCCCAGCTTCTCCATGGCCATGTACTCCTGCGTGCCCGAGAAGCTGGAGGAGAGGGACTGGTAGAAGGGGTTCGACAGGATCTGGCGGGCCCGCTCGGGGTCGGCGTGCGCCTCGATGATCTCGTCGAACGTGCGCTTCATGTCGAGCATCATGGCGAAGAGCTGCCCGTCGCCCTCGGGCGAGCTGACCAGACGCGGGGTGTTGTCCAGCTCGGTCAGTCCCATCGACTGGGCCAGCCGCCGGGCCGGGTCCACGGTCAGCACGACCACGCACCTGCCGCGCTCGGCGGCCCGCAGGCCGAGGGCGGCCGCGGTCGTGGTCTTGCCCACGCCGCCGGCGCCGCAGCAGACGACGATCCGGGTGCCCCGGTCGTCGAGGATCGCGTCGATGTCGAGTCTGGCGGGCTTCTTCACGCTGCTCCCTGGGTGCGGATGCTCTCTGCCAGCTCGTACAGGCCGGCCAGGTCCACCCCGTCGGCCAGCAGCGGCAGCTCGTACCTCTTCAGCCCGGCCTCGGCCAGCGTCTCGCGCTCGGCGCGCTCCAGCTCCGTGCGGTGGGCGTGCTCGACGATCTCCGCGGCGAGCGCCTCCGCCAGTGCCGTGGCCTGAGCGCCGTCGGCGACGCCGGTCGCCTTGAGCCCGAGCGCGATCTCCTCGGCGTCGAACCGGCCCTTGACAGCCGTGTCAAGAGCGGTTTGGGGCAGAAGTGACTCGCGCACCATGTTGATGAAGATTCCACCCGGGGGAAGGCCGGCGGAGCGCAATTCGGCCAGGCCGTCGAGCGTCTCCTGCACCGGCATCTCCTCCAGAAGCGTGACGAAGTGCACCGCGGTTTCCGGGGACTTCACGACGCCGCTGACGAGGTCGGAATGGTTCTTGATGGGCCCGACCTTGGCCAGGCCCGCCACCTCCTTGGTGACGTTCAGGAAGCGCGTGATGCGGCCCGTGGGCGGCGCGTCGAGCACGACGGCGTCGTAGATCCGGCGGCCGTTCCTGCCGCGCCTGCGCACCGCCTCGGTGGTCTTGCCCGTGACGAGCACGTCGCGGAAGCCGGGGGCCACGGTGGTGGCGAAGTCGACGATGCCCATCTTGGTCAGCGCGCGACCCGCCCGGCGCATCCCGTAGAACATCTCCATGTACTCGAGCATGGCTTCTTCGGGGTCGATGGCCAGCGCGTACACGTCACCGCCCGACGGCGCGACCGCGATCCTGCGCTCCTCGTAGGGGAGCGGCGGCAGGTCGAAGATCTGCGCGATGCCCTGCCTGCCCTCCACCTCCACGAGCAGCACCTTGCGACCGCCTGAGGCCAGGGCGAGGGCGAGGGCGGCGGCGACGGTCGTCTTGCCGGTGCCGCCCTTGCCGGTGACGACGTGCAGCCGTACGTCGGCCCAATCCGTGTCCGGAGAGTCCACGTTTCGAGGCTACCGAACGGTCACTTGTCGAAAGCCGACGACCACCGTTTGAGATTGCTCACAATAAGCTGCCCCCATGAAGAAGTGGGAGTACCTCACAGCCCCAGTGCTGATCCACAACACCAAGATGATTCTCGACAACTTCGGCGCGGACGGCTGGGAGCTGGTCCAGATCCTCCAGGGCGCCACGCCGGAGCAGCTCGTCGCCTACTTCAAGAGGGAGAAGCAGTGACCCCTGAGCAGAAGCTCGAGGAGCTCGGCCTGAAGCTGCCCGAGGTGCCGGCGCCCGTGGCGGCCTACGTCCCGGCCGTGCGCACCGGCGACCTCGTCTACACCTCGGGCCAGGTGCCCCTGGTCGACGGCAAGCTGGCCAGGACCGGCAAGCTGGGCGCCGACCTGACCACCGAGGAAGGCGTGGAGATGGCGCGCATCTGCGCGCTCAACGCGCTGGCCGCGCTCAAGTCCGAGGTCGGTGACCTGTCCAAGGTCGTCCGCATCGTCAAGGTCGTCGTGTTCGTGGCCAGCGAGCCGTCCTTCACCGACCAGCCGAAGGTCGGCAACGGCGCCAGCGAGCTGTTCGGCCAGGTGCTGGGCGAGGCCGGCAAGCACGCGCGCAGCGCCGTGGGCGTCGCCTCCCTGCCGCTCGACGCGCCCGTGGAAGTGGAGCTGATCGCCGAAGTCGGCTGATGGGGCATATGTCACCATGACCGAGTGATGTTCTAGGAGGAGGTCATGTGACTGGATTGCCGCTTCCAGCCGAACTCGCCGCCCGGGCGCGGGAAGTCCTCGCCGGGCGGATCCAGCCGGTGCCGGCGCGGGACGCCGCCACGGTGGTGCTCCTGCGCCCGGGACCGGAGGTCTACCTGCTGCGGCGCAAGGCCACGATGGCCTTCGCGGCAGGCGCGTACGTCTTCCCCGGCGGCTCCGTGGACGTCCGCGACACCGATCAGGCCGTCGCCTGGGCCGGGCCGTCCCCGGCGGAGTGGGGCGAGGTCTTCAACGCCGGCGAGCGGCTGGCCCGCGGGCTGGTGTGTGCGGCGGTGCGCGAGACGTTCGAGGAGTCCGGCGTGCTCCTGGCGGGGCCCGGGCCCGACTCCGTGGTGGCCGACACCACGGGTGCGGACTGGGAGGCCGACAGGCTGGCGCTGATCGACCGCAGCCTCGGCTTCGCGGACTTCCTCGCCCGGCGCGGCCTGGTGCTCCGCTCCGACCTGCTCAAGGCGTGGGCGCACTGGATCACGCCGGAGATCGAGCACAAGCGGTTCGACACCCGGTTCTTCGCCGCCGTGCTGCCCGAGGGGCAGCGCACGCGCGACGTGGGCGGGGAGGCCGACCAGGTCGTCTGGCAGCGCCCGGACGAGGCCATAGAGCTGGCGCACAAGGGGGAGATCTTCCTCATGCCGCCCACGTACCGGACGTTGAGCGAGCTCTCGGCGTACGCCAGCGTGGCCGGCGTCCTGGCCGCGCACCGGGAGATCGTCACCATCATGCCGAGAGCCGTCGAGATCGAGGGCGCGATGCGGCTGGTTACCACATGAGCGGGCTTCACATCCCGCTCGACACGCCCGACGGGTCGCGTACCGATCACGCCGAGAACCTGCTGGCCCCCAACCCCTCGGCGATGACCCTCGACGGCACCAACACGTGGGTGATCGGGACCGGCGAGGAGGTGGTCGTCGTCGATCCCGGGCCGCAGGACGAGTCGCACCTGAGCCGCGTGCGCGAGCACCTGGGCGCGCGCCGCGTCACCGAGATCCTGCTCACCCACGGCCACTTCGATCACAGCGGCGGCGCCAGGAGCTTCGCGGGCATGGTCGGCGCGCCCGTGCGCGCCCTGGACCCGCGCCACCGGCTGGGGGACGAGGGGCTCGCCGACGGCGACGTGGTGACCGTGGCCGGCCTGGAGATCCACGTGTACGGCACCCCGGGCCACTCGTTCGACTCGCTGTGCTTCTGGCTGCCGGCGGACCGGGCGATGCTCACCGGCGACACCGTGCTCGGCAGGGGCACCACGATCATCGCCCGCGACGGCGGCCTGGCCGACTATCTGCGCAGCCTCGACCGGCTCAGAGCGGCGGCCGAGAGCCTGGAGGCGCGGGCGCTGCTGCCCGGCCACGGCCCGGTGCTGCCCGATCCGATCGGCGCGCTCGACGGCTACATCGCCCACCGGCGCGAGCGGCTCGACCAGATCAGGGCGGCGCGCGAGCAGGGCGCGCGCACGCCACGCGAGATCGTCAAGATCGTGTACGCCGACGTCGACCGATCGCTCTGGCCGGCCGCCGAGATGTCGGTGCTGGCGCAGCTGGACTATCTGGACCGGTTGTAGAGGCGGTCCATGTCGAGGATGACCACGGCCTTGGCCTCGATCCGCAGCCAGCCGCGCTGGGCGAAGTCGGCCAGCGCCTTGTTGACCGTCTCCCGTGAGGCGCCGACGAGCTGCGCCAGCTCCTCCTGGGTCAGGTCGTGGTGCACCCGCAGGCCGTCGTCGGTCTTGGTGCCGAACCGCTCGGCCAGGTCGAGCAGCTGCTTGGCCACCCGGCCGGGTACGTCGGTGAAGACCAGGTCGGCCAGCACGTCGTTGGTGCGGCGCAGCCGCTGCGCGAGCGCGCGCAGCAGGTGCAGCGCCACCTCGGGCCGGCCGGTCAGCCACGGCCGCAGGTCGTCGTGGCCCAGCCCGGCCAGGCGCACCTCGGTCAGCGCCGTCGCCGTGGCCGTGCGCGGCCGCGGGTCGAACAGCGACAGCTCGCCGAACATCTCGCTCGGCCCCAGCACGCTCAGCAGGTTTTCCCGCCCGTCCGGGGAGGTGCGGGAAAGCTTGATCTTGCCTTCCAGCACCACGTAGAGCCGGTCGCCCGTCTCGTTCTCGTGGAAGAGCGTCTGCCCCTTGGACAGCTGGACTTCGGTGATGCTCGTGCGCAGCGCGGCGGCACTCTCGCGGTCCAGCGCGGCGAACAGGGGGGCCTTGCCCAGCACATCTTCGGTGTTCACTCTGCCTCCTCTGCTGCCATTGTGACTCACCCCACTCCGGACAGCACACACAGGCTATGGGAATGCCGGAGTGTTCGGAGCCTGTCCAGGTGCGTCGACTCCCGGGGGAAAGGTACCGGACGGCCTGATTCATACCGCGACCGGCACTCCTCGGAGCTCAGCCCGCCCTTCGGTAATCCCCGGAGAGGAGGTCGTCCACGGAGGCCACCGCCGCCGCCACCGACCGGCTGAGCAGGACCCGGAGCACGTCCGCGGCCTGCGGGCGGGAGGCGGGTTCGGGGTGGCGGCACTGCTCGACCGCGATCCGCAGCGCGGGCCACAGCACGGAGGTGTCGCCGTCCTCGGCGCCGGTGGCCGCGAAGACCACCAGGTCGGCCCAGGCCCGTACGTCCTCCGCCCGCGGCAGGCCGGACTCCGTCGAGGAGCGCTGCCACCCGATGAGCACCTGGCCGCGCGCGCCCAGCGCCACGCTCTCCTTGCTGAGCCGTACCCCGGCGGTGCCGCGCGCGTGCAGCTTGGCCATGGCCGCGACGCAGGTCACGGCGAGCCGGTGCAGCGCCTGACCGCGCATCGGACCTCCGTGCCGGACGAACTCCGCCAGCGTCGCTCCCTGATCACCCATGACGACCCCCTTCCAAGGCGCCAGGTTGTACGCGGATGGGCCGTCCTTGGTTCAACCGTTCCCCGGAGCTTCTACTCTTGCCGCATGGCGACGAACGCGGCGGGGCGCAAGCCTGAGACCCAGCTCGCTCTGGTTCGGCGGGCGCGCAAGATGAACCGCATCCTCGCGGAGACCTACCCGGACGCCCATTGCGAGCTCGATTTCGGCAACCCGCTGGAGCTGCTGGTCGCGACCATCCTGTCCGCACAGTGCACGGACAAGCGGGTCAACATGGTCACCCCCACCCTCTTCGCGAAATATCCAACCGTGGAGGACTACGCCGCCGCCGACCGGCCGGAGATGGAAGAGATCATCCGCTCGACCGGCTTCTTCCGCGCGAAGACCAACAGCATCATCGGCATGGCTCAGGCGGTGTGCGAGCGCCACGGCGGCGAGGTGCCCGGCAGGCTGAAAGACCTGGTCGCGCTGCCCGGCGTGGGCCGCAAGACGGCGAACGTGGTGCTGGGCAACGCGTTCGACGTGCCGGGACTGACCGTGGACACCCACTTCCAGCGGCTCGTCCGCCGGTTCCGCTGGACCGAGGAGACCGACCCCGTCAAGATCGAGCACGCCGTGGGCGAGCTGCTGCCCAAGCGGGAGTGGACGATCTTCTCGCACCGGGTGATCTGGCACGGCCGCCGCATCTGCCACGCCCGGCGGCCGGCGTGCGGTGTGTGCCCGCTGGCCGCGCTCTGCCCGTCGTACGGCACCGGCCCCACGGCCCCCGCCGAGGCCACCAAGCTTGTCAGGCCCGGCCCCTTCTCCTGATCGAGGGAAGTCATTCGCGCCCCGGCGTGTTGGAGGATGCGTGACCCAAGTCCCCGACTGGCTTGAAAGACTGGCGGCGCAAGCGCAGCAGATCCGTGTCCCCCCTTTCTTCCGGCCGCCCAGCCGGGGAGGCCGGGCGGCGGCGGTGCTGATGTTGTTCGGCGAGGGGCCCAACGGCCCTGACGTGCTCCTCATCCAGCGCAGCACGCGCGGCCGCAGGCACCCGGGGCAGCCCGCCTTCCCCGGCGGCGGCGTGGACCCGGAGGACGCCGGGCCGATCGAGGCCGCCCTGCGGGAGGCCGAGGAGGAGACCGGGGCCGACCCGAGCGGGGTGCACGTGCTGTGCACGATGCCCGAGCTCTACCTCAACCACAGCGACAACCGCGTCACGCCGGTGATCGCCTGGTGGCGCGAGCCGTCGGCGGTGCACGCGGCCTCGCCCGACGAGGTCGACTCCGTGGAGCGGGTGCCGCTCGCCGAGCTGGTCGACCCGGGCAACCGCGTCATGCTGCGGCATCCCCGTGGCACGGCGGGGCCGGCGTTCCGGGTGCGCGGGATGCTGGTGTGGGGGTTCACGGCGATGGTGCTGGACACGGTGCTGCGCGAGGGCGGGCTCGAACAGCCGTGGGATCCGGCGCAGGTGGAGGATCTGCCGCCCGAAGTGGTGACCCTCGCCTCCCGCGGCTAATAGGGCGATCTGAGCGCGACGCCGAGCGAGGCCCAGCCGGCCACGTCCGCGTCGCTGTCGGCCGCCAGCGCCCGCAGCGTCTCCAGGCCCGCCCGGTCCGGCGGCTCGCCGAGCACGTGCTGCAGCGCGTACGCCGCGCCGTACCTGACCCGGGGGTCGTTGTGGGCGGCCAGGTCGATCACGGACGGGAGCGAGCGCGGGTCCGCCAGGTGGCCGAACGCGATCAGCACCGAATAGAGCACCATGGCGTCGTCCTCGCTGGCGGCGAGATAGCGCAGCACCGGCAGCGTACGGTCCACGAACGGCCGCAGCATCCCCATGATGTCCACGCCGAGGAGACGTTCGGCGACGCTGTCGGCGGCGCACAGCCGCCGCGCCTCGATGAACGACTCCAGGTCGCCCCGCTGGCGCAGCAAGGAGATCACATGCCAGCGCAGAGGGCCGTCAGGATCGGTGTCGCGCAGCGCTGCCTGGATGAGATCGCGCACTGTTCCCTCGTCCGGCGGCATACCGCTCAAGATAGCCAGGTGAGTGACGCCGTCCTGATCGAAGACGTGCACACTTGACCGTATCGCTGGTTACCTTTGAAGCGTGCGCGGTGATCTGCTTGACCTCATCTTGATCGGCCTCGTGATCGCCTTCGGCATCTCGGGTTACCGGCAGGGTTTCATCATCGGGGCCATGAGCTTCGTGGGGTTCGTCGGCGGTGCCGTGCTGGGCGTCTTCATCGCGCCGCCCGTCTCCAAGGCCGTCGTCGACGGTGACACGCCGCAGGCGCTGCTCGCCATCGTGATCGTCTTTCTCGCCGCGACCATCGGCCAGTTCGCCTCCTCGACACTAGGCGCCGTCGTGCGCAGCCACGTCACCTGGGAGCCCGCCAAGGTGGCCGACGCGATCGGGGGCACGTTCGCCAGCGCGCTGTCGGTGCTGGTCATCGCCTGGCTGATCGGGTCGCTGATCGTCTCGACGGCCTTCACCCCGCTCGTCGACCAGGTCAAGAACTCCGCGCTGCTGACCACGGTCGACGACGCCATCCCGCAGGCCGCGCGCAACTGGCAGCAGCCGTTCAAGAAGTTCATCGACCGCTCGGAGTTCCCGCCGGTCTTCGACGCCATCGGCGCCGGCCAGCTCATCGACGTGCAGCCGCCCGACCAGAGCGTGCTGCAGGGCGCCAAGCTGAGCCGGGCCCGCCGCGCGATCGTCAAGGTGCAGGGCAACGCCGAGAGCTGCAACAAGCACATCGAGGGCACCGGCTTCGTCTACGCCCCCGGCCGGATCATGACCAACGCCCACGTGGTCGCCGGCGTCACCCGTGACCTGCAGGTCATCGACTCCACCGGCGCCCGCCACGCGGCCACGGTCGTGCGCTACAACCCGCGGCGCGACATCGCCGTCCTCTACGTGCCGGAGCTCAACCTGCCGCAGCTCTCCTTCGACGGCGACGGCAGCCGCGGTGACAACGCGATCATCGCCGGGTTCCCGAAGGGCAAGGGCTTCACCGCCGAGCCGGCCAGGATCGGCGGCCAGCTCGACGCCGAGGGCCCCGACATCTACCGGGAGAACACGGTCAGGCGGAAGGTCTACGCGATCCGCGGCCAGGTGCTGCCGGGCAACTCTGGCGGGCCGCTGCTCACGGTGGACGGCCGGGTCTACGGCGTGATCTTCGCCGCCGCGATCAACGAGGAGCAGACCGGCTACGTGCTGACGGCCGAGGAGGTCTCTCCCGACGCCTCGGCGGGCCGCAGCGACACCTCGCCGGCCAGCACGCAGGAGTGCGACTGATCAGCTGATCCAGAAGGGACCCTCCCCTTCGCACGCGCACTCATCGACACCGCGATGGAGCTGATCGCCGAGCAGGGCGTGCAAGGGTTCTCGCTGGCGGAGGCCAGGCGGCTCGGGGTCGCGGTCAGCGCCCCCTACCGGCACTTCGCCGACCGCGACGAGTTGCTCCTGGCGGTCGGGACCCGCGTCGGGGAGCTGCTGGTCACGGCCGTGATGGCCGAGCGCGGCGGCGACTCGCCGGAGGACCGGCTGGTGGCGGTGGCCAGGGGATACGTGCGGTTCGCCGCCAAGCACCGGACGTTGTTCGAGGCCGTGTTCGGCACCCTGTCGCCGATCGCCGAGCCGGAGCTCGAACGGGCCGCCCAGCCGGTGAAGGAGGCCTTCCGCACGGCCGCCATGGCGCTGTCGGGCGGCGATCCGGTGGCGGCGGAGGCACTGGGGACGGCCGTGGCCGCCACCGCGCACGGGCTCGCGGGGCTGCTGCACCTGGGCATGTTCGGCGAGGGCGAGCGGGCCGTGGACATGGCGGTCCAGCGCGCGACGGGCGCCACGCGCGCGCTGGTCGCGGGCCGCGCCGCGCTGGGCTAGCGGCAATGCCGGGAAGTTAAGGGCTTGGGGCTGCTGTCAACCGATGTTCGGTGAGGACGTTGATGGTGGTGTTTGCGCGGTGGTTGGTGCGGTCG
>NZ_JBFANM010000145.1:0-14619 GCF_040674815.1 Nonomuraea sp. NPDC049709
TCTCAACACGTTCACGCCCACCAGCTAGGCATAACGCTACAGATTCACTCGATCACACTACGACATCAGGGGCAGGGGCCCACAGACCGCCCTCTCAACTCGGGCGGCGACGGCGTCGAGTTGCTCGGGGGTGTGGACCGACAGGTCGGTGCACTTGTGGGGAAGTACTGGCGTAGCAGGCCGTGGGGGTTGTTGTGGAGCCGTGCTGCCATGGGCTTGCCGCCTCTGCGCGGGCAGGCCCGCCGCTGGGCGGGCCGGTGAACCGCGAACCTCAACGCGACCTCCTCCTGGTGAGGCAGTTGCTGGTGACATCCCCGCCTTCAGGCGGGCGGAGGATCTCAAGGCATGGATCTGCTGCACACGGCCACGCGATAGGTGCCTCCGCCGCCGCGGCTGCCCCGGAGCTGGCGGGCGGCGGTGGCACAGAGGAACGCGGGGTCTGCGGCTCAGGCCGCGCGGCGCCGAGTCAGCCACACAGCGGTGGCGGCGATCCAGGCCAGGGTCGTGAAGCGGCCCAGGGGCAGCAGGAAAATGGCGGGAAGGGCGACCAGGGAGGCGACAGACGCCAGCGACAACGCCGCTGAGATCGCCCCCAGTAGCGCAAGCGGCCGGGGCGCGACCCTGGCCAGGCCGATCGTGCCCGCGCCGACGAGGATCCCGAGGAAGAGCACGTGAATGCTGCCACCGGACAGGAACGTCAGCAGGTGGAGCGCTCGTAGTGCCTCGCCCGTCACGCCGCCGCCGGAGACGAGGGCGATGCCGCACATGGCGGAGATCAGCAGGAACACCGCCGCGATCACGCCCGCGCACTGGGCCACCACGCGCGTCGCGGCGTCGCGGACAGCGCTAGCCAGCGCCGTGATGAAGACGATCAGCGGTAGCGCCGCCATCGTGTGCAGCAGCCCGAGCCCGAGCACCGCGCTGGCGTTGCCGGCGAAGTAGCTCGTGATCGCCGCCTCCATCTCGTAGGGCGAGGGGAAGGTCCGGCTGCCCAGCACCATGGAGAGGATCAGGCCGCCGATGAACATTCCGGCGAAGGCGACGCCCGCCAGCGGCCAGCGGTTTGCGGTTGGTGCCGGTGTGGCCGTTGCGGCGGTGGGAGAGGTGTCGTGCATGGATGCCTCCGAAACGATGGAAACGACTCGTGTCGTTTCTACATGCTGGCGCCCCTGAAGGGTCCTGTCAACACGACACGTATCGTTTCTGCTAGGCTTCGGGCATGCCCAAGCCACCCGACATGCAGCGGCGCAGCGAGCGGAGCCGACTGGCGATCCTGAGCTCGGCGCTGGAGCTGTGCGCCGAGCACGGGTATGGCAAAGTGACGGTGGAGGCCATCGCAGCCCGGGCTGGGGCCAGCAAGAAGACGATCTACCGATGGTGGCCGTCGAAGGGAGCTGTCGTCCTGGAGGCGATCACTACCAGCGCCCAGGCGGGCACGCCTTTCCCCGACACCGGTGACATCGCCGCCGACCTCCGGGTACAGATCACGGGCGTGATCGAGGTCCTGACCAGCCCGCAGATCGGTTCGGCCTACACCGGGCTCATCGCCGAGGCACAGCATGACGGCAAACTCATGGACGCGATGCTCGACCAGCTGATCCGACCGAGGGTGGACCTGGTCATCGGGCGGCTCCGCCAGGCCCAGGAGCGGGGCGAACTGCGGGACGACGCGGATCCGCAACTGATCACCGAGTTGCTGTACGGGCCCATCTACTACCGGATGCTCCTCCACCTGGGGCTGCAGTCCGCCGACCGGATCCAGTCGCTGATCGACTACGTGATCGGGCCCCTGATGCTCCGGCGTGACGGCTGAGTCGAGTCCTCCGAGCCCGGCAGCGGCTGACGCACGATGGTGGGCGCGATAGGGGCACCGCGCGGTGGTCGAGATGCCGGGATCGGCTGCTGTGCCGCCGTCAGCGGCCGTAGCGCTGGACGCCCCAACGCCTGGAAAACCGTGCCAGTCGGCGACAGCGCAGGCGAGATACGAGGCTTGCGGGCGCAGGCTCACCGCGGCCGTCTGGCGAGGGATCGCCAGCAGGACGCCGTGCTCGGCCTCGAACCAGGCCGTCGTCTGCTGGTGATCTGTCACCGGCTCCGGCCACAGCGGCGCCCCCGGCGTCGGGGAAGGGGCGAGCCACCTCGCAGGCTCCAGCGGCTGCGTCGCCCGCTATGCCTGCCCATGTGCAGGCAATGGCTTTGACGCGCTCTTCGGGCTGAAGCCCGAAGATTGTGGCCTGTGCCGCCCCGTTCACGCGGCGGCACTGCCGTGGCTTCCTGCTTCGCGGGACTGTGCCATCCTGAAGGATGGTCTGACCGGCCCTCCACAGGCGTTTAGCCTGTCCGCCCGTCCGGCGGCCAGGATGTTGATCGCAGCGTTGATGTCGCGGTCATGAACCGCGCCACACGCGCAGGTCCATTCCCGGACCTGCAAAGGCATCGCCTCGGTCACGGCTCCACACACCGAACACAGCTTGGAGAACGGAAACCATCGGCTGACCTTGGCGAATGTCCTGCCGTACAGTTTCGCCTTGTACTCCAGCATATTCACGAACGCCGACCACCCGGCATCATGCACACTCTTGGCCAGCCTCGTGCGCGCCAGCCCGCCCACGAACGTTGCCGAAGGGGTGCTCGGGCTGGCAGTCCCACCGGCAGCCGTCGCCGTCCTTGGGCCACTGCACGGTGTCGAACCAGCCGCGCCCTTTGCAACGCGGGACGTGCGGGCCTTCGCGGGCCTGCGTGAGGAACGCGGCGAACGCCCTGTCCAGGCACCCCAGGATGGCCTGATGGGAGGAGAACGACCAGCGCGCGTGCCCGTCCGGTCGCCGGCACGGATGCGCTTCAACTCGGCCGACGGTTCGCCATAGCGGACCGTCACGCCCGCCTTGGCATAGGCGGTACGGGGCGGTGCTCCAGGGCTGCGTTGTACAGCTCGCGGTGGTCGGCCAGGCACGCGGTCAGCGCGGCGGCCTGCTTGCTGGTAGGGCAGCGGGAACGTGAACGACCTACGCACGGCCACCATGCTTGCACCGCCGCTCGATGGGCGTCTGGATGGAGCACTGCCCCGTCTCAGCCGACACTGCGCCGACCATCGCCGTCGCCACCAAGCAGCACCGTGATCACAGGGTAGGCAGCCGGGAGCGTACGTGTGGGAACCCGGCGGCGGTGGGAGGTCAACCCCTCGAACTGGTCGGCCCCATGCGACGGCGAATGCTTCGGGTGCTGCCTGACGAAGCAGGTGCACGTGGTCGGGCACCACCTCAAGCCCCACGATCTCCCCGCTCATGTTCGCGGCCTTGGCGCGGGTCAACTCCTCCAGGCGTGCCTTGACATGACCGCCCAGGACCGGCCGGCGGTGCCACAGCTGGGTCTCGCCCGGGCGGATGCCGATGATCGGATTGACGAGCCCGGCCTGGGCCATCCGCCAGTTTGCGTCGGTGGCGTCGGATAGCGTGCTGGCCTCCCCGTGACACAGGGAGGCCAGCGTCATGTCCTCGTACGAGCGTTCTGCGCGGACGTCAGCAGCGGTGCAGACCCCGCAGCGCCCACCTGTCGTAGCTTTGGGCGGTGTCGTTGTGGAAGACGACCCTGGTGGGTCCCTCGATGAGACCTTGGGGAATCCAATGACTGCCGTTCCACTTGTGGGGAGTGACGCAGTACCCGTCGCCGATGTAGAAGCCGTGCGAGGTTCCCCACCCGAACTGGCCGTCCGTGCGCTGACCTGGTGACAGTACCGCGTCGTAGAGCTTGTTCGGGTTGCAGATGTGGATCACGCCGGTGCCAACACTGGTCTCGTTGCTGACATAACCCGCGGGCGGCGGGTCGCTGACGCAGATGTACGCGACCGAGACCGGCCCGTCCGATCCCAGGACCACGGTTCGCGTGTCCGGGCTGGGTGTGTCCGGGTTCGGGGCGGCGCTCGCGGCGGCACTCATGGTGACCATGGCGATCACGGGCACGACCAGTGTGGCCAGCGTTCTCCAGTACCTCATCATGTTCCTTCTCTTCGGACGTTGCTCGGACGGCGCGAGGTGTGGTGTCGCGGGTCAACTGTCCCCTGCCGCGCGGGACGAATCGAGGGCGGTAGCCCGGACATTTGCCGGGCATTTCGCCGCGCGCTTCGGGCATCGCTCGTAGGTGGATTCGACAGCCGTCGCCCACCGGACCGCAGGGGTCCTCGGCCGGGGACTCGTCAGCGGAGGCCCAGGGCCAGGACGGAATCGGCATCGCTGTCAGCGGGGCCACCCTCGCAGCGCTGCCAGCGAGGCTGCCGAACGCTGGAAAGCGGCCACGAAACACGGGCACGAGCGGCCCCTCACGTCGTAGCCTCGACAGGACAAGGTCAGAGGGGTGAAGGCCCCGGCCTTCCCCGCCGGATCCTCCGCATGGGGACCGGGTAAGAAGTGGACGCTCTCAAGCTACGATGACCACATGGTCTCTCCCCAACACCGCGGGCAACTCGCTGATCGCGTTCAACGACTCGAAGCGGCCGCCTTCAGAATCGGTGTCGACCTCGGGGACATCAAGACCGCGGTGGAGCAACTCCCCAACACCATCCGTCAGGAAATCCTCGAGTACACCGAACCCGTCTTCGGGGAGATCATGGCCGGCCACGCTTCGCTGGCCACGAAGGAGCACCTCGACCAGCTTGAGCAACGACTGAAAGGCCTGATCGAAACGCGATTTGGGCAGGTCGACGCCAAGCTTGACCGACTCCTGGCGGCTGTGCCCGAACCGCCCTCAGGCCTCACCTGACCTGGGCGGACCGCACCGGCGCAGCGCGGCCGTCGAGATACCTGACAGTATAGGGCGCATCCAGTGGGTCGAGTCGATCGACCAGCCGACCTCGGTCCGGCGCACCGGTGGATGTATCGGACCGAGCTGTGCCATGCAGGCGGCAGCGTCGGTGAAGCACCCTCGTTCCTGCCAGCCGCAGCCTCAAGGTTCCCGAGATTGACGGCGTCTCCCGTTACTGCTTCTGTGTCGCATCTTCTGCTCCTTCGAACCGCTGATAGGGCTCATGCCTTGTGGCCCGCGTCCTCCAAGAGGGCCAGAGCCGAAGTGTTGCCGAGTTCTCGGGCAATGGCCAATGGAGTGCGAGACACCAGGCCATACTTCAGTTCCGAGGGGGAATCGAGTTGCGCGCCGGGGTCGGCGCCAGCCCACAGCAGCAGGCGTACAGACTCAAGCGCGTCAGACCCATCAGCTATGACCGCGTGATGCAGAGGCGTGGCTCCATTGTCATCGGGTGCGTTCGGGTCAGCGCCCTTGACCATAAGCGCCTCGACCGACTCTCGGTCAATGTCGGGTCCTGAGCGCGCGAGGATAGGGCGCGACAGCCAGGTGAAGAGGAGTGTCGCCAGCCGCCAGCATACGACTGCCCATGCTATGCATACGGAGGTTTCGGTACCGCAAGGGCATGTCGCAGCTCTCCATGATCGCGGCTCGAGGATCGGCGCCGGCGTCGAGCAGGGCACGCACGGTTTCGGGGGACCTGCTGATGACGGCCAGATGCAAGGGCGTGAGGCCGGACTCGTCGACCGGGCCGAGGCCGGCCCCTGCGCTCAACAGTGCGCGGACTGCCGCGGTGTCACCGATCGCGCACGCCCTGGGCAGCCGATCCTCCTCGGACGGCGGCGGAACGACTCCCAGGTCCGCGAGCATCTGCGACAGTGGGTTGGCCTCGGGCACCTCTTCATCACTGCCGTCGTGATCGAAAACATACACCGGCGGGTCACCCGAACCGGTTTCGTCCAGATCAACCATCCAGTAAAAGAAGGTGCTCGTCATACCGATGCTCAGCCACGCGCGCCGCTCGCCGCCCCAGAGCGAGCCGGGCTCGGGAGTGGAACCGGTGGGGAACTCCATCTCCCCGTCGAATTCGTCGCCCTCGAGCAGGAAATGCTCCTCGGGCCACTCGATCGCCAGGATCGCTTGAATGTCAGCTGGAACCCGGCGCTTGCCCAGCAGCGTCCGCATGGTCCAGTTGTCGCGAGGTGTGAAGGTATCGGGCAGACGGCCCATGAGCCGCTGGATCTGCTCGGCTACCTGGGGATGGAGAATGTTCATGTTGTCAGGCATGGGTTTCCATATGTTCGTTCGTGGACTGGGCTCAACCGCACAAGATTTCTGTCGTTGCCCCGCATCTGCGCCCGTCCAGCGGCGACAGTTGAGGGGTCCGTAATCAGGTCAGGCGGCCAAGTCGACCTCGGTGAAGTCGACCTCTTTCAGGGGTCGAATGGGTCGGGTCGGCGGCGCAGGCCGCCGGTGAGCGGCCCCGGTCCGCGGCAGGGCGATCAGGTTGCCGAAGCGAGTGCCCTTCCTGGAGTGGATCCGGATGAAGTCCTGGGCGGAATGAGCCGGTCATAGGTGAGCAGGGGCATCGTCGCGCGTGTCCATCGCCCTGCGCGGCAGGGCGAAACCCAAGCTCTGGGCACCCCTCCTCGAACACGGCCAGCGCATCGGACTGGCGGCCCGCCGCTTGCAAGGCTCGCCTCCGCAATCCAGACAGCCGCTCGCGCAACGGGTGACTGGCGGCCACCGCCGCCAGGTCGGCCAGGATCTCGTCATGGCGGCCCAGTCGCAGTTCCGCCTCGAACCGGTCTTCGATGGCCGTGACGGGCAGATGCTCCAGACGTGCGCCAGCCATAGGTGAAAGGGGCATCGCACATCCGCCAGCGCGTCTCCCCGCCACAGCGCCCGCACCTCCTCCAGCAGCGAGGCCGCCCGCGGCACGGCGCCCGTGGCCAATTCGCGACCGCCCCTGCTTCGCCCGCTCCTCGAACCGGCCGCATCGACGTGCTTGGTGCGCACGTGCAGGCGGGACCCGCCGTCCACCGTCTCCACGACGCCGGCCCGCCCAGGGTTCTGCGCAGCCGATATGCCAGAGCATGCAACGCGTTGACGCTCTCCCCGAACGCATCCCGCCGTGAACGCCGACCGGTGGTGCCATCGCCACCGCATTCGGATCACGGCTTGCGGGCCACGCCGCCATATGCGTCGATGAACGGCGCTTCCTCCTCGCCCTCCGGCCGCCACTGCGTGATCGGTGCCAGCCCCGGCTCCACCAGGTGCAGCCCGCCGAAGCACTCGGCCAGTTCCTCCACCGAGCGCAGGTAGTACGGGACCGCTCCGCTCTCGGCCAGCTTGTCACTGCCCTCGGCAACCGCCTCACCCGTCGCCGTACCGTCCCACAACACCAGGTAACTACCGGACGGCACGGCCTGCATGACACGGTCGATGATCGAGCGCATCACCTCCAGGTCGTGCACGTAACCGAGCACGCCCATGAACATCACGGCGATCGGTCTGGTGAAGTCGAGGACCTTGCGGGCCTGCGAGATGATCAGCTCGGGCTCGTGGTAGTCGCCGTCGACGTAGGCGGTCACGCCCTCGGGCGAGGTGTTCCTGAGCAGCGCGCGGGCGTGCACCAGCACCAGCGGGTCGTTGTCGACGTAGACGATGCGTGCTGACGGGTCGATCGCCTGCGCGACCTCGTGGGTGTTCTGCATCGTCGGCAGGCCCGTGCCGATGTCGAGGAACTGGGAGATCCCGGCTTCGGCGGCGAGGTGGCGCACCGCCCGGATATCGTACGTGCCCGGCACCCCGCACACAGTGCCATCACGACTTCCGACCCCAACGACTCCATCCAGCAGGCGGCGGCCCTTCACCATGATCGGCGCATCGGCCGCGCCCCAACCGGACGGTGTCGACGACCACACCCTGTCGTTGGGCGATCGTGTTGGAATAGTCGGGTGCGAGGTCCAGCCCGATCCGTACGCGCATGACCTACTGGTAGGAGGCACGCCGCCGCAGCACACCCGCCGAGCCGATTGCTGGAATACCACGAAGGCGCCGCGGATGTTGATAGTGCATGCGGTCCAGGTCGTCCAGGTCCGGCGTGGCGATAGAGGCCACAAGCATGATGCCTGCTGTGTTGAGGACGATGTCGATGCCGCCCAACTCCCGCTCCACAGCGTCGAACGCCTCCGCCATGGCATGCTCGTCGGCGACGTCGCCGCCGACCGCGATCGCCCTGCCGCCGGTCGCGGTGACTGCGGCGACCGTCTCGTCGGCACAGGCCTTGTAGCCGACGTAGTGCACGCCGACGGCGATGCCGTCCCTGGCCAGGCTCTCGACGACCGTGCGACCGGAGCCGCGTGACCAGCGCGCTCTCCGGTGGCTCATCGGTCCATGCGCCGCCGTTCTCGTTGAGGAGCCGAGGTGGTCTTGTCGTGGTAGCCGGTGCCGTCGGCGAGCCGCGCCTTCCTGCGTGTGCCCATGCCACGGCACCATCCCGCGTCACGGCACCGTGATGTCCTCCATGATCCGTCGCAGATCAGGCGCCGGCGCAGTCACCACGACGGCCAGGCCGAACTCGGGAATCCAGACGAACGTTCGAGTGGTCGTGGAGGCTCCCAACTCGAGCAGATTCCCACGCAGTCCGGCGATGATCGCCGGCTGGACCTCACCCCCGGACAGGCTGTCCCACCAGTTCTGGCTCGACACCTTCGTCCCACGCTGGACAGAGACGGTCATGGTGTCTTCGCCGTTCCGGCCGGTCCAATGCCGGGTGGTGGCGCGCCAGCCCGTCTGGACGGTGGTCCGCACGGAACCCGACCGCAGATTGGGGTTGTCGAGGGAGATCCCGACGCCGTCAACGGACTCGCGACCAACTGGCAGACTTCCTGCGCCGCCGCCGCGAGGCCAGTCAAACGAACGGACCGCAAGACCGTGATCCACCCGCAGGTGGGCCATCTGCGCCGGAACTGCGAGACGCTCGTCGGACTCGACCACCAACAGCGACTGATGGTGCTCACCCCCGCCGACCACGGGAGCCGCGAACGCCTGGAACTGCTCCAGGTGCTCGGCTTCCAGGAATTTCCCAGGCGTACGGAACGTCGTTCCCCAGAAGGTGACGTCGCTGGCCGTCGATTCCACGAGAATCCAGGACCTCGCCATCCGGCGGCACAGCGCCAACGACGGCTTGTCGCCCATCACATTCGAGCGGCACATGATCGAGCAGAGACAAGCCCCATCGGTCCTGCTGAGGACCGCTGGGGCATGGAACCGTCTCCACGCTTTCACCTTCAGGGGATTGACAGTGTGGTTCTGTTGGCCGGGTGGCGACGTTGAGCCAGGCCCCTTGCCAGGTTAGGCCAATCGGCCTACAGTTACGACATGCGACCTACAGATAGGCCGAATGGACGAACGCGGAATCCCATCATTGAGGCGGCACGGCGCTCCCAGATCATCGAGGCGGCTATCGAGGTCGTTGCGGAGGTCGGGTACGCGCAGGCGTCGCTAGCTCGGATCGCTGCGCATGCCCAGGTGTCCAAGAGCGTTGTCTCCTATCACTTCGCGGACAAGGACGAGCTGCTCGAACAGGTCGTGACGCAGCTCTACGCGGACATCGGAGCGTTCATCCAGGCACGGCTCGCCGCCGAGGACACCGCCACAGGCAAGATACGCGCCTACATCACCGCGGAGTTGGAGTACCTTCGTGGCAACCGCGCCCGGCTGCGGGCGCTCGGCAGCATCGTGACCAACCACCGCACCGGCGACGGCGAGCTGCGTTTCGCCGCCGAAGCGGACGATGCGGTGGTGGCGGAGCTGTCGAACATCCTGCGTCAGGGCCAACGCGACGGCGAGTTCCGGGACTTCAATCCGCGGGTGATGGCCATCACCATCAACCAGGCGCTGGACGGAGCGCTCGCTCAGTACGCCAGGGACGAGACCGAAGATCTCGAGGTCTACACGGCCGAGCTGACCAGCCTGTTCGCTGCGGCCACGGGGCGAGACAGCTCGGCACGCACGAGCCGTCGCCGACGGGTAGACCCGGAGGAGGCTCGATGAGCCTGGCCCGCCGGGGCGTCAACTACGACACCGGAACCAACTATCTCGCCGGCGGCGGCCTCTCCCGGCCGGTCTGGCGTCACGACCTCGTCGTCGAGGAGATCCAGGCGATTCGTCACCACCTGCGCTGTAACGCCATTGCCATCTTCGGAACCCGGATCGACCGGATCGAACAAGCCGCGCAGATCGCGCTGGAGCACGGCCTGGAGGTATGGCTTCAGCCGCGGCTGGTGGACGGCGACCAGCCGCGAACGCTCGAACACCTCGCGCATGCGGCCGATGTCGCCGAAACGCTGCGGGACCTCTCCTCACGCGTCGTGCTCAACGTCGGGTGCGAGCTGAGCATCTTCTCTACCGGCATCGTCCCGGGAGCCAGCCACCTCGAGCGTGCCACCCGCCTCGCCTCACCGCGCTTCTGGCCGATGGTCCCGTGGTACAACCGGCGACTGAACAGCTTCCTCACCGAGGCCGCCGCGGTTGCTCGATCCCGCTTCACCGGCCAACTCACCTATAGCGCCGGACTCTGGGAACGGGTGGACTGGAAACAGTTCGACATCGTCGGACTCGACTACTACCGGCTGCGCTACAACCGGGCCCGCTACGCGAGCACGCTGCGCAAGTTCCACCGACACGGCAAGCCCGTGGTCATCACCGAATTCGGCAGCGGCAGCTACCGCGGCGCGGCCCACAAGGGACCGACCAGCCACGACATCATCGACACCAGCAGCCCCACACCACAGCTGACCGGAACCTACGTGCGAGACGAGCGCGTCCAGGCCGGCCAGCTCGACGAACTGCTCGGCATCTACGAAGCGGAGAACGTCGATGGCGCCTTCGTGTTCGAGTTCATCGAACCCTACAACCCCCACGCCAGCGATCCTCGCCACGATCTCGACATGGCCGGCTACGGCATTGTCAAGGTGCTCCCCGGCGACGCGCAACATCCCTACAGGTGGGAACCAAAAGCCGCCTTCCACACGATCGCCGCCCGCTATGCCCGCGACCGGTAGCGCGTCCCGCCTCAGCGCCCCACTCCTCGCCGTGCCACCCGCGATCTGACGCAACGAGAAACAGATACCCACCAGGCGGCCCGCCATGATACTTCGTCGCTCCTTCAGGCCCTACCACCGCGTTGGCGACGCAACCCGCACCAATCGTGCCTCGTGGTCGTCCCTTAGCTCATCTTCTGTCCCTGATCGTGACGTTCTCGGGCAAACCGGGATCCAACGAGCAGTTGCTGAGCGTGACAGTTCAGATGGTCCGTCGAGGGTTGCTCCCCTTCTTGCGATGGCGGGGTGTCGCTGTGTCTGGCCGGGGCCGGGATGCGTCTATGTCGTGACGGGGGCGCGGTGGTGGTTCGGTGAGCCGGGAGGGCGTCCCGGGCCCGGTCGGATAGGTTTCGGCGCACCGGCCGGACAGCTCCCACAGCGGCCGCCCGAACCAGGCCCGCGCCAGCTCCAGGTGCATCGCATCCGAGCTGACCATCCCGTCCGGCAACTCCGCCGCGGCGCGAGCGAGCACAAACCGGTCAGTACGTCGGTCCCCAGCGCATCCAGATCATCTGGAGTCGCCGTGGCTCGCGCCACACGAAGATCCCCCGCCACCGCCGGCGCCAACTCTAGCCTCCTCCTCTTCGCCATCCCTGCAAGACGAACCGGCGACGATAGACCTTCCGAGTCCCCGAAGTCTCATCATCCCGAAAGAACCACGGATCCCAGGAAGTAAGCCCAGCTCCTGCGGCTATGGCCACGCTCCACCGGTCCACGAACTCTTGAGGCTATTTGTCGTCTCGCCCATTTCTCTGGCGCGCCTCAGGGTGGGGCACATGCGCCCCCACATGTGTCGCAGATTTTGACGATCTGCCGCAATTATTCACTGATCCATGCAATTAGGGAGGAGTTCTCATGCCGCCGAGGGACGGGCCGGTTCTGAGCGTCCTGCTGCGCGCGTGGCGCGAGCGCGCCCTGCTGACCCAGGAGCAGTTGGCTTCACGGGCCAGCCTCAACGTGCGGACCATCCGCCGGTTGGAGGCGGGCGAGCTGCAACGTCCGCGCGGCGCCTCGATCCGGTTGCTGGCCGCGGCGCTGGGCCTGGACGAGGCAGAGCTGGCGATCCTGATAGGCGCCGTCAACACGACCCCGCCACCCTCGCCTTCGGCGCGCATCACGCCACGGCAGCTGCCCGCTGACGTGGCCGGGTTCGTCGGCCGGGCGCGGGAGCTGGTCCTGCTGGATCAGGCCAGGGCCGGGGACGGCGCGGCCGCCGTGGTGATCACGGCGATCGACGGCATGGCGGGGGTGGGCAAGACCGCGCTCGCCGTACATGCCGCTCACCGGCTGGCGCCGCGTTTCCCCGACGGGAACCTGTTCGTCGACCTGCACGGCTACACCCAGAGCATGACCCCGGCGAACCCGGCCGACACGCTCGCCTCCATGCTCGGGGCACTCGGCGTGCCGGGTGAGGTGATTCCGCAGCGCCTGGACGAGCGTGCGGCTCTGTATCGCAGCGTGCTCGCCGACCGCAGAATGATCATCGTGTTGGACAATGCCACCGATGAGGCGCAGGTTCGGCCGCTGCTGCCGGGCGGCACGTGTCTGGTGCTGATCACCAGCCGTCGGCGACTGATCGGTTTGGACGGCGCCCGGACGGTGTCGGTGGACGTGCTGTCTGCGGCGGAAGCGATCGCGCTGTTCTCCCGTACCGCCGGACCGGACCGCGTCGCAGAGGTGTCACACGAAGTGCTGGCCGAAGTGGTACGGCGGTGCGGGCTGTTGCCGCTGGCGATCCGCCTGGCCGCGGCCCGGCTGAAGGCCCACCCGGCCTGGAGCGTGGCACATCTGCTGAACCGGCTGGAAGAACATCAACGCCGGCTGAACGAACTGCACGCCGGCGAGCGCAGCGTCACCGGCGCACTGGACCTGTCCTATCGTGAGCTCGCCACCTCGGACCAGCGCGCCTACCGGCTGCTGAGCTTGCCCGCCGGGGTGGACATCGCCCCCGATGCGGCGGCCGCGCTGCTGGCCACCACCACTGAGCAGGCCGAACGGGTTCTCGAGGGGTTGCTGGAGGTTCATCTGCTGCAGGAGCCGTCTCCTGGCCCGCTACCGGTTCCACGACGTGATCCCCGTTTTGAGGAGCTTTAGAACGCTGATTCCTCTGGTGAGCCCTCCCGTCTCGCCTGCCGGGCCCCAGGTCATCCGGTAGGACTTAGCCGCGATCAGCCTTGGCGACCGTCTCGGCGGCCTTGACCGACAGGTCGACGATGATGGTCACCGGCTGGGCGCAGCGCCCGGCGCGCTGGCCGACCTGTTCGGCCAGCGCATCGCGCAGCCTGGCCAGCACCCCGGTCCCATCGACGGGCAGAAAGGCCCACTTGGAGAACCACCTGTAACACGTGGACCAGGGCGGAAAATCCGCAGGCAGAGCGCTCCCACTTGATCCCGTTGTCGCAGACATAGCGAATGGCGTCCACGATCTCCCGGCGCGGATGCACCTCGGGGGCGCCCGCCATAGGGGTTCTGGCAGGCCGGCGGCGGGAGCAGCGGCTCGATCAGCGCCCACTCGGCGGCGCTGGTATCGGATGGGTAGCGGCGTCGGCGCATGGCAGAACCCCGGCTTCTGTTCCGGCGGAAGGTGAAGGTGGAGGAAAGAAGGCGGGCTGGGTGCGGGCAGCCCCGGGAAGGAAACGGTGCAGGACGAGGGGTCGTTATTGGCCGGTGACCAGCGACTCGAAGGTCGTGCGGACCCCTTCCATTGCGCCAGCATGAGCCGGGTGGCCTTGTTGCTCGGACGCGCCGAGGCGTGCGGGTGATGGTCGCGGTCATCAGCCGGGTGGTTCGGCTGAGTTCGGTGTGGAACTGGCGCCCCGTGGCGCGTCGGCAGGCTGCGACGGCTGCCAAATTTGTTGCGCGGGTGCCTACGGGACGAACACATAGATGGTCGAGGCGTTGGTAGAGATGATCCGAATGTCGTCCGGGATGCTCGATTCCGGCTCGTGAGGGTTGTAGGTCACACTCAACAGTGTGCGGCTGTGTTGAGCGCGGAGTGCGTTCAGCACGGCATTGGGGCGGCCCCCGGGGTGATCACGCGTAGCGGCATCGGCCAATCGCCAGGTGCGGCCGCCGAAGGTTTGCCGCCATGTCCAGAGCACGATGTGATCGGCTGTGAGAGGCACCGACTGGCTGCTGAGCCTGCTGAGCTGCCCCGGGTTGGTTGGAGGCTCCCAAGACTGGAAGGCTGGGAGTCGTGCCCGCACCGAGGAAGTACCCCCAAGAGCTGCGCGATCGCGCCGTCAAGATGGTGTTCGACCTGCATGAGAAGACCGGAGGCAAGACCGGGGCGATTGCCCGGGTGGCCGACCGGCTCGGCGTGCATCGCGAGGCGCTGCGCTCATGGGTACGGCAGGCGGAAGTAGATGAGGGAAAGCGTCCGGGCACCACGTCGAGCGACGCGCAGCGGATCGCCGAATTGGAGCGGGAGAATCGTGAGCTGCGCCGGGCCAACGAGATTCTGAAGGCGGCGTCCGCGTTTTTCGCCCGGGAACTCGACCCGAGACTGCCGCGCTGATCGAGTTCGTTGACCTGTATCGGGATCGGTTCGGTGTGGAACCGATCTGTGCGGTCCTGGAATTTGCCCCGTCCAGCTATCACGAAGCCAAGCGACGCGAACGCCCAACTGCCCGAGCAACTGCGCAAGACCCTTACCTGGGACCGGGGCAAGGAGCTGTCGGCCCACGTGCAGTTCGCGCTCGAAACCGGCACGAAG
>NZ_JBFANM010000146.1:0-14393 GCF_040674815.1 Nonomuraea sp. NPDC049709
CCCTGCTGCGCCGTGACCGTGGTCAGCCGCTCGTCGAACAGTCGTACGGGCGTGGGGGGCCGCCCGGGCGCGGGGGTGTGGGGGCACTCGCGCGGCCGCCCCCCCCCCCCCCCCGGAGGTGGCGCATCAGGCGGGAGGGGCGAAGTCCTCGGGCCCGAACAGCCGCAGCACGTCCGCCTCGCCCTGCCAGCCGGGCCAGAGGTCAAGGTGCAGCCTGACGAAGCGGGAGGCCCATTCCACGGCCTCCTCCTTGGTCCTGACCTCGTAGAGTGCGTAGCTGATCAGCTCCTTGGCCTCGGCGAACGGCCCGTCGGAGACGGTCAGCCGCCCGCCGGACACCTCGACCCTGGCCCCTTCGGAGCTGGGCGCCAGGCCGCTGTTGTCGAGCAGCGCCCCGGACTCGGTGGCCTGCTGGCCGAGCTTGAAGATGGCCTCCATGAGGTCCGCCGGCGGCGGACCTTCGGGCTGGGCGGCGACCTTGAGGGTGACCAGGTAGCGCATGATGTCCTCCTTGGACGAGTGGTGGAAAGGTCGAGGTCAGGCGGCGGTCCGGGACAGGCTCAGCGACAGTAGCGACAGCCAGCACCAGACCGCCACGATCCCGGCGATGAACGCGATGTTGGACCAGGCGACGCCGCCCCCACCGGCGATACCCATGAAGGCGCCGAGGAACAGCGTGCCGGTGACGCGGGAGTAGACGGCCCAGCCCGTGCGGCCCTCGCGGGCGAACCGGGAGGCGATGACGTAGCAGGCCGCGACCATGCACAGGAACCCGACGGCGCCGACGGCCATGTGCCCGATTCCGGACATGGTGATCACGCCGGGCCCTTCCGGCGTACCGGCCGGGAAGCCCATCGCCGGGTCGGCCGGGAAGATCGCGGCACCGATCATGCTGACGCCGAACGCGCCGATCAGCCGGGGCGCCCACCGCGCCCCCCGGCCCGGCGACAGCGCGCGGCGCAGCCCGGCGGCGCAGGCGATGGTCGCCAGGGCGGTGACCACGAAGTTGGCGGTCTGGATCCAGCCCAGGTCGCCGTTGGCCAGGAAGCTCCAGGGGTGGCGGGTCAGGTCGAAGCCCTCCCGGGTGAGCGCCTGGGCCAGGGCGACCGTGACGTACAGCGGGCCCGCGACGACGCCGAGGCCCAGCAGCGGGCGCACGGGGGAGATCGGGCCGGTGGCGGTGTGGGTGAGCTGCTGGGTCATGGTCCTCGTCCTCGCGTCCGCGGGGCCGGCTCTTTCCGGCCCTCTGCGTACGCTGCGAACGGGAAGACCCCGATTCGACACCCGCCACGAAATCTTTTCAAGATTTTTTCGGCGGGCGCCGTCGGCTCACCGACCTGGGGCCCACTCCGGGTCGCGGCCGGTCAGGGCGAGCAGGCGGTCGAGGTCCGTCGCGTCCCGGCCGACGGTCACCTGGTCGGCGAAGATGCCCTGCTGCCGGCCCATCGGCGCCATGTGCTCGGCGAAGCCCAGGAGCGCCTTGACCGTCTCCGGCTCGGCGTCGAAGGGGGCGCCGGTGGCCCTGGCCAGGTCCCAGCCGTGGACGACCAGGTCGAACAGCGCCATCGTGGCCACCGTACGCATTGGCAGCCCCATGGCCGGGCTCTCGCCCTCCGACGCCTCCGGCGGCTCCCACGCGGCCAGCATCCGCCGCGCCCGCTCGGGAAAGTCGCCCGCGTATTCGCGCTGCTCCACCATCGGGCCCTTGCCCGCCAGCGACGCGAACAGGTCCGCCACCCACTCCAGGTGGTTGATCAGCGCCCTGACGTCGAACTCCGAGCACGGCGTGGGCAGCCCCAGCTGGTCATCGCGCACTCCGGCCGCCAGCGCGCCCGTGCGCCCGGCCGCCTGCGTCATCATGTCATGCATGGGTGAGGAGCCTGCCGGGGGCGCCGCGCGGCGTCTTGTAGAAACGCGACAGCGCGGCTGGATCGATCCCGTACGCGCGGGTTTCGGCCACAGCCGGCACTCGTGTGCGGAAGGGCTGTCGCCGTACGCCGAGCACTTCTGGATCAGCACGTGGGACCTGGCGGAGCCGTACACCCAGCGGTTGATCTCCCACCCCACGGTGAACCTGACCGTCACCGAGGAGTACGCCAGGGTCGCGGGCGTGATCCCCGGCGAGTTCTCCTGCACGCTGGAGGGGCGCGGCCGGGTGGTGGGGCTGCGGTTCAGGCCCGGCGGCTTCCGCCCGTTCGCGGGCGGCCCGGTCTCGGAGCTGACCGGCCGCTTCGTCTCGCTGCCCGACATGTACGGCCCGGCGGGTGCCACGCTGTGGCGGGAGGTCCTCGCGTCGCCGGACGAGGAGGCCATGCGCCTGATCGAGCGCTTCCTCCTCGACCTGCGCCCCACGCCCGACGCGCCGATCGACCCGCTGATCGAACGGGTCGCCGCGGCCGAGACCGACCAGACCATCACCCGGGTCGACCAGCTCGCCGCCCTGGCCGGCACGTCGGTCCGTTCCCTCCAGCGCCTGTTCCAGGAGTACGTCGGGATCGGCCCGAAATGGGTCATCCGCCGCTTCCGCCTGCACGAGGCGGCGGAACGCGTGCGCGACGGCCTCGCCCCTGCCGGCCTGGCCGCCGAGCTCGGCTACACCGACCAGGCCCACCTCACCCGCGACTTCGCCGCCGTGGTCGGCCTCCCGCCCGCCGCCTACCAGCGCCTGACCTCGGCCTGAGGAGGAGACGTGAGCCGCGACGTCTCGATCGACCTGGAGTTCCGGCACGGCGTCCACTTCGAGGACATCCTCGACCGGCTCGCCCGGGCGGGCTGGGAGTTCCTGCGTGAGGAGGACGCCGTCTGGTACTCGACCGATTTCGACTGGAAGATCGTGCCGACGGCCGCCCTGGCCGAGGCCAGGCGCGACATGCGCGCCTGCTACGAGGCCGGGCAGTCGGTGGGCCTGACCGCCCGGCTGCCCGACGGGGAGACCTTCGCGAACGTGCTGTTCCACGAGGAGCGGACGGTGGTCTCCCTGCTCCCGCTGCTGGACTACCGCACCATCGCGCACCTGCCGGAGTTCGTCGATCTGGGGTGGTACATGGAGAGGTTCCTGGAGCCGTGCCGCGACCTGCCGATCGTCCGCACGCGGGCCGCCGACGAGCGCTGACCGCCGCCCATGTACATCAAATGGATTTGATGTATCGTCGGGAACGTGGTGTCCTCACCTCAGGCCGCCCCGGCCTTCGTCCGGCTGGCCGCCCATCCGCTGCGGTGGCGGCTGCTCACCGAGCTGGCCGGGAGCGACTACCGGGTCCGCGAGCTGGTGAGCCTGGTGGGCGAGCCGCAGAACCTGGTCTCCTACCATCTGCGGCTGCTGCGTGACGGCGGGCTGGTCACCGCGCAGCGGAGCAGCTTCGACGCCCGCGACAGCTATTACCACCTGGATCTGGAGCGCTGTGCCCACGCGCTGGCCGCCACGGGTGCCGCTCTGCACCCCGCGCTCCGCCTCGGCCCCGCCCCGGTCCACCCGGCCTCCCCGTCCGGGCCCGGTCCGGCGCGTCGGCCCGCCGTGCTGTTCGCCTGCACCGGCAACAGTGCCCGGTCGCCGATCGCCGAGGCCCTGCTGCGCCACCGCGCCGGCGGCCGCGTCGAGGTGACCAGCGCGGGCAGTGACCCCCGGCAGCGGCTGCACCCCGACGCCGTACGAGTCCTGCGCGAGCGCTACGGCATCGACCTGGCGGATCAGCGCCCACGGCACCTGGACACCATGGCCGGCCACCGGTTCGACTACGTGATCAGCCTGTGCGACAGGGTCCGCGAGGTCTGCCCCGACTTCGGCGACCACTCCCGGCGGGTCCACTGGAGCATCCCCGACCCGGCCGCGCCGGGCGGCGCCGGGCCCCCCGCCTTCGCCCGTACGGCGGCGGAGATCGACACCCGCATCCACTACCTCCTCCCTCAACTCACACCACAGGAGGACCAGCCATGACCACACCCGACCAGTTCGCGAGCGTCCGCTACCTCGTCGACGACGTGGGCGCCGCCGTCGCGTTCTACACCACCCACCTCGGCTTCACCCTGCGCCTCGACGCCGCCCCCGCCTTCGCCGACGTGGTACGCGGGCCGCTGCGGCTCCTGCTGTCCGGCCCGGCCAGCTCCGGCGCCCGGGCCACCCCCGAGGGCACCGCCGCCGGCCGCAACCGCATCCACCTCGTCGTCGACGACCTCGACGCCGAGATCGACCGGCTCCGCGGGGCCGGGCTGTCCTTCCTCGGCGACGCGGTCTCCGGCCCCGGCGGGCGCCAGATCCTGCTCACCGACCCGGCCGGCAACCTCGTCGAGCTCTTCCAGCCCGCCCACGCCCGCGCCACCCCCGCACCGGTCCGGACGTGACCGGGCCACCCCCGCACCGGTCCGGACGTGACCGGGCCACCCCCGCACCGGCCCGGACCTGACCGGGCCACCCCCTGCACCGGCGCGGACCTCACCGGCGACCGTGTCCCGCCCCGCACCGAGGGCGGTGGTGACGCCTCCTGCCGCCCTGGTCGCGGGCCCGCGACCGCGTCCCGGGCCGTGACGCCGGGCTCGCCGCAGGACGCGCAGGTCAGGCGAGCTGATCGACCGGGCGGCCGAGGCGGTCCAGGCGGGCGAACTGCTCGTCGGTCAGCCGGAGATCCCGCGCCGCGACGTTCTCCTCCAGATGCCGCACAGAGGTCGTCCCCGGGATGGGGATGATGTTCGGTGAGCGGTGCAGCAGCCAGGCCAGCGCGGTCTGGGCCGGCGTCGCCCCGATCTCGGCCGCCAGGGCCGTCACGGCGCCGAGGTCGCCCACGGCGATCGGGAAGAACGGGACGAACGCGATCTCGTGCTTGCCAGTGTGGTCCACCACCTCCTCATGGGTGCGGTCGATGAGGTTGTAGAGGTTCTGCACGGCGGCGACGGGCGCGATCTCGCGGGCCTGCTCGAGCTGGCCGACCGTCACCTCGGACAGGCCGATGTGGCGGATCTTGCCTTCCTGCCGCAACCCCTCCAGGGCGCCGATCTGGTCGGCGAGCGGGACTTGGGGGTCGACGCGGTGCAGGTAGTACAGGTCGATCACGTCGCGGCGGAGCCGGCGCAGGCTCAGCTCGGCCTGCTGGCGCAGGTACTCGGGGCGGCCCAGGGGGATCCACTCCTCGACGCTCGGCCGGGCCACGCCGCCCTTGGTCGCGATCACCACATCGTCCGCGTACGGGTGCAGGGCCTCGGCGACGAGCTCCTCGCCCGCGCCCAGGGCGTACGCGTCGGAGGTGTCGATGAGCCGCACCCCCAGCTCCACCGCGCGCCGCAGGACGGCCGTGGCGGCCCCGCGATCGGCCGGCGGCTCCCAGATCGTGCCGTCGGAGGCCAGCCGCATCGTGCCGAAACCGAGGTCGCCCACCTCGATGTCGCCGATCCTCATGATGTCTCCCTAACAGTTGAGCTCTCAAGTTAGCGTTCGACCGGGACGCTACACGGCCACAGTTGAGAGTTCAAGTTAGGATGCCGGGTGTGAAGACACGGTGGCTCAATGACGACGAACAGCGGACGTGGCGGGCGTACCTGTGGACGACCCGGCTGCTCGGCGACGCGCTCGACCGGCAGCTCCAGCGCGACGCGGGCATGCCGTACACGTACTACATGATCTTGGCGACGCTCTCGGACGTCCCCGAGCGGCGCATGACGATGACCGACCTGGCCACGCTGGTCTACTCCTCGCTCAGCCGCCTGTCGCACGCGGTGGCCCGGCTGGAGGAGCGCGGCTGGGTGCGCCGCTCGCCGCATCCGGACAACCGGCGGATCACCATGGCAGAGCTGACCGACGCCGGCGCCGCCGTCCTGGCGGGCGCCGCGCCCGCGCATGTCGAGGAAGTGCGCGAGCTCCTGTTCGACCCGCTCACCGACGAGCAGGTGGGCCAGTTGCGGGAGATCCTGCGGGCACTGTGGGCCCGGCTGGACCCCGCGCCGGGCAAGCCCGGGCCGTACCCCGAGATCTTCGGGCCGGAGGCGTAGGCCGCCGGGCGGCCGGGCATCGCCGTCACCGGCCACCGCCCGCCGACGCGGCGGCCTCCTCCGCCCCCACGGCCTCCTCCGCACCCGCGGGTGTGATGTTGAAGTTGCGGTTGAAGACGTCGTCCGGGTCCCATTCGGCCTTGAGCGCGCGCAGGCGGGTCAGCACGGGCTCGGGGAAGGCGTCGAGCAGGCGGTCGGGATGGGTGTCGGTCTCGAAGCTCAGGTACATGCCGTTCAGCTGCGGGTAGAGCCGCGCCCAGCTCGCGTTCAGGGCGGGCACGCGGCTCGGCGTCGCGGCGGCGAGCACGGAGAACTGCTGGGTGCGGTGCGGCCAGGCCATGGCGTCCGCCGGCACGTCGTGCACCGCGCCGCCCATGGAGCGGAACTGCACGATCGGGATGTCGCCCGACCGCATCATCTCCTCGATGACGCCGGCGGCCTCCGGGGTGAGGTGTTCGAGCAGGCCGCTGCGCGTGTTCTCCAGCCCGTGGCCCTGGTGGCGGTTCTCCGGCGGGGTGACGATCAGGTGGTAGGGCACGAGCTGCGCCTGCTGGTGCAGGACCGGGCCGGCGCCGAGGAACGGGCTGAGGGCGCTCTGCGCCGCTTCGACGTCGTCGCCCGCGTACACGAGGGTGATCTGGGCGGTCACCGGCGCTCCCCGGCGGGCGGGGAACAGCGACAGGAAACTGGTGATCTCGCGCGGGGCCCGCTCGACCAGCCGGGCCCATTCCACGAGGAAGCCCGCGGTGTCGGTGGCGTCGACAGTGATCGTCGCGTAGGCGACGTCCCCGACCTCGTACGCGTCCAGCTCGAACGCCGTCACGACGCCGAAGTTGCCGCCCGCCCCGCGGATCGCCCAGAACAGGTCGGGATGGTGCTCGGCGTCCACGCGCAGCCTGCGCCCGTCCGCGACCACGATCTCGGCCGCGGTGACGTGGTCGATCGTGAGCCCGTGCCTGCGGGCCAGGTAGCCGAGCCCGCCGGCGGTGGCCAGGCCTCCGACGCCGACGTCTCCGTAGTCGCCGGAGCTCATCGCCAGCCCGTACGGCGCCAGCGCCCGCGCGACGTGTCCCCAGCGGGCTCCCGGCTCCACGCGGATCCGCCCGGCCGCCCGGTCGAGCACCTCGACGGCGTTCATCCTCGACAGGTCGATGACCACGCCGCCGTTGTTCGTGGAGCGGCCGCTGATGCCGTGCCCGCCGCTGCGTACCGCGATCTCGGCGTGCTGGCTCCGCGCGTAGGCGAGGGCCGCCGCGACGTCGTCGGCGTTCTCCGCCTGGATGACGAGGGCCGGCGAGCCGGTGCGGGTGTAGGTGTGGCGCACGTCGTCGTAGGCGCGGTCGCCCGGCTCGATCGCCTTCCGCGCGAGCGACGGCGGCAGCGCGTCGTAGTCGAGAGTGTCGTGCCGCCTGGCGAGCGCGACGGCCGAGCGCGCGGGCGCGGTGCCGGCGCCGGCGCCGGACCGGGCGCGCTCGCGCGTGAAGGTGCCGAGCAGGAGCTCGTGACCGTGGTCAGACATGCGGTGTCCTCACAAGTTAGGTTGCCAAGCAACTCATCAGGATGACAACTTATATGCACCGCAACATATCTTCGACACAACTTGTTCCTCGGTATGCTGGACGCGTGGCATCGACTGAGAGGCTCTCCGCCGGCAACCTGGGCTGGTCGCTCGGCATGGTGCTGCGCGCCTGGCAGGAGGAGGTCGACGAGGCGCTGCGCGGCATGCCGGGAAGCAGCAGGGGCTTTCACGTGCTGGCGGCCGTCGCGCACGGCGAGCCGCAGCGGCAGCGGGCCCTGGCGGACCGGCTCGTGATCGACCGCACCGTGCTCGTCTACCTCCTCGACGACCTCGCCGAGGTCGGCCTCATCGAGCGGCGGCCCGATCCGCAGGACCGGCGGGCCAGGCTGATCGTCGCCACCGAGCACGGCCGGCAGGTGCTGGCCGAGGCGGAGAGCCGGGTCGCGGCGGCGGAGGAGCGCATCCTCGGCGGCCTCACGCCGGACGAGCGGGCCGCCCTGCGCGAGATCACGATGCGGGCGGCCGCGACGATCCACGAGGCGCGTCCCCGTACGGATCCGTGCGCCGCCGTGGAGTCAGTGCTCGACGTGTCGTCGTCCTGAGACCCCTCCTCAGCGCCGGGCCTGGGGCATCCAGTGATGCTCCTCGAACACCGCGATCGGCACGTCCCCCTCCGCGCGCCGCCCCCGTCGGGTGGCCGTCGCAGGTAGCCCTCGATCGGGGCGAGGCGGCTCCTGCCGTGAGGCGTGCAGGTCGTGCTCCTCGCCGGTGAGGGCGTGGATGCGCTGGAGGATGCGCCGGTCGTCCACGGTGAGTCCGTCGCGACGGACGGCGGTGACGGCCTGCGCGACCGTGTCGTACATCGGCAGGTGCGCGTCCAGCCGGACGATCCGCAGCAGGCGGGCGGGTGCGCCGCGGGCACCCGCCAGATGTACGCCCGCGTCGTCGTCCGCCGCCCGCCGGGCGCTGGACAGCAGGACGCGCAGGCCGGAGCAGTCCATGAAGGACAGCCTCGTCAGGTCGAAGACCACATGGTCGCCGGGCCGCCGGACGCGGCCGACGTGGCGGGCCAGCCGTGCGCTGTTCGCGATGTCGATCTCACCGCCCACCGCGATCAGGCACACCCCGGGAAGACGCCCATGGGCCAGGTTCAGCGGCGTGGTGGAGACCCTCGCGGGACTGGTCGAGGGCTCGCGTTGCCGGGAGGCGCCCATGCGCGCACCATTCACCTTTCGTGTGGGGGACCTGCCATGCGCGGCCGGCCCGGCGGGGGACTGGCAGTCCTCCACCGGGCCGGCCGTACGGTACGACGATCCCCCGCACGGGCACGTCCTCGCATCAGGGAGTCCCCGGTGCCGTTCACCGGTGCCTCCGGTGGCGGCGCCGCGCCGAACGGGGGTGTCAGGCCGTCCGGTCGGCGGCCGCGCGGCCGGCGGTGCGGCCGGACAGCAGGCAGCCGCCCAGGAACGACCCCTCCAGGGCGTTGTAGCCGTGCACGCCCCCGCCGCCGAACCCGGCGACCTCGCCGGCCGCGTACAGGCCGTCGATCGGCTGCCCGTCCAGGCCGAGGGCGCGGGAGTCGAGGTCGGTCTGGATCCCGCCGAGCGTCTTCCGGGTGAGGATGTGTAGTTTCACCCCGATCAGCGGCCCCGCCGCCGGGTCGAGGATCCGGTGCGGGGCGGCGGCCCGGCCGAGTCGGTCGCCGAGGTAGCGGCGGGCGTTGTGGATGCCCTGCACCTGGACGTCCTTGCTGTAGGGGTTGGTGATCTGCAGGTCGCGGGCCTCGATCTGGGCGCGGATGACCGCGGCGTCGAGCAGGGGCTTGTCGGTGAGCCCGTTCATCGCGGCCACCAGCTCCTCCAGGGTGTCGGCCACGACGAAGTCGGCGCCGTGCCGCTTGAACGCCTCGACCGGGGCGGGCGCGCCCTTGCCGAGGAGGCGGGCGCGCAGGAACGCCTTGCGGTCCTTGCTCGTGATGTCGGGGTTCTGTTCCGAGCCCGACAGCGCGAACTCCTTCTTGATGATCTGCTGGCTGAGGATGAACCAGGAATGGTCGTGTTCGGCGATGTCGGGGGTGGTGCGCAGGTGTCGCAACGTGCCGAGGGTGTCGTAGCCGGGCAGGCAGGGCTCGGGCAGCCGCCGGCCCAGGGCGTCGAACCACAACGACGACGGGCCGGGCAGGATGCGGATGCCGTGCCCCGGCCAGACGGGGTCCCAGTTGTGCAGGCCCTCGGTGTAGTGCCACATCCGGTCGCGGTTGACCAGCCTGACCCCGGCGCCGGCGGCGATGTCGAGCATCCGGCCGTCGACGTACGCCGGGACGCCGGTGACCATGTGCGCGGGTGGCCGGCCGAGCCGCTCGGGCCAGTACCGGCGTACCAGGTCGTGGTCGGCGCCGATGCCGCCGGTCGTGACGATCACCGCCTGGGCGCTCAGCTCGAACTCGCCCATCTGCTCGCGCGTGGAGGCGACCCCGCGAGGCGAGTCGTCGTCGGCCAGCACCGTGCCGCGCACCCCGCTGACCGAGCCGCCGGTCGTGACCAGCTCGTCGACCCGGTGCCGGTGGTAGAAGCGCACCAGCCCGGCGGCGGCGGCCCGGTGCGCGGAGCGGACGAACGGCTCCACCACGCCCGTCCCGGTGCCCCAGGCGATGTGGAAGCGAGGCACGGAGTTGCCGTGCCCGTCGGCGCGCAGGCTGCCGCGCTCGGCCCACCCGACGGTCGGCAGGAACGTGAGGCCGTGCCCGGCCAGCCAGGAGCGCTTCTCCCCGGCGGCGAACTCCACGTAGGCGCGCGCCCACTTGACCGCCCAGGAGTCCTCGTCGTCCAGGCGGTCGAACTGGGCGCTGCCCAGCCAGTCGCTCCACGCCAGCTCGAAGGAGTCCTTGACCCGCAGGCGGCGCTGCTCGGGCGTGTCGACCAGGAACAGGCCGCCGAAGGACCAGAACGCCTGCCCGCCGAGGTTGGCGGCGTTCTCCTGGTCGACGAGGGCGACCTTCCGGCCCGCGGCGGTCAGTTCGTGGGTGGCGACCAGGCCGGCCAGGCCGGCGCCGACGACGATGACGTCCGCGTCCATGGCGGGGGTGCTCCTCACTGCCGGAGGCCGCCGTACGGCCCGGGGGACATACAGGTGCCGGTGGCCGCCCGGGTGGCGCCCACCGTATCGGATACATCTGTGTATCGGATACGTACGTGTATGTAAATGGGGCTAGCGTGGCTCCGTGAGCTCTCCCACCCCGGCCCGTCAGCGGCGCCGGCCGGACGGCGCCGCGCCCCGCGTCACCAAGCGGCGCGGCCGCACCCGGGCCCGGCTGCTCGCGGCGGCGTTCGAGGTGTTCGCGGCCAAGGGGTTCGGACGGGTGCGCATCGAGGACGTGTGCGAGGCCGCCGGCTACACCCGGGGCGCCTTCTACTCCAACTTCGACAGCCTCGACGAGCTGTTCTTCGCCCTCTACGACGAGCGCGCCGACCTCATCGCCGACCAGGTCACCGCCGCCCTGTCCGTCGAGGGGGCGGTGGAGGAGGCCGCCGGACCGCCGATCCAGGCGATCATCGAGCGCGTCGCCGCGACGCTCCTGCTGGACCGCGACTGGCTGCTGGTCAAGACCGACTTCCTGCTGTACGCCGCCCGCGACCCGGCCGTCGCCGACCGGCTCGCCGCCCACCGCGACCGCCTGCGCACCGCCGTCGAACAGCGGCTGCACGCCGCCCGCGCCTGGCTCGCCCTGCCCCCCGCCATCGGCGACGTGCCCGGCGCGGCCCGTGCCGTCGTCGCCGCCTACGACGGCGTCACCATCCAGCTCCTGCTCGACGGGGACCTGCCCGCCGCCCGCGCCTGGCTGACCCGCCTCCTCACCGCCCTGCTGACCCGCGCGCGTGAATAGGCTCGTCGTCCTGCTCGGCCGCGACGGCAGGGCGACGCTCTGGTTAAGTTAGCCTTGCCTAATTAACGCAAGGGAGGGAGCCCCCATGGCGACCGAAACGGCACGGCGTGCGCCAAAGTGCACCACCGGCGTGGTGCTGCGCACCGAGCAGCTGACGCCGCACATGATCCGGGTGGTGCTCGGCGGTGAGGGGCTCGCCGGGTTCAGTGCGGGCGAGTTCACCGACCACTACGTGAAGCTGCTGTTCCCGGTGCCCGGGGTGACCTATCCGGAGCCGTTCGACATGGGCGTGATCCGGGCCGAGCTGCCCCGCGAGCAGTGGCCGGTGATGCGGACCTACACCGTCCGCTCCTGGGACCCGCAGGCCGGGGAGCTGGCCATCGACTTCGTCTGCCACGGCGACCAGGGCCTCGCGGGGCCCTGGGCGACGCAGGCCAGGCCGGGCGACGTGCTGCGCTTCCTGGGCCCGGGCGGGGCGTACGCGCCCAGCGCCGAGGCGGACTGGCACCTGCTCGCCGGTGACGAGAGCGCGCTGCCGGCCATCGGCGCGGCGCTGGAGCGGGTCCCGGCCGGGGCGCACGCCAAGGTCTTCGTCGAGGTGGCGGACGCCGCGGAGGAGCAGGGGCTGCCGACGGCCTGCGACGCCGAGATCGTGTGGCTGCACCGCGACGGCGGGCAGGTGGGCGAGGCGCTGGTGCGGGCGGTGCGGGAGGCGAAGTTCCCCGACGGTACGGTGCACGCCTTCGTCCACGGCGAGGCCACGTTCGTCAAGGAGCTGCGGCGCCATCTGCGGGTGGAGCGGGGCGTGCCGCTGGAGCAGCTGTCGATCTCCGGCTACTGGCGGCTCGGCCGTGACGAGGACGGCTGGCAGTCCTCGAAGTCGGAGTGGAACCAGCAGATCGAGGAGGAAGAGGCGAAGGTCCTGGGCGACCCGGCCACGCGATGAGCCGGTGCCCGCCCGGCCGCTCTCCTCCGGCGGCGGGCGGGCACTCCTTCAGGATGCGCACGGCATGTCGGTGGATCCGTCACGGGCTCCCCTGCCGGAAGTGGCGCACTCGGGCCGATCGTCGCTTACTGTGCATCTCGGGGGAGCACTGCGGGAGAATGTCCCGTCAGTGCACACGCAAGCATGGCGTGCCGGGGGATCACGGAGGATGACGTCGGGAATGAGCACGCAGACGCAGGAGCATCTCGGCCCCTACCGGGTGATCGGGAAGATCGGCGAGGGCGGCATGGGGGTCGTCCATCTCGGTCTCGACGGCGCGGGCCGCGAGGTCGCGATCAAGGTGCTGCACCCGCACGTGGCCGCCGACCTCAAGGCGCGCGACCGGCTGTTCCGCGAGGTGGAGACCATGCGGCGGGTGCGCAGCCGTTATGTGGCCGAGGTGATCGACGCCGAGCTGTCAGGCGGGCGGCCCTTCGTGGTGACCCAGTTCGCCAAGGGCCGCACGCTGGAGGACACCGTGCTGTCCCAGGGCCCGCTGGAGGCGCGTGAGGTCGTCCGGCTCGCCGAGGGGTTGTGCCAGGCGCTGGTGGACGTGCACGCGGCCGGGGTGATCCATCGGGACCTGAAGCCGACCAACGTCATGCTGGTCGACGGGGAGCCGCTGGTCATCGACTTCGGCATCGCCCATCTGGTGAACGCGTCCCGGCTGACGCAGACGGGGATGTTCGTCGGCACGCCGGGCTACCTGGCGCCGGAGATCATCCGCGACTCGCAGATCACCCAGGCGGCCGACGTGCACGCGCTGGCCTCCACGGTGTTCTTCGCCGCCACGGGGCTGCCGCCGTTCGGCACGGGGACGTTCGAGGCGGTCTGCTTCAACACCATGGAGGGGCGGGCGCAGATCGACAAGGCGCCGGCCTGGCTGCGGGGCTGGCTGAGCCTGGCGTTGCAGGTCGATCCGGCGGCCCGGCCCAGCGCGCGTGAGCTGCTGCGGATGGCCAGGGCGCTCGATCCGGCGGGCCGCCCGCCGGGGCGGATCAGCGAGCGTACGCTGACCATGGACATCGTGTCCGACCTGCTCCCGCCGGTCGAATACGCCGCGAGGCGCCAGGAGGAGCCGCCGTCCCCGGCAGCGGCGCCGACCGTCCACGCGGCTCGGGAGCGGGAGCGCCCGCAGGCCCCCGCGGAGCCCTTCGACCTGCGGCGGTTCCTGCACAGCAGCGGGTTCGTCGGGGTGCTCATGCTCGTGACGCTGGTCGCGTTCACCGTGCTCATGCCGGTCGCCGTGGGCCTGGTGGCGGCGGCGATCACGCTGGCGCTGCGTGCCGCCGACCACTACTTCGCCGAGACCGAGACCCGGCCGACGCTGTCCAGGACCGCGCTCGTGACGGCGGGCCACATGTTCCTGTCGCTGGCGTTCGGCCTGGTCGCCGGGAGCCTCCTGCACATGGCCGGCCGGTTGAGCGGCAGCCACGCGGAGTCGCTGGCGGCCGGCGCGTTCACGCTGGGGCTGTTCGTGCTGCCCGGCGCGGGCGCGGTGCGGCGGACCGCCTCCAACGCCCTCGCCCGCCTCCTGCCCGGCCGCAGCCCGATCGTGGTGACGGTGGCCGTGATGGGGCCGGTCGCGCTGACCTCGGTCATCATCGCCCTGGTCCAGGGGTTGTGACCCCTGCTGGAGCAAGGGCTCAGGCAGCCGTACGGGCAGGCGTCCGCGAGGTCCGCCTGCTGACCCTGGCAGACGAGCACGCCGGCCGGGCCATCAGCCACTGGGACCACCTCCTGGTGCGCCGCCGCCCGGACGGCCAGGTCTGATCCGCGCAAGTCAGGTCGCCGGTCAGCGCAAGTCTTGCAGCTTCTTGCGCTGACTTGACGTCGTCCCTTGCGCTCCGTCAGTTTCCGCCGGAGCCGCAGCTCGTAGGCACACGCTGGGAGAAGATCCTCAAAGTCCGGCGATCGACAGTTATTTCTTTGCGCAATCTCGTCGAAATATTGCGGCCTTCTGCTCGACATCTTATGGTTCGGCCATCCGCCTTACCCGAAGGGCCACCCCCATGAGAGCACTGCTTGCC
>NZ_JBFANM010000147.1:0-14355 GCF_040674815.1 Nonomuraea sp. NPDC049709
GCGAAGCCGCGCAGCACCTGCTGGTGCACCGCCCGCAGCCCGCCTTCCACCGGAGCTGCCCGCCCGGCGCCGGCGCGACCCGCGCATCGGCCCACATCGGCACCGACCCGGGCACCACCTCGTTCGGGTCCGGGCCGCCGGTGTGCGCGAGCGCCTGGTGGCGCGTGCTGTCCAGGGCGTGGCGTAGCGCCGCCACCAGCGCCGCCACCAACGCCGGCACCGAGGGCGCCCCTTCCAGGCGGCCCTGCTCGTCGCGATACATCCGGCAGGCCAGACCGGTCGGCATCGCGGCGTCGGCGAACGGGTCGCGACCGTCGATCAGCAAGGTCGGTGAGCCGCGCATTTGCCAGCGCGCCGCCTGCCCGGCGTCGCTCACCGTGCGGTGCGCGATCGTGGCCGCCCGCGCACCGCTCTCGTTGAGCGCCTTGAGCAGGCGCCGCTCCAGCGTCGGCGCGTTCGGGCAGTCCGGCACCGTCACCATCACCAGCTTCATCGCCCGGCCTCCTCATGCTGCTCGTGTTGCGTCTTGGCGTCCGGTTCGACGGTAGACCTTCCAGCACGCTGGAAGGTCAAGGCCGTAGCCTGGGAACATGCGCATCGGTACGTTGGCCGCCGCGGCCGGACTGTCCGCCAAGACCATCCGCTTCTACGAGCAGGCCGGCCTGCTGCCGGCCCCGCCCCGCACAGCCGCCGGCTACCGCGACTACCCAGCCGAGGCCGCCGACCGGCTCGCCTTCATCCGCGACGCAGCAGCGGCCGGGTTGTCCCTGGCCGAGATCCGCGGCGTGCTGACCATCCGCGACGCCGGACAACCGCCCTGCCGGCACGTCACCACGCTGATCGAGACCCACCTGAAGCACGTCGAGCAGCGCATCGCCGACCTGCTGGCCACCCGCACCGCGCTGCAGGACCTGCACCAGCGGGCCCAAGCCGTCGACCCGGCCGACTGCGGGCCTGAGGGAATCTGCCGCATCCTGACCACTACCGCGTGAGCCCTCGGCGGCGGCGGTCCGGCGTGGCAGGATCGGTTGCGTGCAGGAACAGCACTACACCGCCGACAGCCGGGCGGGCGGACGCGGACGCCTGTTCGTCCCGGTGCCATTCGACCCCGACCAGGTGTGGGCGCCCAAGCCGGTCCATCACGTGAGCGGCACGCTGAACGGCAGGAGCATCCGCGCGGTGATCGTCGAACACGAGGGGCAACGCGGCTTCCTGCTCGGCCCGGCCTGGCAGCGCTGCGGCCTTCAGCCCGGCACGCAAGTGAACGTGGTGCTGACCCCGGAAGGGCCGCAGCGGGCCGACTTGGCCGAGGACATCGCCGCCGCACTGGAGGCCAGCCCGGCGGCGGGCGCCTTTCTTCGACTCCCTCGCCCAGTTCTACCGGCGGGCCTACCTGCGCTGGATCGATGCCACCAAGGGCCGGCCTGAGGTGCGGGCCCAGCGGATCGCCGAAGTGGTCAGCCTGCTGGAAGCAGGGGTCAAGCAGCGCCCGGGGACCTGAGCGCCGCCAGCCCGGCCAGCGCCTGCAGCAGACGCTCTCGCTGTTGCTTGGTCAGCCCACCGACCCGGCGCTTCTCAGCCACGCCCGACACGGCCATCAGCGCCGCTACCCTCGCCGAACCCGTAACCGGGAACCGCTCGAAGAACCTGCGCCACCCGGGTCTTCTTCACCAGTTCCTCGCCGCTACGGCCGAGCGGCGTAGCGTCCCCTACGTACCAGCAGGCCTACGGCTGGCGGCCTCCGTCATCAGGTTCGGCGTCCAGGGCAGTAAGGACCACGTCGAGCAGGCCCGGGAAGCGAGCGTCCAGGTCGTCGCGGCGCAGAGTGTGCAGGATGATGCGGCCCTCCCGGCGCGCGCGCAAGACGCCGCTGTCGCGCAGCACCCGCCAGTGGTGGCTCGCCGAGGACGCCGGCACGTCGGGTAGCACGGTGCCGCAGGTCAGCTCCTCGCCCGCAGCCAGGCGCCGCACGATCCGCAGCCGGACCGGGTTGGCCAACGCTTCGAGGACCGTCTCGATGTGCAGCTGCGACCGGTCGGGGTGGGTCAGTGCTCGCATCGTTCGATTCTACGACAGAAATCGAACTTTCCGAAGATTCCTGCTACTGTTCGGCTCCTTACGAACAATAGAAGTGTAGGTGGAGTGCTGTGAGTGCCTATCTGGTCATCGAGGCCACCCCCTCCGACGCGGAGAAGTTCGGCGAGTACGAGCGTCGGGCGCTGCCGATCGCCGTCAAGTTCGGCGGCGAGGCCGTCGCCCGGGACGCGGACCCGCTGCCCATCGAGCGCGACGACAAGCCGGCGCTCGGCGTGATCCTCAAGTTCCCGGACAAGCAGGCAGTGCGGGACTACTTCGACTCGGCGGAGTACGCGCCGCTGCGAACGTTCCGGCAGTCGTTCACCAAGGCCAGCGCCCTGGTGATCGAAGCCTGATACACACCGGGGTGGCACGGACGGTGGTGTCGAGGCGGGCCAAGTCCACGGAGACCCCTCCACCCTGCTGAGGCAGAACCGGGCCTCGAAGTCCTTAACCGCCTTGCCCACCAGCCGACCGACCCGCCCCCGGGCCGGCGGCTCGATGTGGTCCTTACGACACCACACCACCACCACCAGCCGATCCCGCGACAGCTCCACCGACACAGCTCGGCCTGTCGTTAAGGAGCCCTGGTGACACGCTCCTTAGACGATGTCTCAACTGGTCCGTTTGAGGAGTCTGCTGTGGCAGATGAGCGTGGCGGCCAGGGCGACGAACGCGGCAAGTGGGTAGCGTAGCGGCGGTCCGGTCGCCGGTAGTTCATGAACCAGGACGGACCGGTCGGCCGAGCGGCGAGGTGTCAGCCGCGGCTGATCCTTTCTGCTCGATGGTGCGCCCGATGACCCAGCGGTGCCGGCCCAGTCGTTGGGAGGACTCGACGTTCTTGCGGGCGATGCGCACGGTGATGCCGCGTCGGCGGACCTTAGCCCGCAACTGCTTGTGGTCGTAGGGCTTGTCGGCGTGCAGCTTGTCCAAGCGTCGGCGTGGTCAGCCGTACTTGCCGGCCACGGCGGGCATGCCTCCAGCAGCGGTAGGAGCAGCTGCGCGTCGGGGGTGTTGGCGGCGGAGACGGCGGTGCTCACCGGCAGGCCACTCCGTTCGGACATGGCGTGGAACTTGCTGCCGGCCCGGCCCGGCCCGGTCAGGTCGCCCTTGGGGGCCCGGACCTGGATCGAGTCGACCACCGCGCGGGATTCTGTAGGCAGCGGTCTGACACGCACGCAGTTTATGAGCGATGAGGTCCGGGATCGGGTATCAGTGCTTGTGTTCCAGCGCCGCCAGCCGTTCGGCTACTTTGTCGCCGATGGTGACGAGCATCGCCATCTCTGTCGCAGTGAGATGATCAATGAGCACGTCGCGGACGTCGGCCACGTGCTGCGGAGCCGCGACCTTGATCAGGTCGCTGCCCCGGGGAGTGATGGCGACTACCGCCCCCCGTTGGTCGGCGAGGCATCGTTCGCGGGACACCAGGCCGCGATTCTGCATCCGGCCCAGGTGCTGCGACAGGCGGCTCTTCTCCCAGCGCAACAACTGGCCGAGTTCGAATGACCTCAGCCGGCCTTCGGGCGCCTCAGAGAGGTGGGCCAGGACCTGGTAGTCAGCGCCGGACAGCCCGCACCGGTTGCGCAGCTGCCGCTCGATGAACTCCGACAGCCCGTCCTGCATCTTCATCAGGCTGCGCCAGGCCTGCTGTTCTCGCTCGTCCAACCACCGCGGCTCGGTCACGCAGGTCACTTTACCGTCTGGTTGACATGGTAACCAAATGCCGCGTACATTCTGGTTCACACGTTAACCAAATGGGGCGTCGATGACACAGCCGTTGACGACGACGGGTGGGCATGGCGTCCTATCCAGCTCCAGAAAGCAGGCACTCCATGAGCAGCATCAGCATTATCGGCCTGGGGGGTATGGGCCGCGCCATTGGCGCCCGCGCGGTCGAGGGCGGCCACGCCGTCGAGGTCGTCGGTCGCAACGCGGCCAAGGCCAAGGACCTGGCCGCCGCGCTCGGCGGCGGCGCCACGGCCGGGACATTCGGCACCGCCCCAGCCGGAGACATCGTCATCCTCGCCGTGCCGAACGCCAGCGCCGTGCCGGTCGTCGCCCAGTACGGGGACGCGCTGGCCGGCAAGGTCATCATCGACATCACCAACCCCATGAAAGCCGACGCCACCGGGCTGACCACCCCTGACGGCACTTCCGCCGCGCAGGAGATCGCCAAGGCCGCCCCGGCGAGCGCGCACGTCGTGAAGGCGTTCAACACCGTCTTCGGCCACGTCCTGGCCCCGGGGCGCCCATTGGACGTGCTCTTCGCCGGCGACGACGCGCGGGCCAAGGCAAGCGTATCGGCGTTCATCAAGAGCCTCGGGTTGCGCCCCCTGGATGCCGGAGGCCTGGAGATGGCGCACTGGCTGGAAGGGACGGGCCTGCTGATGATCAACCTGGCCTGCCACGGCGTGGGGGACTTCGACTTCGCCCTCGGCGTCAGCAATCTCAGCTGAGCACACGCGCACCACCAATTCTCGCGCCACCTCACTCATAAGGAACAGCAGAATGCGCGTTTTCGTCACTGGCGGGACCGGTCATTCCGGTTCGTACATCGTCCCCGAGCTCATAGCCGCCGGCCACGAGGTCACCGGCCTGGCCCGGTCGGACACTGCCGCGGCGGCGCTGTCCGCGCTCGGCGCGAAGGTGCGTCGCGGCGACCTCCGGGATCTCGACGGGCTCAAGGAAGCGGCCGCGGACTCCGACGGCGTCATCCACGTCGCGCACCGGCAAGACCTGCTTTTCTCCGGCGGGATCCACGCCGTGGCCGCCGCCGAGCTCCCGATCATGCTCGCCTACGGCGAGGCACTGGCGGGAACCGGAAAGCCGCTGGTCGCGGCGGGGAGCATCGGCTCGCCCGGGCAGGGATTCCTGGGCCGGACGGCCACCGAGGAGGACCCGGCCCTTCCCAGCGGCGATGAGCACAAGGGCACCCTGCGGGCTCGTAATGTCGTGGAAACCGCCGTAATCGGCCTCGCCGAGCAGGGCGTGCGGTCTTCGGTCGTGCGGATCGCCAACATCGCGCACAGCACGACCGATCGTGCCGGCTTCCTCCCGACGCTGATCGCGCTCGCGAAGGAGAAGAGCTTCATCGGCTACCCCGGAGACGGCGCGAACCTGTGGAACGCCGTGCACATCCGCGATGTTGCCTCCTTGTTCCGCCTGGCGCTGGAGAAGGGCCCGGCCGGCAAATACTGGCACGCGGTCGACGACGGGGGCATCCCGTTCCGCGAGATCGCCGAGGCCATCGGCAGTCGTCTGGACCTGCCCGCCGTGAGCGTTCCCGTGGACGAACTGGTGCTGCCGGGATACTTCGGGTTCCTCGCGAACATCGTCACGCAGAGTTACCCGGCGTCCAACCTCGTCACCCGCCGGACCCTCGGCTGGGAACCCGCTCAGCCCCGCCTGCTCGCCGATCTGGACAACGGTCACTACTTCCCCGCCAGCTGACGGCAAGGACCCGAATCTCAACGAGTCCGGCACATGACAGGGAGGGCGGCTCGGAATATGGTCTCGGGGTTGTGGGAGTCAAGGATCCAGCGGACGGCTCCATCCCCTGCCATGTCCGCCATCCTCACTTGGCCGACCCGGCTATGGAATTCGCTCATGACGGTGCCCTTTACCTGACAGCCGCAGTCGCGACAACCCGCTGCTATCGGGCCGGGGCTGGCTCGCCCGCTACCTGAAAGATCCCGCATCGGGCGAGCTCGCCTGCTCGCGCTGTCAGCGTTCGGATCGGCAGTGGAGTGGCTCGACTGACCCATCATCCGCCCGCCGTGCTGGCGATCCCTGCCCCCGGCGAGGCCGGGCCCCGCCTCGACGCTACCGCGCTGATCGTGAACTACCTCGCCCAGCTGCTGACCGAACGCCATCTCGGCACGCCGGATCCGCGGCCAAGACTGCCTACTGCGCGTAGCGGCGTGCCCGGCCGCAACGGTGCTGTTCGGGGTGGGCGGCTTCATCGGCGCAGTCCAGCTGCGGAAAGGAGGATCCGGTGCCGGCAAAACCGAACGCCCGCTACCCGGCTGAACCACCAACGCGCCCATGGGTGGCCCTGGAAGGCCCATGCTGCGTCGGCAAAACCCCGCTAGGGAAGCGGCTGGTGCGTGACCTGACCAACGTCCAGGCCCGCTACGTGGAGTGCTACGCCGACCACGCTGGCGAAGGACGCTTCCTGCCCAGGACCGTCCCGGACTGCCTGCAGGAGTGCATCCGGTGAAAGGGTGCGCCGTCGGCCACACGGTACGCGGTGGCGTCAGCGAGCACCGCGGCGATGTGGACGCATCCTGCGGCGGTGAGGCAAGTGCGGGCTCACTCGACGATTTCGGGGTCGATACCGACAGTGACGGCGCGCCCAGTCGGGCCGACGACCTCGTGCAGGACAGCGGCCTGATAGCTGCCGAGCTCCAGCACCCGATCGCCGGACTTCAGACCCTGGGCCAACCACCAGCGCCTGAAACCAGGGCGCGGACCGCTCCCACAACGCCTCCCCGCTCCGTCGTAGATCACCATGAGGTCTGGCCCCCACCCGGCGAGGGATTGGTCAGGAGAACTTCAGTGGCCATCGGTCACCGCGTTTCAGTGTCCAGGTCAACGGGCTAGTTCTTGGATCGAGATATCAACTATTCGTGATCGATGGTGGTGCGCGATCTTCGCTGCCGCAGCTTGTATGACGCCCACACTGCAGCCCAGGTGAAGCACCTGCCGATCAAAGGACGAACGGTCACGATGACTTCATAAGGCTTGGTCGCTAATCTGCAGACGGTTGGCTGAAACAGGCGGCTGCCCGTAGGCGGCCGGGTTGTGGCCGCTGGCGCGGCGACGGCCAGCGCAGCCTCGGCCCAGGACGGCGCCCTCGGCCCGCAGCCGTGTTCAGGCCCGGGCGCGCTGGCGCAGCCGGCGAGCTCGTCGGCTGCGGCCGGGGTGGTGCGGGTCGGTGATTCCCGCTATCCCCTCGGCCAACACCATCGCCACCGTTTACGCCATCTGTCTCACTTGAGCTTGGCACAGAGGGAACGCGCGGCCGAACTCGTCGCCGGCCCGGCTCCCGGAACAAGCAAGAGGCCTAGTCCATGCGGTCAGAGACCAGGCCGCCGCTGTCGTTTCTTGTCAGTTCCGGGCTGTGCGCTCGCGTTCGTATGCGGCGTTGATGCGCAGCGCCTCGGCGAGCTGGTCTTCCAAGATGATGATCCGGCACGCCGCTTCCACGCCGGTGCCCTGGTCGACGAGTTCCCGGGCACGCGCGGCCAGGCGCAGTTGGTAGCGGGAGTAGCGGCGGTGACCGCCGCTGGAGCGTTTCGGCTCGATCAGATGCGCTACGCCCAGGGCCCGCAGGAACGTCGGGGTCACACCGAGCATCTCCGCGGCCGCGCCCATGCTGTAGGCGGGGTAGTCCTCATCGTCGAACCGGTCATCGGCCGCGTGTTCGGCCGTATCGGTAATCCTGCCGCGAGCAAGCGTGTCACCCTCGGCAGCCGAGCGACGTTGATCCATACATTCCTTTCCGTCAACACGCACAGGGGCCCCGGCGCCTGTTGCGCCGGGGCCCCGAAGAGTTCAACACCATCTACCGGCCACCTGGCCGGCTCACTGTTGTCCGCATCCGCCGTACTGAACGGCGATGATGCGCGGATCGCGGATGCGTGACCGTAGACCACCTTCCTATCTGTGGAACTGCGGTACCCGAGCGGCGAAACTTCAGCCGGCAACGGGCGATCCCGATGGCGTCAACACTCCCTTCTTCTTTCTCTTCCGGACCACTTGTCCAACTTCACCTTCGGCAGCGCGTCCACGATCAGGACCCCTAACTACTGCGCTGGCCCGTCACGTCCGACCTTCTGCCGTCAACCTTCACCTTCGGCAGCGCGTCCACGATCAGGACCCCTTACCACTGCGCTGGCCCGTCACGTCCGACCTTCTGCCGTCAAACCTTCTAACCTCAGCCTGCTGCGGGCAGTTCGTCGTCATGCCGATAACTACTTCTGCTGCCCGTTGAATCCGTTCCTTGCGATGTCAGAAACCATAGTACCCACAGCGACGAATGTCTACCATGGCCGATGCAGATTTTTGGCGCTCGTCGCGGTAGCCTTCCGGCCCACGCCGTACGCTGCGCACGCACATGACAGATGGGTCCAAGACCCCTGGGCGGACTAGTCCCCGTGCCGGTCATGGGCGCGAGCTTCCGCCTCCGGCCGTGGGGTTGTCCCCGTAGCCGGCGTTCGGGTTAGGCCGGCTCTTGGCGCCAGTGATGGTGCTCACCGCGACCGCGGCGTGTACGGGGCAGGCCAGCAGACCATCGGCGGGGAGGCGACCGATCCACAAGTGCCCTGCCACGCCCCGGCAGGCGCGCGGCGAGCTGGACGGACCGGCGCCCCCTCAGCCATCGCCGCCGAGCCCTGCTCCGATCGTAAAATGGCTGCTGGAGGTACATCGAGGGAAGCATCATGACTGACATCCGAAACGATCGCGAAACCCTCTTCGCCTACCTCCAGGATCCGGCGACCCAGCCGGACTTCTGGGCTCGCGTCGCGGACGACGTGGACTGGACCGTGGAGGGCACGCACCCGCTCGCCGGGCGATACCGGAGCAAGAAGGAGTTCACCGCTGCGACGTTCGACCGGCTGGCGAAGGTGCTGGAGGGCGGAGTGAAGCTCACGGTCGAACACCTGTACGTGGACGGCGACACCACGATCGTCGAGCTGGCGTCCACGTCGACCACCAAGGAGGGTGCGCAGTTCGACAACCGTTACTGCTGGGTGTGCCGCTTCGACGGCGACATGATCGCGGAAGTACGCGCGTATCTGGATTCCGCCATGGTCGGTTACACCGTTCTGCGCAACGAGCTCCGTCAGCGGGGCGGGTGAGCGCCCCAAGCGGCACCGCGAGCCGGCCAGCGGAGAGGGGGTGGGGCGGCGGAGCCGGGAGCGGCCGGGGAGGCGGGCGGTTGAGACAAGGGCTACATACCGGGCGCCGCCATCTGCGAAAACAGCGCGAAAATCGCGTTATCGCGCCCGGCCTATATCGCTATGTTCGAACCGAAACCCAGCGAATGGCGGCCGGTGACAGCCTCGTTAACGACAGTCCCACTCGTCCCGCTTCAGCTGGAGTACGGACGGCAGCCGCGAATGGTCAAGTCGCCGTGTTCAAATGGTTCGCTAGCTCGGTACGCGACCGTACGGAGAGTTTGCGGTATATCCGGGTCAGATTGGCTTCCACGGTCTTCACGGACATGAAGAGTTCGGCGGCGGTCTCCTGGTTCGATCGTCCGGATGCGACGAGCTCGGCGACGCGGTGTTCCGTCGCTGTTAGCGCGCCCAGGGTGGGGTGCAGGCCTACTCGGCCGGCTTCGTCCCAGGCACGTTCGGCCCAGCGTGGTATGCCGAGCTCCTCGAAGGCGCCCGCGGCCGCCTTCAGCGTCTGGCTCGCCATGCCCTTGTATCCGGCACGGCGGTAGACCTGTCCCAGGGCCAGCCGGGACCGCGCCGCCTCGAACGGACACTCGGATCCCGGTTGCTCGGTGATCTCGCGAAGCGCGCTCAGAGCGTCGTCCACGTTCCCGCGCGCGGCCGTCAGCATCGCCTGGCAGCGGTCGGCGGCGACCGTTGCCTCCGGTCTGCCGGCCGATCCTTGGCGGCGCAGGATGGAGATGGCCGCTTCGACGTCCTCTGACGCGCCGACCTGCAGCGCGGCGTCGGCGTAGTCGACACCCCACAACAGCGCCTCCAGGTCGACCATCTCGGTGCTCGCGAAGATCTCCGCGAGTTCGCGCAGCGGTTCGAGCGCCGCCTGCCAGTTCCGCGCGGAGGTCTCGACGAATCCGAGCTGTGCCAGGAAGCCACCTCGCCAGTACGTCGATGCTTGGATCTGCGGCCGGGCGGCCGCATGCCGGGCCCGTTCGCGCGCCAGGTCCAGATCGCCGGCGTATGCGGTGACGAGAATGTAGGCCATGTCCTCCTGGGAACTGGAGGCCGCCGACCAGTCACGGGTGGCCGCCGCCCACGCACCCGACCGAGCCGCCTCTTGGAGAGCGGCCTGGGCCTCGCGCACCTTCGACAGGCGGATGAGGACGAGGATCAGGCTGATGTAGAGCATCGACAGGTCGCCGTAGCGGCCGGCGTCGACGGCCCACGCGATGCCATCCCGCGCGTGTTTCTCGGCCGCCGGGTCGTTCCAGGGCATGAAGAAGCTTCGCAAGAAGGCCAGCAACGTCGCGGGCAGGTTCGCGGTGCCGGCCAGCTGCTCTATGTCGCGCAGCGACTGCTGGGGCCGGCCCGCGCCCCAAAGCAGTTCGGCCGAGAGCTGTTCCATCAGCGCATTGAGCTGAACGTCGAGACGCTTGACCGCCGCTGCCTCGGTGACCGCCGTCCGGGCCAGTTCGAGAGCACGTGTGCCGTCGCCTTGCATGCGGCAGATCGCGGCGAGGGTGCACAGAAGTTCGGCGTGGGCCTCGCTGCCGGTGGGTGCCAGCTGAAATGCCTGCTCGGCGAGGGACCTGGCGGCTGGTATGTCCTCGGCCAGGCGGATGCGCCGTATCAGCACCTCGGCTTGTTGCTCAGGGGAGGTGGCGAGCCCCGAGCCTTTGCACAGCGCCGCCCGCGCCGTCACCGCGTCACCGGCGTCGCTGTAGGTGTCCACAGCGCGCAGCCAGCGGCCGAGGCTGGCGTCCATATCGGACGGGGTGGCCAGGGCGGCTCCCTCCAGCAGCTCGCCGGCCAGCTGTTGAGCTCCACGACTTCTGGAAAGCTCGGCAGCCCGTTCCAGATCGGCCGCGACCACCTCATCGGGGACCGTGATCGATCTCGAACGATGGCGGGCCCGCTCCACGAGGTCCTCGAGCGTCTCCGCGAGCACGCGGTGCGCCCGGCGACGCTCGGCCGGCGTGGCGGCGTCGTACACGGCCGAGGCCAGCAACGGGTGGGTGAAGCCGATCACAGACCCCGCGCCCACCGTCGCCACGCCCGCGTCGGCTGCGGCTTCCAGGGCCGGCAGCAGCCGGGCCTCCTCGACGATCCCGCGCACCTGCGTCACCGTCAGCCGCCCCGCCGCGGACGCCAGCAGGAGCACTTCGCGTGTGTCTTCCGTCAGCTGAGCCACGCGCTCACGGAGAAGCTCGGTCAGGCTCGGCGGGACCTGGACACGGCCGTGGTCGGAAGCTCGCGCGATCTCCAGAGCCAGGAACGGATTCCCGCCGCTCGCCCGGGCCACCCCGGCGCTCATGGGCGGAGTCCATCGCGGGCCCAGGCGCGCGCGGAGCAGCTGTCCTATCGCCCAGTCCGCCAAAGGCCGCAGCACGAACTCATGCCGTGGCTCAGCCAGACATCGGATCAAATCTGTGCCGGTGTCCGGATCCGGCCGCGTCGCGACCAGGACGCTCAACCGGTGAGGTTCGGCGAAGACGCCACGCAACGCGAAGCCGAGGCTGCCGATACTCGCCTGATCCAGCCACTGCAGGTCGTCGATGAGGAGCGCCACCGGCTCCGACTCGCACAACTGCGTCAGCAGACCCCGGACCGCCAGGGGCACGGCCAGGGCATCCACCTCGCCCTCCGTGGGCTCGGCACGCTGCAGGGCAACGGCGAGCGCGTGCCGCTGCGGGCCCGGAAGCTCCCGCTCCGCCCCCTCAGGGAACCGGCTCATCAGCTCGGCGAGCCCCGCGAACGGCAGCCCTTGCTCGAACTGCGTCGGAGTAACGGAAAGCACCCTGCGCCCCTGGCGCCGGGCCAGCTGCGTGGCGGCCTTCATCAGGCTGCTCTTGCCGACGCCGGGGTCGCCGACGGCGACCGCGCCGCCACCACGCTCCATGAGATCACGTACGACTGTCACAGCGTCTTCGCGCCCGAACAACCCCTCATTCACACAGATATCTTGCCGCCTACCCCACGCCGTTTCTGTCGAGGGATATCCCTGATGCCTCCCCGGCCCTCCCAGATCGACGCTGTGTGGCATGACACAGATCAAGAACGTGGTCCTGGTCCACGGAGACTTCGTGGACGGATCCGGGTGGCGGCAGGTGTACGACCTGCTCACCTCGGACGGCTACCGGGTCTCGGTGGTCCAGCACCCGAACCTGTCGCTCGCGGGAGACGTCCTGGCCACCCTGCGCGTGCTGCGATCGCAGGACGGCCCGTGCGTACTCGTCGGTCACTCCTACGGCGGAGTGGTGATCTCCGAGGCCGGCACGGACGACAACGTCGCCGTCCTGGCGTACGTCGCCGCGTTCGCCCCCGACTCCGGCGAATCGGCGCGCGACCTCATGTCCGCAGGCCCGGCGACGCCGCCGCCCAGGGACGGGTTCCTGCTGGTGGACCGCGACCGCTTCCACGCCTCGTTCGCGGCCGACCTCCCGCCGGCAGAGGCACGTTTCATGGCCGACTCGCAGGTCCCCTGGCGGGTCGACGCCCGCGGCGGCCAGGTCAACCGGCCCGCCTGGCGCACCAAGCCCAGCTGGTACCTGGTGGCCACCGACGACCGCATGATCCCGCCGTCGGCGCAACGGGCCATGGCTGGACGAGCCGGCTCCACCGTGCGCGAGATCGCCGCGAGTCACTCCGTGTACGTGTCCCAGCCACACGCCACGGCCGACTTCATCCGCCAGGCCGCCGCCATGCGAGCAGAGGAGTCCAGAAAGTGAGTGACACCGTTCTGGACGTGTTCGTCCGTACCCGCCCACGCCTCTTCAGGATCGCCCACCGGATCGTCCACAACGTGCACGACGCCGAAGACATCCTCCAGGAGGTCTGGCTCCGCTGGCACCGCACCGACCACACCGCCGTGATCAACGCCGAGGCGTTCCTGGCCACTGCGACCAGCCGGCTGGCGATCAACCACATCCAGTCCGCCCGCCACCGGCGAGAGACCCACGCCATCTCCTGGCGGCACGAACAAGCGGTGGACCCCGCCGCCGATCCGCGGGCGGAGACCGAGCGAGGCGAGGAGATCGAGCTCGCCGTCCATCTGCTGCTCGAACGGCTGCCGCCGTCGGAACTGGCCGCGTTCATGCTGCGTGAGGGGTTCGAGTACCCGTACCGGCAGATCGCGGAGGCCCTGCAGATCGGCACGGCCAACGCGCGGCAGCTCGTGAGGCGCGCCCGCGTACGGATCTCCGGCACCCGCTCCCACCCGTTCAGCCCGGCGGCTCGCGACCCGCTCCTGCGGGCGTTTGCGCCGGCCGCACGCGGCGGCGACCTGACGCGCCTCGAGGCTCTTCTCGCCGCTGACCTCAAGCCGGCCGGCTGAACCTCGTCCCCATGGGTGGGTCTGAGGCCGGACAGTGCCGCAATGGCGACACAATCCCGAAGTCTGATTCTGCGGATTGTGCCGACGGTCCACGCCGCTACCCGGAAAGACGTTCAGCACATGCGGACTTGGAGCCGTGGAACCGGTCGCCGCGGCCGAGCCAGTCCAGATCCCCCGGGCTACCGGGGTCGCGCCGGTCGGGCAGATGCCCCGGGCCCAGCCAGTCAGACCGTTCGCACGCGAATCGGCGACTGATGTGATGTCGTGCGTGGCCGCCTTGCTTCGCGACCCTGGACAGCATGAAGCCGGGCGACACGCTGGTCATGGGCCCAACTAATAAAGAGCCGTCCAGTCGATGTGCGGGGTTGCGGCGCTGCGGCCGTCACGGCGGAGCTCGCCCCCGGTCGCCGACGTCGACCAGCTCGGCGCTCACACCGTCGAGTACGGCGACCACAGCCTGGAGATGGCCAAGCGCGATTGGTGGCGGCACGCCAGCCGGGGGAGACTTCCGGCCGGTTGCCGCGTGTGCTGCTGACCGGGCATCTCCAGGATGCGAGTGCCGTCCCCCTCCAGAACACGACACCGCACCGTCCAGCCATGGGGAGTAGCCGTTCAATCACTATAAGTGCATGTTGGAGCTCCATCGGACCGTCCCGATAACGGTCATTTTCGGGACAGAGCATTCACGCCAGCGAACCTATCGCCCGCGTATGTGGGGTTCAGGACGCCAAGGCAACGGTGACCGAAGGACTCGGCGCTCCCCAAGACTTGGACGGCCTGAGCTTGCTCCGCCCGTCACTCCTCGGCACTCCTGCCATCCAGTTGTGCAGTCGGACGGCCACCCGCGGGAGCTGCGGAAGAACAAGGTGCGGACTCGCGTGCTCGTGGCAACAGTGCAGGGCACCTGACCAACTCCCTACGTCAGGCTACAGAGCCGACCTCGTACAGGGAGCTCTTTCCATCGTGACGGTACTGGTCAGGTTGGGTCCGCGGGAAGCAGTGGCGGATGAGAGGAGGCTTCCGATAAGACAGCAGTCGACCAAG
>NZ_JBFANM010000148.1:0-14352 GCF_040674815.1 Nonomuraea sp. NPDC049709
GTCCCGAACCCACTACCGCAGACACTTACCGCTTAACCTGCAGAAACAGGATCACTCGAAGATCGATTCATACACCACGTCCGTGGACGTGACCGGGGGACACCGGCGCTCTACGGTTGATCGTTCCCTATACGTTCCCTAGCGATCATGGTTGGTGGACCGCAGCCGCCTGGATGCGTCTGCGGCGACTCTGGCTCTCGCAATGCGCGCGTCTACCGTCAGAAGGAACGTCACAGAGCCCTCAGGAACGGCCTCAAGCATCGTGGGATGGCAGCGCAGCAGCACTTCCGCCGCCCTCTGCGCGCTGGCGCAGGGCACGTGCTACTGGCCCGGCCCTCTGTGTGATCAACCAATCGTCGACACCGAACTGGCCAAGCTCGACGCCACCGGCTACCAGCCACTACGTTTCTTCGAACGCGTTGTGCCCCCCGTCCCTGTGATGACCTGAGCGCGGCGGTCAGAGGCACGCTCCCGCTCGTGGGCACACCGCGATGGAGCCCGGCGACTCCACGCCAACATCCCTGAAACGGTCCCGAAACCCAAAGGGGACGAAACCAGGATCATCGCTTGTCGTTTTCCGGAGTCGCCTGCACGAATGTTCGAAGTCCTGTGCACGGCCGTCCTCCTATCACGCTGGGACAAATCAGCCAATTACCGGCTATCGGGTTGCGGGACGTTTGCGGCCGCTCACGTTGGCTCGGGACTCCCCGGGCTACGGCGGGTTGCCACTCCGGGGTTCGGCGGCTTGCGATAAGAGGGCGGTTGCACAGCAGAAACTCGGCTACGCGCGGCAGGAGCGTCTTTCCAGTTCAATGCCTCGGGCTCATGCCGGCGAAGAGGGCTTGGAGGACGCGATCGACGTAATCATGGGTCATGGGCTCCTGAGTGATCAGGAGCCGGAAGTACAGAGGTCCGGACAGGATCGCCATGGCCAGGTCGAGGTCGAAGTCGGGTGAAAGCTGCCCCTGGTCTTGGGCCGTCTTGAGACGGGTAATGGTCTTGTCGGTCTGTGGGCGGATGAAGCGTTCGTTGAAGCCGGCGGCGACCGCGGGGTCGTGCTGAACCTCGGCCACCAGTGCCTGGTAGAGCGGGCCCCAGGGTGGATTGGCCAGCAGGTCCACCGCCGCGTAGATCTGCCGTCGCAGGTCGGCCAGGACGTCGCCGGTGTCGGGATAGTCGAGGACGGGCTCGTTCAGCGACAGCAGCGAGTCGAGAAACAGCAGACCCTTTGAGGGCCAGCGGCGGTAGATCGTGTGCTTGCCCGCGCCGGCGCGGGCCGCGACCGCCTCGATGCTGAGCTTGGCATAGCCGGTCTCCTGAGCCAGGGCAAGCGTGGCCTGCATGATCGCTTTGGTGCGTGTGGCGGCTCGATCGTGGTGGCTGGTGGTCACGACATCACCTTATCGGCACGGCACGTGCCGTGTTGACAGATTTATCGATAGCCGCCCAAAATGACCGCGTCCGCTCTCGGCACGGCGCGTGCCGTTCCAGTGCTTGCGACGAAGAAACCGCTCACCAAACGTTCAGGAAAGAAGGCCGTGCTCGATTTCTCCGTCCCCGCCATCGAGGTGGCGGACCTCACCCAGCGATTCGGATCCGTGCTTGCCGTCGATCGGCTCAGCCTGAGCGTTCCGCCGGGGATGTTCTATGGCATCGTCGGACCGAACGGGGCCGGCAAGACCACCACCTTGACGGCCGTGTGCGGGCTACGAGAGCCGACATCTGGGACGATCAAGGTCGCCGGCCATGATCTGCGAACCGATCGGGAGGCCGCGCTCGCCCAGCTGGGCGTCATGATGGACGGGTTGTCCCTGCCCGAGCGGCTGACCGCCACTGAGGTCTTGCGTTACAGCGCCGGGCTGCGCGGCCTGGACAACGGCTGGCAGGCACGCGCGAGTGACCTGCTGGAGATCCTCCGGCTGGACGCGGTCCCGCGCACGCTGATCGTGGAGTACTCCACCGGCATGCGCAAGAAGATCAATCTCGCGCTGGCGCTGCTGCACCGGCCCCGCGTCCTGGTGCTGGACGAACCGTTCGAAGCCATCGACCCGGTCTCGGCCCACTCCATCGAGCAGGTGCTCAAGCAGTACGTCGACGCCGGCGGCACCGTGGTCCTGTCGAGCCACATCATGGACTTCGTCGAACGCAACTGCCGCCGGGTGGCGGTGGTGGCCGGTGGACGGGTGCTGGTCGAAGGGCCGGTGGAGGAGGTGGCCGCGGGCTCGACGCTGAACGAGCGGTTCATCGAGCTGGTGGGCGCCGACCCGGTGCGTCCGCTGGAGTGGCTGCGATGACGGGCACCCTGGTCGCGCTCAAGCTGCGCCTGTTCCGTAACGGCCCGCATAACGAGCGTGCCTTCAGTCTGGTCACCGGCTTGGTCCTGGCCGCCCTGGTGATCGCGGGCTCGACGCTGGCTTCCCGCGTGATCCACGAGGGCTGGATCGCGGTGGCGCTCACTGTGTGGGGTGGCATGTGGGTGTTCGGGCCTTTGGCCCAGCCTCGCCACGATCCATCGGTCATCTCACGCGAGTGGTTACGCGGCTATCCGCTGCGGTCATGGCGGCTGGCGCGGGCGCTGTCGTGGACGGAACTGCTGGGCGTCGGCCCGCTGATCACGCTGGTGAGCCTGTCGTCCCTGGTGGTATTGGCCGCACCGGGTGGCCCCGCGGCAGTGGCGATCGCGGTCGGGGCGGTGGTGGCCCAGCTGTACCTGCTCATCTGGGCGGGCAAGACGGTGGCGGCGCTGGCAGCCTGGCTGCTGCAAACCCGGGCTGGGATGACCATGGCAGCCACACAAACCGCGATTATGCTCGCGTTGTCGTTCGCCGGATGGGTTCCGATCGCCGCGTGGCTGCTGCCGCGTCTCGGCGAGGGGGACCCCGCGCTCGTCACGCCCACCCTCGGGCACCTGCCCGCGCCGGTGATCGACGTGCTCGCCGCTCTGCCCACCGGCTGGGGTTACGGCGCGGCACTCGCCGCCCGCGACGGCGCCGGTTTGGGCGCGGCCATGCTGCCATTGGCCGCCCTGCTGGCCGCGGGCGCCCTGCTGCAGCTGGGCTGGATCGCGCTGACGGCTCGCGCCCTGCGCCGGCCATCTCGCCGAGCGGCACCGCGACGGCCGGCCATACCAGGACGTGCACTGCCGTTGCCGTTCACGACCCCGCAGGTGTCGGCGGTCGTCTCGCGTGAGCTGGCCACCTGGCTGCGCGACCCGGCACGCGGCGTGGAGCTGCGCAGCGCCTGGTTGACCCCGCTGCTGATGGCGCTCATCATCGCGCTCACCGGCTGGAGTTGGGCGTTGCCCTTGGCGGGTCCCGCGGCGGCGGTGTTCGGCGCGATGGTCGCAATCAACACCTACGCCCTGGACGGCACGGCCCTGTGGCAGCTTCTCACCACACCGGGCGCTCTCAGAGCTGACGTGCGCGGGCGGATGGCGGCCTGGGCGTTGCTGTTCGGTGTCCCGTCCATTGTGCTGGCGGCCGCGTTGTGGGCCGCGACCGGCTCGCCCTTGGGAGCAGCCGCCGTTGGCGGCGCCATCGCCGCGGCCGCGACTGCCTGCGCGGTGGCACCACTGCTCGCGCTCCTGATGCCGGCCGTGGGCACCGACGCTCGCGATCGCATCTACCCGGGCCAGCAGGCGGGCGATCCGACCGGCGGACAGATGACGATCTTCCCTGTGGTCCTGCTGGCTGCCGTCCTGCCCGGTGTCATCGGTGCGGTCTCCGGCGGCTCGGGATGGGTGACCGCCCTGTCCGCCATCCTTTTGGCCGGCGCCGTCCTGTACGCCACCCCCGTGCTCACCGTGCGCCGGCTCCATCAGCATGGCGCTGGTCTCCTGGATGCGATGGCCTCCCGCGATGCCGCCGTTGTCCGCTCATCCGCCCACAAGGCAGAGCGCTAGCGGTGTTTCACAGGCGACCACCTATGGAGCGGCGCTCGCGGCGAGGCGTGTCCAGGGCGAAGGTCGTTTCATGGGTTGGTGCGAACGGGCGGACAGATGAAACACCCAGATAGAACGATCTCGGGATGTGCGCTGACGACTACCTCCGCACGCATGCCCACGCCCGCCCGATGGTCTCCTGTGCCGCCCCTGCCGGTTCGCCCTGCCGGACCGGCACGGGCAAGGACTTCACCGTGTGGCGTCCCAGATGCGGCGCATGGCTTCGCTCTGCTGTCCGTAGATGCATTTGGCGTAGACGCGTAGAAGAACGTCCACGCTGTGACCTGCCCGGCGGCGGCCAGGGCGTAGCGGGTGAGGTCGTGCATGTGGGTCTCCTCAGAGGGCGGCATTAGTGGTTGCCGTCGCGGTGGAGGCGGCGGGCGTAGACGTAGAGCTGCCAGCCGAGGCGGGGGCGCTTGCCGGTGCCGTTGCAGGCGCGGCAGGTGCGGTTCTTGCCGCCGGGGCGGCATCGGGTGCAGCGGCCCCAGGGCGACGCGAGGCACACGATGATGTAGCTGAGAGTGACGAATGGTAGGCAGGCTGCTAGAAGGGCGATGACGCTGGCCATGAGGGCCTCCAGGGCCGTTTCCGGGGTTTCCGCAGGTCGGGCTCTAGGCGCTAGAGCCCAGGTAGAACAGGTCCGGTACGTCGCTGTGGGCGGCAGGCTGTGTCGCTGCTCGCCCACTGGTTCCGTTCCAGATCAGGTCCGGGCAGGATGGGCGGTGTGCAGGACTGGATGCTGGATTTCGCGGAGTACGTCCGGGAGCTGTTACCCGAGGAGCTCGCCGAGCCGTTCCTCGCCCTGGCCCGTCCGGCCATCCGGCTGTCGATCGCCGAGAAGGGCGCGATCACGGTCGGCCGGCTGGGCGGCCTGCCCCGGCTGCCTGAGGGGATACCGTGGCCGCGCGCCGGCGACGGTGGTCCCGCGATGCAGTTCCTCGCCGAACTGGACTGCGTGGCACTCGCGGCCTACGAGTCGGACATCGACCTGCCCGCCGGGGGCACGCTGTTGTTCTTCGCCACCTGGGACTGCACGGCCGCGCAGGTGATCCCGCTGCCTCCCGGGGCCGTACGCGTCCCCGAGCGCGAGGTGCCCGTCCGCGGGGAGGCGCGGGTGTTCCCCGAGGTGCCGCTCGCCGCAGTCACCGAGCCGAGCTGGCCAGATCTTGGCCACCCTGCTGTGCTGGACGCCTTCGGGAGTCTGGATGCGGCCAGGGAACTGGTGTGGGACCGCCTGGTGTATCCCGACGACGAGGACCTCGACGACGAGGATCCCGACATCGGGGACGGTGGCGAGACCTTCGCCTGGGAGCTTGAGCTATACGACCAACGGCGTAAGAGGCCGGGGCCGCAGCATCAGGTCGGCGGCTACTCTGACGCCCTGCAGTCGCCGGTCGAAACCGCGGCCGCGTCTGCGGCCGGGCTGAGGCCGGAGGATCCCGGCTTCGCGGCGGAGGCCTCCCAGTGGGTCAATCTTCTCCAGCTTGACGAGGACAACGGGATGATCTTCGGAGACGGAGCCATGCTGATCTTCGGCATCCGCCGGGACCGGCTCGCTGTCCGTGACTTCAGCCAGGTCTTCCCCCATGTCCAAGGGCACTGACATCTACTAGCCGGACGTTCGAGTTCCTCTCACCGACAGGGCGACCTGAACAAGTCCGCTCCGAAACCGTCCGAGCCAGGGTGTCCTGCCGCAGGTCAGAACCTGTCCCGGCCGCTAACTTCACCCGGGAAGGGACACCGGAGTCGCGTACCGCCCCGGCAGGAAGATCGCCTGGTCGCCGCACTGTAATGATCGCTCATGTATGTGCCAATAGACCATCATCACGTACACGAGGCGGTGTGCGAGCTGTGGGGTTGCACACCGCCGATCATCAGCGCGCCGGCACAGGGTTCCGCTCCGTTCCGCTGTTACTCAGAAGGTTTCCCGGTCTTGTCTTGGTAGGAGGTGAAGCGGGGGCAGCGTTGCGATCTGTGGCGCGTCACCGCCAGGGTGCGCAGGACGCAGAACTCGTTGCCCTCGGGGTCGGCCATGACCACCCAGCTTCGGTCTGGGCCTTGGCCCACATCTCTCTTGACGGCGCCGAGGCCGAGCAGCCTGGTCACCTCGTCGTCGGTGCCGGCGTCGATCGGGCTGACATCGAGGTGGAGCCGGTTTTTCACGGTCTTGCCCTCGGGCACCTGGATGAACAGCAGGGTCAGCGGCATCTGGCGGGCCCGGACCTCCTCGACGGTCGGCTCCCAGGAGCCGATCTCGACCTTGCCTTCGTTTCGGTCGATCACTTCGAAGTCCAGGACCTCGCACCAGAAGGCCGCGAGTCTGTCCGGATCGTGGCAGTCGATGGTCAGCTCGGTGAGCCTACTGGTCATGTCTCTCCCTGTGGTTCAAGGCGTTCCGAACCATGCGGAGAGTGCCTGACGCAGCGGGGGCGTGGCGCTGTCCGCGGGTTCGTCGAGGGCGGCGGCCCAGGCGACGTGGCCGTCCGGGCGGATCAGCAGGGCGTCGGCCGGACGGTCGTCGGTCTTGGCGGTGTGGATGTCGAGGAGATGCCGCCAGTCCCGGGCGGTCTGGCGGAGCTCTGGGCGGTCGGCCAGGTCGAGCAGGACGGGCCGGGCAGTGTGCATGAGCTCGGCGACGCTGGTGATGCCCTGGCCGGTGTGCAGGGTGAGGTCGGGGGCGAAGGCGCCGGCCAGCGGTTGATGGCCGGTGCCGGGCATGGGGTAGCGGATGTCGGTGCCGGCGACGAGGGCTCCCATGCGGCGCAACGGCTGCTCATCGGCGAGCAACTCCTGGAAGACCTCCCGCAGTGCTTCGGCGGCCGCGTCGTGCCCGCGCCGCAGGGCCACCTGCGCTCGGGTGTGCAGCAGGGTGCGGGCGCCGGCCAGGTGGCGTTCGGCGTGGTAGGTGTCCAGCAGGCCGGCCGGGGCCGTGCCGTGGAGGTCGACGGCCAGCTTCCAGGCCAGATTGACCGCGTCCAGCATGCCGGCGTTGAGCGCCACCCCGGTGGCCGGGAACAGGTGCGCCGCGTCACCGGCCAGCAGGATCCGGCCCTCGCGGTAGCGTTCGGCCTGGCGGGCTTTGAAGGTGAAGCGCGACAGACGGGTCGATCCGGCCAGGGGCAGGTGGGCGCCGAGCACGCGGTGGATGCTGTCCTGCAGTTCGGTGAGGGTCATCGGGACGTCGTCGTCATATTCGGTGGTCTCGTCCTCGATGGTGTAGAGGGAGACGGACTGGGTGCCGGGTGAGGAGCCGACGCCGAGCAGGCCCTGGTCGGTGCGGGTGAATCCGGCGCGGATGGTGCCGAAGCCGGGGACGTCGAGATCGCCGTTGCCGAGAACGGTGACCGTGTCGGGCAGGGTGACCTGGGCCAGTCGGTTGACCTCGGGATAGGTGGTGCCGGGGAACGGGATGCCGGCCCAGTCGCGGATGCGGCTGCGCGCGCCGTCGCACCCCACGAGGTAGCGGGCGCTGACCTGGTAGGGGCCGTTCGGGCCGCGCACGTCAACGGTGACCGCGGCGTCGTCCTGGTTCACCGCGGTCACTTCGTGTCCGCGGCGGAGGTCCACGCCGAGTTCGCCGGTGCGTTCGCCGAGCAGCCGCTCCAGCAGTTGCTGCGGCAGCGGCAGGGCGTGCATCGGGGGATCCGGCAGGTGGGTGAAGTCCAGGTGCACCCCGCCGAACGGGAACCGGGGAGCGGGCATCGGGCCGGTGCAGGCGGCTTGGAGACGTCGCAGCAAGCCTCGGTAACGCAGCAGTTCCAGGATCTGGCCGCCCAGGCCGCCGGCCTTGGGGGTGTCGCGGGGCCGCGGCTGACGTTCCAGCACCAGCGGCCGCACTCCCGCCAGGCGCAGTTCGGCGGCCAGCATGAGACCGGTCGGGCCGGCCCCCACTATGATCACGTCGGCATTCCCCGCCGGCCGCTCTTCTCGCGGGTCTTCTTCCGCGGGCTGGGTGGCATCGTGATGCTTCATCATCAATGACCTTTCGATCGTGTCGTTCGTCGCGTCGTGACGCGCGCGAACCGGGACGGAGCTTTCAGCCGGGAGCCTGGCGGCTGAGGTGTTCCCAGGCGCGGTACTCCTCGGTCCTGGCCTGGTTCATCTGGTGGACCAGGTCGAAGGACTGGCTGCCGACGATCAGCCGCAAGGGCGGGTGGGGCAGGTCCACGAGTTGCATGACGACCGGCGCCGCCGTGCTCGGGTCCGGCCCCGCTTCGTCGCCCCACATCTCGGTCAGCTTCGCTCGCAGCGGGTCATACGCCGGGTTGGGCGTGGTGGCCGTCGTGCCGGTCGTGAACAGGCCGGTGTCGTAGCCGCCCGGCTGGACGATGGTGACCTTGATGCCGAAGGGCTCGACCTCCATGGCCAGCGCCTGGCCGAGGGAGTCGATGGCCGATTTGCCGGCCGCGTACAGACCGGCCGAGGCCATCCCGCCGCCCGTGCCCATCGTCGTCACCAGGAGGATGTGGCCCGAGCCCTGGGCCCGCAGGTGGGGCAGCACGGACTGGGTGACCCAGATCTGGCCCAGGACGTTGACGTCGAAGTGGGCTCGTACCTGGGTCTCCGTGGCTTCTTCGACCATGCCGTACAGCATCGCGCCGGCGTTGTTGACGACGATGTCGAGCCTGCCGAACGCGGCCACCGCCCGGTCCACGCCCTTGTGCACCGCGGCGCGGTCGGAGACGTCGAGCGGGACGCACGCCAGGGTGTCGGGGTGGCGGGCCTGCAGGCCCGCCAGCGGTGCCACGTCGCGGGCCGCGGCCACGACGCGATCTCCTCTGCTCAGCGCAGCCTCTGCGAACGCTCTGCCCAGCCCTCTGGACGCTCCCGTGATGAACCAGACACGCATGACACTCACTCCTTGCATCAGTCTTCGATGGCCTGGTAGACGGTGGTCCAGAAGTCGTTCATCAGGTGGGCGGGGTTGGGGACGGTGTAGCCGACCTGGGTGAGCAGGATGCCGGTGACCTGGTTGACCGGGTCGGCGTAGGCGGAGGTGCCGCTGCCGCCGTCCCAGCCGAACTGGCCGATCGGGGCGTAGTCGCCGCGGTAGGTGCGCACCGCCATGCCGATGCCCCAGCCGCCCTGCTGGCCCTGGCCGAAGGAGATGTGCACGGCGTTGCGGGCCAGGGCGGTGCGGGCGGCGTTCTGCTCGGGGGTGAGCCGGTTGGTGGTCATCAGCTCCACCGCCGGCCGGGACAGGATCCGCCGGCCGTTGTGCACCCCGCCGTTGAGCAGCATCCGGAAGTAGGCGTGGTAGTCGTCGGCGGTGGAGACCAGACCGCCACCGCCGCCCTGGAACGCCGGCGGCTTGCTCCACCGGCCGCCCTCGGGCTCGTCCCAGGCCAGGAACTCGCCCGTGGCGGGGTTCGGGGCGTACAGGGTGGGCAGCCGGTCGAGCTGGTCGGGGGGCACGTGGAAGCCGGTGTCGGCCATGCCGAGGGGTTCGAAGATGCGCTCGCGCAGGAACTCCTCGAAGGTCTGGCCGCTGACCCGGGATACGAGGACGCCGACCATGTCGCTGCTGATCTGGTACTGCCACTGCTCGCCGGGCTGGTGCATCAGCGGCAGCTCCCCGAGGCGGCGCATCCACTCGTCCTGCTCGGGCACCTCGGTCGGCAGGTTCGGGGTCAGCCCCCGCTCGAAGACGGCGTTCAGGATCGGGGTGCCCAGCGCCGTCATGTCCATGCCGAGGCCGAAGGTGGAGGTGAGCACGTCCCGGACGGTGATCGGGCGGCGGGCCGGCACGGTGTCGTCCAGCGGGCCGTCGATGCACCTGAGCACCTGCCGGTCGGCCAGCTCGGGCAGCCACGGGTCGACCACGTCGTCCAGCCGCAGCCGGCATTCGTCCAGCAGCACCATCGCCGCCGCGATCGAGACCGGCTTGGAGGTGGAGGCCATCCGGAAGATCGTGTCGCGCCGCATCGGCGCGCCACCGTCGTGCCGCATCGTGCCCAGCGTCTCGACGTGGGTCTGGCCTCCCCGGCTGATCAGCGCGACCAGGCCGGGGATCTTGCCGGAGTCGACGTGCCGGGCCAGCACCTCACGCAGTCTGCGCAGACCCTGATCGGAGAAGCCGTTCCTGCCGATTGCCATGATCCTTATTTCCTTGTCGTCATGATTGGTCCGCCGGTTTCGTTCCGATCCGGCGTTCGCGCGTTCACCCTCGCGGAGGGTCCTGACATCGGGCCGTCGGCGCCCTGACGCCGCCGCTGACATGGCAGCGCCAGGTCAGCGGGCGGCCCGGCCGGGGTGAAGGCCGCTCTACGGCGAAGCCGGAACGTAGTCCTTGAGCCGCACGAGGTGCGGGCGGGCCGCCGTCGTGCGGTCGAGTCCCTCCTGCGAAGGCGTGCCCAGGAAAAACTGGTCGGCGCCTTCGCACCCCATGTGCTGGTGCTCAGCGACGAAGCCGCGCATTTCCCACTCGTAGGCGGCGAATGCCTCCGCGTGGCCGCCGCCGGCGGCCAGCTCGCCGGCCAGGATGTAGGCGCCGATCAACGCCTGGGAGGCGCCGCGACCCGAGGCCGGCGCCGCGCAGTAACCGGCGTCCCCGAGCAGCACCACCCGGCCCGAGAACCAGCGGTCCATCTCAACCTGGGCGTTCGCCTCGAAGAAGAGGTCCTCCGCTCCCCACATCTCCTCCAGCAGGCGCCGGACCAGCCGGCCGCCTTCGCCGGCGAACCGCTCGGCCACGATGCGCTTGTGCTCCCCGGCGTCGTCGCGGTCGTAGATCAGCGGCCCGGAGGCGAAGTGCAGGGCGGCACGCGCTCGGGCGCCGTCGCGGGTGCCGAGCACCGCGGCCGCCTTGCCCGGCACGCGGTGGACCCGGTTGCCGCCTTCGGCGCCGAGGTGGCCGGGTAAGCCGAAGACCGCCGTGTAGAGGCCCAGGTGCCGGACGAAGCGCTCGTGCGGCCCGAAGGCCAGCGAGCGGGTGCGCGAGTGCAGCCCGTCGGCGCCGGCCACCAGGTCGAAGCGGCGCGGCCGGCCGCGGTCGAAGGTGACCCGCACGTCGTCGGCGGTCTGCTCCAGGGTGGCGACCGAGTCGCCGAAGACGTACTCGACCTCCTGGCGGGTGGCCTGGTACAGCAGGCCGGCCAGGTCGTCCCTGAGGATCTCCAGGTCGCCCGCGCAGATCGCCACGGGCAGCGCGGCGTACCCGTCCGCCATCGCCGTATCACCCAGACGCAGGTCCAGCGCTTCGGCCTGCTCCAGCAGGGCCATCCGGTCCAGCACGTCCAGCGCCTCTCCGCGCAGGCCCGCCGCGCCCCCGCCCGCGCGCATCCGCGGGGCGCGCTCCACCACGGTCGGGGTGAACCCGTGGTGGCGCAGCCAGTACGCCAGAGCGGGCCCGGCGACGCCGGCACCGCAAACAAGGACGTCCATCCACGCGCTCCCTCGACCAAGGCGAATCGTACGAATCGAGGATCAAGTACGGTGAACACCCGGAACAACGACGAAACCCGCAAGATCACCTTCAGCGTGAGTAAACGGAGCAGGTCAGGCGTGGAACTGCGTGACATCGAGATCTTCCTGACCCTGGCCGAGGAACTGCACTTCGGCCGCACCGCCACCCGGCTGTGCCTGTCGCCCGCTCGCGTCACCCAGGCGATCCAGAAGCAGGAACGGCAGGTCGGCGCTCCGCTGTTCGAGCGCAACAACCGCACGGTTCGGCTGACACCGGTCGGGCGGCAGCTCCGGGACGACCTGCGGCCGCTCTACGCCGCGCTGAAGGACAGCGTGGAACGCGCCCAGCTCGCCGGTCAGGGCATCACCGGCACGCTGCGCGTCGGCATGCTGCCGCTCAACGCCTACGACCTGCGCCCCTACTGGGACGTCTTCCGCCTCCGCCATCCGCAGTGGAAGCTGCGCATCCACAGCGCGCAGGTGGGCCAAGCCTTTCCCGCGCTGCGACGCGGAGACATCGACGTCCTGGTGAGCTGGCTCCCCATCGACGAACCCGACCTCACCGTGGGGCCGGTCCTGTTCGCCGAGCAGCGCGTGCTGGCCGTCGCCACCGACCACCAGCTCGCCTCGCGCGCGACGGTCTCGCTGGAGATGATGTCCGACTTCCAGCACCCGCACGCCGACACCGGGCCCGGCTACTGGTACGACGTCTACGCCCCGCGCCTCACCCGGCGGGGCCGTCAGATCGAGCGCGGCCCCGTGGTGCGCGACGCGGAAGAGGCCATGACCCTCGCCAGCATGGACGGGCTGGTGGTGCTCTTCCCCGCCCACGTCACCCGCTATTGGGCACGACCGGACATCACCTACCTGCCGGTCACCGATCTGAAGCCGCTGCCGTACGCGCTGGTGTGGCGGAGCGAGGCGGAGAGCGAGCCCATCCGGGCCCTGGCCGGGATCATCCGTGACCTGGGCCCTCTCCCGTCGCTCCCTGCCCCTTGAGGGGGCGTCTGCGGAGCGGTGTGAACAGCTCGACGAGGTAGGTGCCGTGAGTAGATCTTTGGCGCCTCGATGGCGTGCCGAGGCCGGGTCGTCGGCGGGGCGCAGCTGAGTGGGGGTGGAGCAGGGCTCCGGCGGAGGTCGGGCAGGATGCGCAGGCCCTTGCCGGCAACAGCGGCGGCGCTCGCAACCAGCTCGGTTGGTCCCTGCAACTGGGCGCCGCCCGGTTCCTGAACTGCTTCCTGGACGATCAACTGCTTCCTGGACGATCCCGAGGACGTTCCCGCCGCGGTGGTCGACTACGTAGCCGAGCAGCTCGGCCTGCAGGCAGCCGACCTGAAGGGGTACGGCGAGAAGGAGGCACGCCGGGATCATCAGGAGCAGATCCGCACCGGCTACGGCTGCACCGCTTTGCAGGCGAGCAGCGGTTCGCGCCGGCCTGCCGGCTCTACAAACGGGCCTGGACCACAGGCGAGCCCCCGATCGTGCTGTTCGACCTGGCCACCCACCGACTGGTGGAGGCCAAGGTCCTGCTGCCCGGCGTCACCACTCTGGAGCGGCTGGTGGCCGGTGGAACCCACCACATCAGGACCCCGGCGACCAAGGGGCACAGCCAGCGCGTGGTCATTGACGAGCCGGGGGAGCCGACCACGATCGTCGGCCGGCTCTGCACACCGAAGGACACCATGGCGCGGCACGTGCCGGTGAGCCTGAAGACGGGCGATGTGGTGGAGTTCCTCATGGCCGGCGCCTACGCATGGAACATCTCACACCACGACTTCCCGATGCACCCGAAGGCAAGCTTCCACTACGTCGGCGGTTGAGCGGAGGTGTCCGGGGGTGCCCCTATGGGGTTGGTCAAGCCGCGGAGCGTGGGTGGTTGCTATGGGGTGTTGGTGCGGAGCATGGCGCACAGGACGTCGCAGCTGACCGCGTTACGGCGCCGGGTCCGGTCGATGGAGATCGCCGAGCCGGCGATCTCCGACCGCGACGCCGGGGTGGTCGGCTTCGACATCGCCGGCGCCGAGGCGGGCTACCCGCCCACCCGGCACCTGGACGCCTTCGAGTACCTGCAATCGCCTGATGAGCGGCACCTCGATGACCCGCGAACTCGCCCTGCCCGCCGACGCCTTCGGCTACGGCCTGCCCGACTTCCGCTAGTTCGCCATCAACGCGATGAAGTCCGCCTTCATCCCCTTCGACGAACGCCTGACCATCATCGGCAACGTCATCAAGTCCTGGTACGCCGACCAGCTGAAAGCTTGAGCGTCAGCGGCCCGGGTGTACGTACTGGTTGTATCGGGACAGGCTGATGTTGCTACGCTTAGTGCCTGCTCCGGTGTAGAGCCACACCTCCAGGTAGACGCTCGATATGCCCTTGGTGCTGGGAGGGGTGATGTTTCCGAAGTTGGTGCCGTCGTCGCCGCAGCCGTTGCTGTCCGTCCTCACGGCGCTTTTCCCGGTGGTTCCGTCGGTGTAGTGCCACCAAGCCCGGGCATGCACCGGCCTGTTGTCGCCGGGACAGAGGTCGCGCACCGTGAAGTTCCGAAGGATGACCTTCCTCCGGTTGACGAAGTCGACGGTCGTCGTGACGAGCGCGCCACCGCCGGGGATCCCGGTGTCCACGCGGACGCGGGCGGAGGACACTCCGTCTCTCGCCTGCGCCGGGCTTGCCACCAGCAGCCCGCTCAATGCTGCGATTGCCAGCGCGGCGCCCAGCATGCGTGTCTTCAACAGTCCTCCAGCAAGAGATGTTCCGGTTGGTTCGGTTGGCCTTGAGGCGTGCGCTTCAGCCCTCCCGCGTGGCCGGCGGGGGGAGAGAGAGGTGCGAGGTGTCGCCTCGTGGCGGATCGCGGCGAGAGCGGCGATCGATGGTGCGGGGCCCTGTCTGGGCGTCAGGTCTGGAAGGTGAACGTTCCGCGCAGGACGGTGTCGCGCCCGCTCCAGTAGCTCTCGTGGACGGCCCGGTAGGTGACGTTGTCGAAGGCGGGGAGCACCGCGCAGGTGGCGCC
>NZ_JBFANM010000149.1:0-13700 GCF_040674815.1 Nonomuraea sp. NPDC049709
GGCGGGGGGGGGCCCGCCCCCCCCCCGCGCCCGCCCCCCCCGACCCGGACGCCGAGTTGAGCGAGCTGTCCGCGCACGGGGTGACGGTGACGCACTGTGCCGACGGCGTCGAGGCGCTGCTGCGCATCGGCGCCGCGCAGCCCGACGTGCTGCTGCTGAGCGCCGACCTGCCCGGCATCGAGGCGGTGACTTTGATCACCACCTTGCGGCGATCGATGGACATGACGATCATCGTGGGCGTCGGTCCGGGCGACGCCGAGCTCGCCATGCGGGCGCTGCACGCGGGCGCCACGGCGTGCGTGGCCAGGCCCTATCGTTCGTCGGAGCTGCTTCCGCTGATCAACGCCAGTTCCAACCCGTCCGCGCCGCTGCTGGTGGGCGAGGTCGAGCTGGACGAGGTGGCGCACGTGGTCCGGGTGTGCGGGGAGCCGGTGCACGTCCCGCTGCGCGAGTTCGAGCTGCTCGCCTACCTCATGAAGAATGCCGGGCGCGTGGTCACCCGCCACGAGATCAGCCGGCACGTGTGGCACAGCACCGTCTCCCCGCCCAACAACACCATCGCCGTGCACATCAAGCGGCTACGCCGCCGCATCGGCGACGACGAGAAGAGGCCGACGCACATCCTGACGGTGCGCGGCGTCGGCTACCGGCTCGTGCTACCGGAGCAAGCCTCCGAGGAGGCGCTGGACACGACACCCCCCGGGCCCGCATAGGCCGCGTCCACGGCGAGTACCGGTCAGGTGGTCAGCTGGCCGGCACGTCGCCGCAGGTCGGCGGCGAACTCCTCGGCCCGGCTCAGCTGGGTGCGCAATGCTTCGCAGCGCTCGCGCGTGGCCTGCTCGAATCGGCCCAGCCGCTGCGACAAGTGCTCGCGCTCGGCCTCGCCGAGGGCCGCCGCGCCGGCCTGGTCGAGCCGGTCGGTGATGGACAGCAGCTCGCCCATCTCCTCCAGCGTGAAACCTAGCGGCTTCATCCGGCGGATCACCATCAGCCGGGCCACGTCGGCCTCGGTGTAGAGGCGGAAGCCGCCCTGGCTGCGTGCGGAGGGTCGTACCAGGCCCACTTCGTCGTAGTGCCGGATGGTCCGCAGCGACAGCTCGGTCCGCGCCGCCACCTGCCCGATGTGCATGTGATCTCCGCTACCGCCCGCAGCGGCCGGAACCTCGCCGTCGTCGGCGGAAAGCGGTGATCCGTCCATTTTTCGTGCGACCTCACTGCTCAGCTGGTTGCGGCGGGCGTGAACACCCGACCCCGCAAAATCTCTACCCTAACGTTAGGGTAGAGTTCTCGATGGCCGAACCGCGCAGGCCCGCCCCGGACACACCGCCACCCTGGCACAACCGGCCGCCTGACGACATCCCCGGTGCCGTACGAGCGCCGCCGCCACCAGCCGCTTGCCCCCGGCCGGTGACACGCTGCCCGCCGCCCCCCGTACGGGGCCGCTCACGTTGAAGGACGCCAGTTGCCCAGCTCATCCACGCCCGCCCACTCGCCCGCCACCCTGGCCGCCGCCCTGGCCGCCCGCCTGCGGCCCGGCCGCCCCGCCTGGCTGACGCCCTCGGTGGCTCGCACGGAGATCCTGTCGGGCCTGGTCGTCGCCCTCGCGCTCATCCCCGAGGCGATCTCGTTCTCCATCATCGCCGGCGTCGACCCCAGCGTCGGCCTGTTCGCCTCCTTCACCATGGCCGTGGTCATCGCCATCGCCGGCGGCCGGCCCGCGATGATCTCCGCCGCCACCGGCGCCATCGCCCTGGTCGTGGCGCCCCTGGCACGCGAGCACGGCTTCGGCTACCTGATCGCCACCGTCATCCTCGGCGGCGTCATCCAGATCGCTCTCGGTGCCCTCGGCGTGGCCAAGCTGATGCGCTTCGTCCCGCGCAGCGTCATGGTCGGCTTCGTCAACGCCCTGGCCATCCTGATTTTCATGGCGCAGGTGCCCGAGCTCATCGACGTTCCCTCGATCGTCTATCCCCTGGTCGGCGGCGCGCTCGCGCTGATGGTGTTCCTGCCCCGCCTGACCAAGGCGGTCCCGGCCCCGCTGATCTCCATCGCCGCGCTCACCGCCCTCACCGTCGGCGCCCACCTCGCCGTGCCCACCGTCGGCGACCGCGGCGCGCTGCCCTCCGCCCTGCCCCTCCCCGGCCTGCCGGACGTGCCCTTCACACTCGGCACCCTGACCCTCATCGCGCCGTACGCGGTCGGCTTCGCCCTGGTCGGGCTCATGGAGTCGCTGATGACCGCCAAGCTCGTCGACGACATCACCGACACCCACTCCTCCAAGACCCGCGAGTCCATCGGCCAGGGCATCGCCAACATCGTCACCGGCTTCTTCGGCGGCATGGGCGGCTGCGCCATGATCGGCCAGACCATGATCAACGTCAGGAACGGCGCCCGTACCCGCCTGTCCACCTTCACCGCCGGTGCCCTGCTCATGGTGCTGTGCATCGTCTTCGGCCCCTGGGTGTCCCAGATCCCGATGGCCGCCCTCGTCGCCGTCATGATCCTGGTCTCCTTCGGCACCTTCGACTGGCACTCCGTCGCCCCGGCCACCCTCAAGCGCCTGCCCGCCGGCGAGATCACCGTCATGGTCGTCACCGTCGCCGTCGTGGTCGCCACCCACAACCTGGCCATCGGCGTCGTCGTCGGCTCGCTCACCGGCCTGGTCATCTTCGCCCGCCGCGTCGCCCACCTGGCCAGCGTGACCGCCTGCCTCGACCCCGACGGCAAGCAGGTCGTCTACGCCGTCACCGGCGAGCTGTTCTTCGCCTCCAGCAACGACCTGGTCTCCCAGTTCGACTACGCGGGCGATCCCGGCGACGTGGTCATCGACCTGACCGACGCGCACATCTGGGACGCCTCCTCCGTGGCCGCCCTGGACGCCATCGAGGCCAAGTACGCCGCCCGCGGCAAGAGCGTACGGATCATCGGCCTCAACCAGCCCAGCGCCCGCATGCACTCCTCCCTGTCCGGAGAGCTGTCCGGCAGCCACTGAGCCGGCCGCTTAGCCGGTCAGGCGGGCAGCTCGTACGGCTTGAGCGCCCATGCGCGCCTCGCGGCGGAGATCGTCCGCCAGGCGAGACCGGTGTCGAAGGCGAAGGCGTGCCGCGCGGCGGCGAGATCGTCGAAGGCCCCGACGCCGCGCAGCCGGGCCGGCTCGCCGGTGAAGATCTCCTCCAGGGTCGCGCAGAAGTAGGCGTACCCGGCGAATTCGACGGCGGGGCCGGTCAAGGGGCAGCCCAGCAGGCTCCGCAGGGTCTCGGACGGCGTCTGCTCCGACCGGCGATACGCCAGGTCGTGCAGCAGGTCGAGGACGTCGGGGGGCAGGGCGTCCGCGACTTCCATGAGTGCGCGGGCCTTCTTCCGTACCTCGTCCTTGAGGACGGCGAGGCAGATCGGGGCCAGCGTCTCGGCGGGCAGGGCGTGCGCGGCGCGGATGACGGCGCGGGCGGCGCGGAGGAGGTCGCGGGACAGCCCGCCCGACAGGCAGTGGCAGAAGGCGACATAGGGCTCGGTGAGCCCGACGACGCGGCGGTAGATGAAGCGTACGGACTCGGTGTAGGAGAGCGGACCCACCCGGACGATCTCGTCGAAGGAGCTGTCGAAGGCGTCGCGGAAGGGCAGCCCACGGCGTTCGAAGGCGCTCATCGCGTCGTCGGACACCGAGATCATGAAGAACGTGTTGGGCAGCCCGAAGATGCCCTTGATCTCGTTGAGGAAGCGCTCCGCCCGGTCGCCCGACCCGATCTTGTCGAGTTCGTCGATGCCGATGTACACGCTGTGGTCCGGCCGGAGGTGCCCGGCCACGTCCTGGACGTAGGAGCGGAAGGCGGAGACGATCTCCGGATAGCTCAGGGGCTGCTCCGCCCGGCTGCGGCCGCCGCTCAGCTGCGCGTCGACCCAGACCGGGAGTTTGACCGTGCCCGACCAGCCCGTGGTCTGGGTCTGCAGGTAGCGGATCTGCGCCAGATGGCGGCGGGCCCGTGTCCTGAGCTGGTCGGCGGGATCGTGCTTGCGCCCGGCGCGGCGGATGGACAGGGCGAAGTGGACCAGGCCGAGGAGCCTAGTGAGATAGGACGCCCACCGGCCGGGGGCCTCGGGCGCCAGGTTGTCGCCGTACCGGTCGACGACGTCGGCCAGCCACTGCGGCACCGGTCCTTCCACGTACACGAGCCGCAGGAGCACGTCACCGGCGACCTCGGCGAAGAGCACGGGCCAGGTGTCGAGAGCCGCGCTCACCAGCCAGTACGCGATCAGGGTGAGGGCCTGGCGGAGCCCGACGCGGCGGTGGCGGCCGGGCCCGAGGTGCCGCAACGTGGCGCGGCAGAACGCGGCGAACAGGTGCAGCACGAAGTCGCGCGGGGCGTACTCCACCGGGGCCGAGACCAGCAACCGCAGATCTCCGGTCCCCGGCCTGGGAAGGGCGCCCTCACAGTAGCGCCGGACCAGCGTGGACTTGCCGGATCCGCGCGGTCCCGCGATGCCCACGCTCGCTCCGGACAGGCGTCCGAGGAGTTCGTCGAGGTCGTCCACGACCCGGGTCGGCACATGGTAGGCGCTGTCGAACGCCTCGCTCAGTCCGGGACTCGCCGCCACGCTGAAAACGGGGTCGAAGCGGTCGCGTCGGGCGTTGATCCGCTGGCGGATCTGCGCCGCCAGCTCGCCGTCCTCCAGGTCCCGTACGAGCTTCGCCCGAACCGGCGAATACGGGAACGACCGCAGATCTTCGCGCACTCTGGACCAGCCCTGCCCGCGCACCAGGACCAGGTAAGAGCCGATCAGGAGGACGGACGGCAGGCCCAGCAGCACGGGGACTCGCCAGCTCCCCGTGGCCAGGCCCAGCAGCAGCAGGCCGGTGGCCAGCAGGACGAACGGCAAGCGCGGCACCGGCACGCGCCGCGCCGCCGGCTCTTCGGCCGGCGGCGCCACGGCGGCGAAGACCTCGGCCGCCTGCTCCATCATCTCCAGCCGGATGTGCAGCGGCTTCACCGTCACGTAGTCGAACGCGTCCCGGATCTCCGGATCGCGCAGCGCCCGGGTCAGTGCGGCCGAGTAGAGGTCGCGTAAAGCGGGGTCCGAACGCAGGGGATCGGCTGGGGCCCGGGTCATGCGGTGCGGAGTTCGGCGTCCACCGGCTGGGCGGGCGCGGGCTCGGTGAGCGGGGTGAAGAGGGCGCCGAGCCGGTTCACCGTCTCGGGGACGATGCGGTAGTAGACCCAGGTGCCGCGGCGCTCGCCGTCGATCAGCCCGGCGGTGCGCAGCACCTTGAGGTGGTGGGAGATGGTGGGGGCGGTCAGGTCGAAGGCGTCGGTCAGGTCGCACACGCACGCCTCGCCACCCGCGTGGGAGCCGATCATCGACAGCAGGCGCAGCCGGACGGGGTCGGCGACCGCCTTGAGCATGAGCGCGAGGTCGGCCGCGTCGGTCTCCGACAGCGGCTCGCGCGCGATCAGCGCGCAGCATGGGGTCGTGGTGGCGGCCATCCGGCTCCCCCCTCTAATTCGACGTCTGTCGAAATCATAGGCGATGGCAGGCGAGCGGGGCGATCGCCGCGTGACGGCCAGGTGGACCGGCCGGGGTGGGGCGGCGGCGCGTACCGGCGCGATCCTCCTGCCCGCGTGTCCGTTGTTGGACAGCCGGTGAACCTGGCGCATTCTCGTGGACGGCGGAAGATGAGGAGTCGGCGGCAGAAAGCCGCCCTCCCGCCGGCCCGACCGCGCGACGATCACGATCCGGCGGGCGTCCACCAACGCCGTAGGGAACCCACATGTCAGGAACTCGCCCAGCTCTTCCCGACAGCACCACGGCTGAATTCCAGGCCGAAGCACTCGCCGAGGCCAATGCCTACCGGGCCAAGCACCACGCGCCGCCGCTGGTCATGGACCCGGAGCTCAACGCCTACGCCAAGCAGCGGGCGGCCTCCCGCTCCGAGGAGGAAGGGCTCAACGCCGGCCACACGGGTCTGCGCACGCAGACGGGCGAGAACATCTTCTGGGGCGGCGGCTCTGCGGCCCTGCCCGGGTCGGACGCGGTCAGGGAATGGTACGACGAGATCAAGAACTACGACTTCGCCGCAGCCAAGTTCTCACCCACCAGCGGTCACTTCACGCAACTCGTCTGGAAGTCCAGCACCAAGGTCGGCATCGCGCGCGCCGCGGGCCAGGGTGGCGAATACTTCGAGACGTACATCGTGTTCGTCTTCGAGCCGCGCGGAAACATGCAGGGCGCCTTCGCGGAGAACGTCCTGCCCACCTAGCCGAACGGCCGCGTCAGGGGGGCCCGGCCTCGGGCGAGGCCGGGCCCCCGGTGGCATTCACACGAGGGCGGCCACCGCGCGCAGGGTGACGCCCGTGCCGACGAGCAGGACGAACGTGGCGGTCAAGGCGGCGCTGTACGGGCGCAGCCGCCGCATCCGCCCGGCCAGGGTGAGGTCGCCCAGCCTGCGCAAGGTGAGCGCCGTGACCAGCAGCGTGAGCGCCATGCCGAGCCCGTAGCACACCACGGTCAGGACACCGAAGGCGGTGCGTCCCAGCGCCATCGCGCCGAGCAGGACCACCAGGGCGGACGGGCTGGGCACCAGCCCACCGGCCATGGCCAGCGCCACGACCCCATCCGACCACCTACGGTGCCCGTGCCCATGACCGTGCCCGTGCCCGTGCCCATGTCCATGTCCATGTCCATGTCCGTGACCGGGGTGGCGCCGGTGGCGGAGGGCGGAGCGGAGCAGGGCGAGGCCGATCAGGGCGATGAGGACCCCGCTGGCCACGCCGAGCCAGCCCATCACCACCTCACCGGCGACCGCGCTGGCCACCGTGACCAGCACGCCCAGGACCAGCACGCCCGCCGTGTGGGTGGCGGTGACCGTGGCCGCGACGGTGACGGCGTCCCGCAGCCGACCCCGCCGCCCGGCGAGGTAGGCGGCCATGACGGTCTTGCCGTGACCGGGCATCGCGGCGTGCACGGCCCCCAGCACCAGCGACAACAGCAGGGCCAGCAGCCCGAGCGGCACGGTCAGCCGGTCGGCGCCGATCAGCGTGTTGAGCCGGTCGGCCAGCAGGCCGGTGTAGCGGGTGACGGCGTCCGCGCCCGGCACCCGCGCCGGCGCGGCGGCGGTGCCGTCGCCCGGCTCCACCGTGAGACGCGCCCGCCGTACGTCGAGCGGCGAGCTGAGCAGGTCGGCGGGGTAGTCGCGGAGCTCGCCGGACACGCTGTCGGCGGGGACGGTGGAGGCGCGCAGGCGCACGCCGGCCCCGTTGGCCGTGATCTCCCGCCAGCCGATGGTGTCGGCGCGGTAGGCGTTGGCGAAGGTCAGGGTGAGCCGCCGGTCCACGCGCAGCGGGGCGGTCAGGCGGCAGGTGAGCCTGCTGGTGCGCAACCCCGCGGCGCCCGGCTGGTAGGCGAAGGAGGCGTCGGCGACCTGCCAGGCGAGCGGCCGTCCATCGACCTGCGCGCGGACGGCGTCCCGCAACTCGGTGCAGGTGCGGTGGGCGGGGCCGGTGGGGGGCTGTTGCAGGGTGGGGATCTCGGCGCTGTCCACGATCGCCAGGTGCTCGATCCGGTCCCGGTGGATCGTCAGCCCGTCGTAGTGGTTGACGCTGAAGTTGCCCAGCGGGTGCGCGGCCAGCACGGTGGCGACGAGAGCGGTGATCATGGCGTCTCCGCCAGCAGCGCCCGTGCCCGTGCCGCCCCGGCCGGTGCGAAGTGCGGGTTGACGGACAGCGCCCGGGTCAGGTGGGCGCGGGCGGCGGCGGTGTGCCCGAGCGCGTGCTCGATCTCGCCCCGGTGGTAGGCGAACAGCGCGTTGCGCCCGCCGAGAGCGTCGGCGCGGGCGGCGTACGTGGCGGCCTCGGTGTGGTGGCCGGCTCGGTGCAGCGCCCAGCCGAGCGCGTCGGCGACCTCGACGCTCTGGCGCCGTTTCCACTCCGCGCGCAGGTATCTGACGGCGGCCTCCGGGTCGCCGTGGTTCGCCGTGAACGTGCCCACGGCCAGGTTGTCGGTGTCCCCGTTCGCGGTCAGCAGCTTGTGCTGGGCGGTGAAGACGGCGTACTGCCGCCTGGCCCCGTCCCGGTCGCCGAGGTGCTCCAGCAGTTCCCCATATTCGACGACGAAGGATGGGGAGCGGGCCACGGCGGCGGCGTAGTCGCGCAGCGCTTGGTCGATGCGGCCGAGCGCGGCCTCGGCACGCGCCTTGCCCGCGCGGGAGGGCAGGTGCCCGGGATCGGCGGCCAGCGCCTGGGTGTAGGCGGCGAGCGCGGCGCGCGGGTCGCCGTTGTGCCAGGCCAGCTCGCCGAGCTGCCACTGGCAGAAGGCGTACTCGGCGGGGTCGCCGGGGATCGCGCAGGCCCGGTGCAGCAGGTCGCGGGCCGGGCCGGGCCGGCCGCGCAGGTGTTCCAGGCGGGCGGCCCTGGTGAAGGAGGCGAGGTCGGGGCGGCCGCCGAGCATGCGCCGCAGCGCGGTCTCGGCCTGCTCGTACCGGCCGAGTTCGAGGTAGGCGTCGGTGAGCACGCCGTAAAGTGCCCAGCGGAACGGCGCGGCCTCCCGGGCCCGCTCGGCCCAGCGTACGGCGCCCGCGAAGTCGTGCCGGGCGTTGGCCAGCGCGCCCATGCCGATCATGGCGTCGATGTACGGCTCCCCGTCGCCGGTGGGCTGGCGCATGGAGCGTTCGAACGCACCTTTGGCCTTGTCGTAGTAGGCGGTGTCGGTGGTGCGGCGGGCCTGCTCCAGGTACATGTGGCCGAGGCTCGCCCAGACCGCCGCGTCGTCGGGGTGACGGCGCAGGCGCCTCTGGGCGGCCTCGATCGATCCGGCCAGGTCGTACGGTGACCAGCTCGCCAGCGCGGGAGGCGGTTCGTCCCGGCGCAGGACGCCTTCCGGGGCGTACAGGGTCAGCAGGACGCAGCCCAGCAGCACGCATCCCAGCAGGGGCAGCAATCGCCGTACGCGACTCATCTGATCGGACGTCCTCGGTGGTGGTTCAGCCGGTGGCGGTGATGGGCAGCGCCAGGTAGGGGAAGCTGCCGGTGATGGGCTTGAGCAGGAAGGCGGGGTTGTCCTCGGCGATGAGGCCCGGGGCGCCCCGGCCCGCGGGCTCGCCCAGGAGCATCCGCAGGTTGACGGTAACGACGTCGTCGATGAGGCGCCGGCCGTTGGGGTAGCCCTGGACGTCACCCTTGAGCAGGCCGTACTTGTCGGGTGCGGTGGCGACGGGCGTGCTCATGTTGAGCCGCAGCTCCTCCGCCTTGGCGACGCGCGAGGCGTCCTGGTTGAGCTGGTGGGAGTTGAGGTCCAGGTCGATCGGCCCGCCCGTCCGCGTGGTGAGGCCGGTGAGGTAGATCTGCTCCAGGTCCTTGCGCGGGGCCGGCGGCGCCGCCACCTTCGCCTGCCTGGCGACGACCCTGGCCTGGTCGGGGTCGAGCGTGGACGGCACGACGAGGTTGCCGCTCTCGTCACCGTCCGGCCGCAGGGAGTTGAAGCGGTCGCGGTGCTTGAGCGGGATGATCACTTCGTTGAAGTTGGGGTTACCCAGCCGGGAGACCTGCTTGTAGTCGGCCGAGCCGGACCCGAGCAGGCTGCTCGACCTGCGGGAGGCCGTGGTCCAGACGCCGATGACCGGGTTGCGGTCCGGGTCGCCGCCGAGCGCCAGCTCCGACTTGGGCAGTTGCAGCGCCAGGGCGCTGACGTTCGTCGGCACGCCGGTCTTGACCGGGAAGAACGGCAGCCCGAACCTGAGCAGGTTGACGGCGTGGTTGTCGGAGTAGAACGGGTCGGCGGCCGTGCCGGTGAACACCTTGCCCCCGCCGGGCAGGTCGAGGACGGCCTTGCGGCGCAGCGCCGGGTAGTCGGGCGTGGCCGGGGCGCCCATGTCGGTGGGGGCGACGTACCCGTTGCGGACCAGGGTCTCCGACTTGCCGTCGCGCACCCTGGTCAGCGTGTAGCTCTGCTCGACCAGGGAGTCCAGCGGGCCGGCCTTGTGCTCGCGCTTGCGGATGAAGGAGGGCACCGGCAGCCCCTTGTTGGCGAACGTCCACCGGTAGGTGACGGCGGCCTTGCCGGTGCCGGTGTTGTCGACGTGCACCTCGTAGCGGGCGTCGGTGTCGAACTGGTACGGCTTGTGCGGGGCCTGGAAGGGGATGTAGCCCGCCACGATCGTGACCGTGTCCTGCCGCTCCGGGCTGGTGAAGGCGTACAGGTCGGTGGCGTCGATCTGCTTGTTCAGGGTGGTGGCGGGGGCGTCCCAGTGGCTGGTCGCCGTGCCCGGACGCATGGTGGGGCCGAGCAGTACGGTGGCCGTCAGCACGGCGACGGAGGTGCCGGTGATCCACGCCCACCGGCCTCGAGCGCTGGTCAGTTGCATCTGTCTCTCGATTCGCGAGGTACCGGGCCGTGCCCGCGGGCACGGCCCGGTGGGTCTCAGGTCAGGGAGCGTCGCCTACGGCACGTACTGGACGACCGCGTCGAGGTTGGCCAGGTAGTCGCCCTCGTTCAGCGGGATGCCGGTCAGGTCCCTGACCGTCCGGCTGAGGTACGCGCTGGTGTAGAACGGCCAGTGCTTGGGCCCGATGCCGCCTTCGAGCGGACGCGGCGTGGGCACGTTCGGGACGAACTCGTGCAGCCGGTACGTGGCCACGAGCTGCTCACCCTGAGGTTCCCCGTCGATCTCCACCTGCGCGTGTGCCCCGTCGGGGCGCAGGTAGATGTCGTGGATGGCGACCGTGTGCCCGCTCCTGACGTCGTTGAGGACGAAACCGCCGGGGTAGTAGACGCCGTTGCACGGGTCGATGTGGTCCTGCTTCCACCCGATGGGCATGTAGATGCCCTTGTTCCCGGGCTTGGCCTCGATGGGGGCGATGCCCTCCACCTGGACGCCGCGCTCGTCGAGCAGCCGGACGATGTCGTGGCCGAAGTCGAAGTTCGCGTGCCCCTTCGGGCCGAAGTACGGGAACTTGAAACACGAGGCGCTCGGCGGCTCGACGGACGGGGCGCCGGGGACACCGGGGAGCGGCGGGAACGGTCCGGCGTGGGCGGGGGTGACGGGTGCAGCCGCGAACACCGCGGCGCCGATCGCGAGTGTTTGAGCGATGCGGACAAGAACACGCAAAGCAATCGACCTTTCGTCGATGCGAGGCGATGGAACGCCTCTGACCTGCAATGACTCGCTAAAAGTAGTGATCGAGTCACGTTGTGTAAAGGGATTTCCCAAGGCCGGCGGGTCCAATTCCGGCGCGGGGATCCTGGACGCCGCCCATGGATGTAGGGCGCCCCGTCGCGCGGGACGCCCTACGAGAGGATCGCGCTCAGAAGATGCCGCGCGGCCTCGGCATGGGCAGGCCGAAGCCGCCGTGGCCCTGAATGGCGTCGCTCATCGTCTTCAGGCCGAGCATGCCGAGCGAGGCGCCGGACGGGATGGGCCGACTCGGCGGGCCCTGCCAGGCGATGTCCAGGTCGGCCCAGTGCATGCCGCCACGGAAGGCCGTGCCGAGTTCCTTGTTGAGGTCCGCGGACCAGCCTCGGTCCATGGACAGGACGACCTTGAGCGGGCCGATGCCGCCGTTGTGCGGGACGAAGTTGCCCGGGGTGAGGGCCTGCGGGACGCTGAAGTTGACCATGGCCAGCTCGCCGTCCGGCCGGGGCTGCCCGTTGACGGCCGGGGTGGCGAAGAACTTGCTGTCACCCATGGCCGCGAACAGCACCCAGAAGGTGTCGATCTCGTACGTCACCCCGGTCTCGTCGTTGACGAGGCGGAACCCGCCCGGGTAGCAGACCCGCCCGCTGGGGGTCTCGATGTTGTCGTACCGCTCGCCGATGGGCATCCAGGCGGCGGTGCCGCCGTCGACCATCTCGATCGGATCCAGCGTCTCGAACCTGATCCCGGCCCTCTTCAATTCGGCCAGGAACTCGGTGGAGAAGGTAGCCTTCGCGCTGCCTTCCTTGGACAGGTAACTGCCGATCTGTCCCTCGGCGAGACAGCCGCGTCCGGGGGCGGCGGCTTGAGTGGGCTGCGTGGACAGCAGGACGGTGGCCAGCAGGGTGCCGCCGGCGGCCAGAGCCGCACGGGTCAAGCGCATGCTTGTTCTCCTTCATGGAGAGCAGGGGGATGGCGCCGGAGGGTCACCCCGGCGTCATGATAACGGAAAGTAGTTATAGCACTACTCTCCGCTTCCACCCGGTGGAATGCCGACCACGCATGGCCTCAGGATTGACCGCACCCCGCGGGGCAGAACTTGGCCTCGGGGTGGCGCGCGGAGGGCTTGTCCAGGAGGGGCTGTCGTCGCGATTTGAGGTGCTGGTCGAGGAAGGCGGCCACGTAGGTGCGGGTGAGTTCGGCGGCGCGCGGCGCGGGCAGGACGCCGGGGAGGGGCTTGATGCCGAGGGCGTCCGCCAGCAGCGGGGTGTCGGTGAAGGACTGGTGTTCCGCTCCGGACAGCACGATCCAGCGCTTCCATCCGGTGAGCAGCTTCCAGTCGCGGTCCCAGGTGGGGGCGGGGCCTGCGGAGACGTGTCGTGCCGAGCCCAGGAACAGGAACGGCCGGGAGAGCCCGGTCTTGGGGATGCGGGCGTAGGTGGTGCCGTCCATGTCGATCCCGGCGCGTACCCGGGGGTCGTTCACCATGGTGGCCATGGTGCTGGCTCCGCCGATCGACTGGCCGACCATCGCGGTGCGGGAGCGGTCGATCCGGTCGCTGCCGTTCCACTTCGCCGGGAGCTGGTCGAGCACGAAGGAGACGTCGGCGGCCCGGCCGGCGACCAACCCCGCGCCGAAACCGGGATCGGTGTCGCTGTCGCAGGCGAGGCATTCGGCGATCCGGCCGTCGGGGAAGGTGGTGGCGTAGCTCTCGTAGGTGTGGTCGATGCCGGCCACGACGTACCCGCGGCTGGCCAGGTCCTCGGCCAGGGACGTGAGCGTGCTCATCGGATTGGTGAAGCCGGGGGAGAGCACCACCAGCGGCAGCTTCTGCCCCGTGGGTTCGGCGTCCTTGATCGCATTCGTGCGCGTCCTGCTCAGCATGTCGTCCGGCACGCCCGCGATCCCGTAGCGCCTCATGGCGAGCTGCGATTCCTTGGGTGTCATGTACGGTGCCCGCTGCCCGTGGCGTTGTTCGGTCGGGTACCACAGGGTGACCTTGAGTTCTCTGGTGTCGGCGTCGAGGTTCCACGGGTCGGGGCGGGAGGTGTCGTTCAGGTACAGGGTGGTGGTGGCGACCGGGTGGGGTCCGGTGGGGGCGGGCAGGACGGCCGGTCCGGTGGGGGCGGCCGACGGGGTGGCGTCGGTGCGGGGTGGCGCGGGGGCGGAGCAGGCGGACGCGGCGAGGATGGCCAGTCCTGCGGCGGCAGCGAGGAGGTGTCTCATGGGGGTTCCTTCACTGGTGCAGCAGGGTCAGGGCTTTGGCCAGGGCGGGGTCGTGTCCGGTGGCCGCGTCGTTGGGGGTTGGGGGCATGTGGTGGTCGGGTGGCACGCCGATCCGGTCGATGAGCTCGCGGTTGGGTCCCAGGTGGTGTCTGGTGGGGAAGCTGAGCAGGGTGTTGTTGGCGAGGAGGTAGGGCTGGGCGGGGCCGGAGATGAGGCCGGCGGTTCTGGTGCCGATCAGGGGGCCGAGGTGCAGGTCTTTGACGGCGGAGCTGAAGTGTTCGCAGGCCGAGGCGCAGCCGCGGTCGGTGAGTACGGCCGGTGGCAGGTTGAGCAGGTCGACGGTGTCGTCGGTGCG
>NZ_JBFANM010000150.1:0-13526 GCF_040674815.1 Nonomuraea sp. NPDC049709
CGTACGTCATCGTGCACCACCTCAGCCAGTTCATGGTCCTGGAACCCGGCGACCTGATCAACACCGGCACCCCACCCGGCGTCGGCATGGGCCACGACCCCCAGATCTGGCTCCAGCCGGGCGACGTGATGGAGTTGGGCATCGAGGGCCTGGGCGGCCAGCGCCAGCAGGTCATCGGCCCCCGATGACGCGTGCGGCCACGACGAACGAAGAGAGCACGAGCGTGAACCACCATGAACCGCGGCGGCTGACCGCTCCGGCTCCCGACGTTCTGGCCGCCGTGGAGGCGGCCGTGCCGGGGATCACCCGATCGCGGGTGAGCGACCGGCTCGGCATGGCCCACGACGCCTCGCACTACCTGCTCACCCCGCAGGCCGTGCTGGTGCCCGAGAGCGCCGGGCAGGTCGCGGCGCTGCTGCGGACCGGCCTGGCGCTGACGTTCCGCTCGGGCGGCACCAGCCTGAGCGGGCAGGGGGTGAGCGAGCATCTGCTGGTGGACACACGCCGGCACTTCCGCGAGATCGAGGTGCTGGACGGCGGGCAGCGGGTACGGGTGCAGCCGGGCGCGGTGCTCCGGCAGGTCAACGCCCGCCTGGCCCCCTACGGCCGCAAGCTCGGGCCCGACCCGGCCAGCGAGTCGGCGTGCACGATCGGCGGCGTGGTGGCCAACAACTCCAGCGGCATGACCTGCGGCACGCACGCCAACACGTACCGGACGCTGGAGTCGATGACGGTGGTGCTGCCCAGCGGCACCCTCATCGACACCGGCGCCCCCGACGCCGACGAGCGGTTGCGCGCGCTCGAACCCGCGCTGGCCGAGGGCCTGGTCAGGCTGCGCGACCGGGTACGCGGCAACCCCGACTCGGTGCACCGCGTCCAGGTGCAGTTCTCGCTGAAGAACACCATGGGCTACGGCCTCAACAGCTTCCTCGACCACGACTCGCCCGCGCAGATCCTCGCCCACCTGGTCATCGGCAGCGAAGGCACGCTCGGCTTCGTCGCCGAGGCCGTGCTGCGCACGGTGCCCGCCCACCGGCTGGCCGCCACCGGCCTGCTCGTCTTCCGCACCCTGCGGGAGGCGATGGCCGCCATGCCCGATCTGGTGGCGGCCGGGCCCGCCGCGATCGAGCTGCTGGACGCCGAGTCGCTGCGGGTGGCCCAGAGCGACCCCAAGGCCGACGACCTGCTGCGTACGCTCACCGTCGCCGAGCACGCCGCGCTGCTGATCGAATGGCAGGAGTCGGACCCCGACCTGCTGACCGCGCGCGAGCAGGCCGCCGAGGGCGTCTTCGCCCAGCTCAAGACGGCCGCGCCGGCCCGGCTGAGCAGGGACGCGGGCAGCCGGGCCGGGCTGTGGCACATCCGCAAGGGCCTGTACGCCTCCGTCGCCGGCGCCCGCCCCAGCGGCACGACGGCCCTGCTGGAGGACGTCGCCGTGCCCGTCCCCGCGCTGGCCGACCTGTGTGACGACCTGACCGCGCTGTTCGCCGAGCACCGCTACGAGCGCAGCGTCATCTTCGGCCACGCCAAGGACGGCAACCTGCACTTCATGCTCAACGAGCGCTTCGCCACCGACCTCGACCGCTACGCCGCCTTCACCGAGGACATGGTGACCGCCGTCCTGGAGCGGGGCGGCACGCTCAAGGCCGAGCACGGCACCGGCCGCGTCATGGCCCCCTTCGTCCGCCGCCAGTACGGCGACGAGCTGTACGAGGTGATGCGCGAGGTCAAGCGCCTGTGCGACCCGGCGGGCACCCTCAACCCGGGCGTCGTCCTCACCGACCACGACGACGCCCACCTGCGTGACCTCAAGTCCGTCGTCACCGTCGAGCCCGAGGTCGACCGGTGCGTGGAGTGCGGCTACTGCGAGCCCGTCTGCCCCAGCCGCGACCTGACCACCACTCCCCGCCAGCGCATCGTGCTGCGCCGCGAGCTCGCCGCCGCCGAGGAGGCGGGTGACCACGAGCTGGCCCGCGGGCTGCGGGAGGAGTACGGCTACGACGCGGTGGACACCTGCGCCGTGGACGGCATGTGCGCCACCGCCTGCCCCGTCGGCATCAACACCGGCGACCTGACCAAGCGCCTGCGCGCGGAACGGCACGGCCGCGCCGCGCAGCGGGGCTGGAAGACGGCCGCCAAGCACTGGGACGGCGTCACCAGGGCGATGAACCTCAGCCTGGACACCGCCGCCGCCACCCCGCCCGCTCTCCCCGAGGCCGCCAGCCGCGCCGCCCGCGCGATCGTCGGCTCCGAGACCGTCCCCCAGTGGACCCGAGACCTGCCGCGCGGCGGAACCCGCCGCCGGCCGGCCCCGGACCCCGGAGCCGAGGCGGTCTACGTCCCGTCCTGCCTGAACACCCTCTTCGCCCCGGCCGACGGCGGCCCCGGCGTGATGGCCGCGTTCGCCCGGCTGGCCGAGCGGGCGGGCGTGCGGCTGCACGTGCCCGAGGGCATCGGCGGCCTGTGCTGCGGCACGCCCTGGTCGTCCAAGGGGTACGCCGACGGTTACGAGGTGATGAGCGACCGCGTCCGCGACGCGCTCCTCGGGGCCACGGACGGTGGCCGCATCCCGGTCGTCAGCGACGCCGCCTCCTGCACCGAGGGCTTCCACCGTCTCGTCGCCGTCGCCTCCGCCGGAACAGGTGCCGGAGCAGGTGCCGAAACAGGTGCCGGAGCAGGTGCCCGAGCAGGCGCCGCGCCCGTCCTCCAGGTGCTGGACGCGGTCGCCTTCACCGCCGAGCACCTCCTGCCCCGCCTCCGGGTGGAACGCCGCCTGCCCTCCCTGGCCCTGCACCCCACCTGCTCCTCCACCCGCCTGGGCCTGGACGCCGCGATCATGCGGATCGCCCAGGCGGTCGCGGACGAGGTGGTGGTCCCCGACGGCTGGCAGTGCTGCGCCTTCGCCGGCGACCGCGGCCTGCTCCATCCTGAGCTGACCGCCTCGGCCACCCGGGCGGAGGCCGCCGCCGTACGGGCCGGGGAGTTCGCCGCGCACGCCTCGGTCAACCGCACCTGCGAGCTCGGCCTGACCCGCGCCACCGGCAAGCCGTACCACCACCTGCTCGAGCTCCTCGACCGCGCCACCGGCTGAGAACGCGGCCACGCTCGGTTCCGTATTACGCGCCGGCATTCCATCACGCGGAACTGAAGGAGTGAGCAGTGGCCGAGTCACGCTCGACGAGCTCGCCAGCCGGCTCGGGCTGCCCAAGAGCTCGCTGCACCGCCTGCTCGCCGTCATGTGAGCGGCCACCGGCCCGAACACCTCGTGCCCGCGGTGTGATGGCCGCGCCCGGTCGCGAACCCCCGCATGTGAAGGGGGGCGGCTCGGCGCGCGTGAGGGTCGCGGTCATGCCGGCCCCGGCACGAGCTTGAGCGCGTCCGCAGGGACCGCTCAGGCGTCCAGGTTGCGCAGGTGGGCGGCCTTCAGACCCAGGTGCACGGCCAGGCGGTCGTCGCCGTCGGACAGGTCGCGGTGCGTGAGGCGCTCGGCCTTGCCCAGCCGGTAGTAGAGCGTCTGGCGGTGGATGCCCAGCTCGGCGGCCGTCTTCTGGACGTGGCCGCCGAGGTCGAGGTAGACCTCCACGGTGTGCGCCAGCTCGGCGTCCAGCGCCGTGGTCTCGGCGGCGAGCTCGCGCAGGTCCGCCTGGCCGAGCCGGGCCAGCAGGCGGTGCACGCCCAGGTCCTCCCAGCGCGCGATGGGGGCGTGGCGCGGGAAGTGCTCGGCGATGCGCAGGGCCTGGCGGGCCTCGCGCCAGCTCAGCCAGGCGTCGGCCGGGTCGGCCCTGGGCGCGCCGATGCCGGCGGCGGTGCCGTACGCGCTCTGGACGGTCTGCGCCACCTCGCCCGCCAGGTGGGCGGGGGCCAGCAGGGCGACCGGCGAGCCCGGGCGGGCCACGACGCCGCGCGGGAGCGTCCAGAGGGCCGCGACGCGCTCCTGCGACTCGCGTACGGCGATGGCCGCGACCGGGCCCGGCACCTCGATGGAGGCGCCGGCGCGCTCCTCGGGATCGGCGGAGAGCAGGGCGCGCAGGCCGCGCCCGAGATCCTGCCTGCTCCTGGCCTCCTGGGCGAGCGCCGCGGCGGCCCTGGCCACGAGCGGCGCGGCGGCCCGCAGGGTCTCGTCGGTCAGCTCCCCCGAGTCGAGCAGCCACAGGTAGCCGTAGGTGACGTCCGCGTGGCGCAGCGGCCAGCACACTCTGGCCAGGACCTTGAGCTCGGCGTCCGCGGGGATCCTGACCGGGCCGCTCGCCCGGGCGATGCCGTAGCGCTCGAAGTATTCGCGCACCTCCCCCGTGGCGCGGCGGCGCAGGATCGACTCCTGGCGGACCGTGTCGATGTCACCGTGCTGCGCTCCGTAGGCCAGCAGCCGGAACGAGCGGTCCTCCAGCGTCGCGGACGCGCCCAGCCGGGCGGCGATCTCGTCGACGATCTCTTGTAGGTCAGCCGAGTTGTGCATTTGTACGACAGCCTGCCACAACCGGCGTTACGCCCGTCGATGGCCCCCTCTGAGCTGCGTTTTTAGACTTGGCAACATGCTGGGTCAACTGCTGCTCACCGCTTCGAGGAGCGGTGTCGTACGCCGCTCCGTGTCAGGCTTTCCGCTCACCAAGAAGGTCGTGCAGCGGTTCGTCGCGGGCGAGAGCGTCCAGGAGGCCCGCGCCGCCATCGAACGGCTGAGCGACGCCAAGCTCGCGGTGACCGTCGACCACCTCGGCGAGGAGACGCTGGACGCGCGGGCCGCCGAGGACACCGCCAACGCCTACATCACCCTGCTCCAAGCGGTCAGGCCGCTCGATCTCGGGACCAGGGGCGAGGTGTCGGTGAAGCTGTCGGCGGTCGGGCAGCGGCTCGACGACGCCATGGCGCTCGAGCACGCCCGCGAGATCTGCGCCGCCGCCGCGGCGAACGGCTCCACCGTCACGCTCGACATGGAGGACCACACCACCGTCGACTCGACGCTGTCCATCCTGCGCAAGCTGCGCGAGGACTACCCGGCGACGGGCGTGGCGATCCAGGCGTACCTGTTCCGCAGCGAGCAGGACTGCCGCGACCTGTCGGACGAGGGCTCCCGCGTCCGCCTGGTCAAGGGCGCCTACCGCGAGCCCGCCTCCGTGGCCCACCAGGGCAAGTCCGACGTGGACAAGGCGTACGTGCGATGCCTGCGGATCCTCATGGCGGGAAAGGGGTACCCCATGGTGGCGACGCACGACGACCGCATGATCGCGATCACGGAGCTGCTCGCCGACCGGTTCGGGCGGACGATCGGCGACCACGAGTTCCAGATGCTCTACGGAATCAGGACCGACCGGCAGGAGGCCCTGGCCGGGGCCGGCCACACGGTCCGCGTCTACGTCCCCTACGGCGACGACTGGTACGGCTACTTCATGCGCCGCCTCGCGGAGCGCCCCGCCAACGTCGCCTTCTTCCTTCGTGCCCTTGGGGGTAAGTAAATGGATGCCATCAGCAACGTGCCCGTGCCCGCTAACGAGCGCGTGTACGGCTACGCGCCCGGCAGCGCCGAGCGGGGCGCGCTGGAGGACCGCATCAAGGAACTGGCCGGGTCGTCGCTCGACCTGACCATGACCATCGGGGGCGAGCAGCGCCTCGGCGGCGGCGCGACCATCGACGTGGTGCAGCCGCACAACCACGCCTCCGTCCTGGGCCGTACCAACGACGCTACGGCCCAGGACGTGCAGGACGCCATCGCCGGCGCGCTCCAGGCGGCGCCCGCCTGGCGGGCGCTGTCGTTCGACGAGCGGGCGGCGATCTTCCTGAAGGCCGCCGACCTGCTGTCGGGGCCGTGGCGGGCGACGCTGAACGCGGCGACCGTGCTGGGCCAGTCCAAGTCGGCGCAGCAGGCGGAGATCGACTCGGCCTGCGAGCTGATCGACTTCCTGCGGTTCAACGTGGCCTACGCCCGCCAGCTCTACGCCGACCAGCCGGTCTCGTCGCCGGGCGTGTGGAACCGGATGGAGTACCGGCCGCTCGAGGGCTTCGTGCTCGCGATCACGCCGTTCAACTTCACCGCCATCGCCGGAAACCTGCCGACGTCGGCCGCCCTGATGGGCAACGTCGTCGTCTGGAAGCCGTCGCCGACCCAGCAGTTCGCCGCGCACTTCACGATGCGGCTGCTGGAGGAGGCCGGGCTGCCGCCGGGTGTGATCAACATGGTCACCGGCAACGGGCAGGCCGTCTCCGAGGTGGCGCTCGGCCACCCGGCGCTGGCCGGCATCCACTTCACCGGCTCGACCGCGACGTTCCAGCACCTGTGGAGCACGGTCGGCGCGAACATCGCCTCCTACCACGGCTACCCGCGCCTCGTCGGGGAGACCGGCGGCAAGGACTTCGTGCTCGCCCACCCGTCGGCCGACCCGGCGGTGCTCTCGACCGCGCTGGTCAGGGGCGCGTTCGAGTACCAGGGCCAGAAGTGCTCGGCCGCGTCGCGGGCGTACGTGCCGCGCTCGGTCTGGAACCGCATGCGTGACGACTTCGTCTCCGTGGCCGAGTCGCTGACCGTGGGAGACGTGTCGGGCGACCTGTCCACGTTCATGGGCGCGGTCATCGACGGGCGGGCCTTCGCCAAGCACAAGGAGGCGATCGACCGGGCGCGGGCGGCGTCGAACATCGACGTGCTCACCGGCTCGTACGACGACTCCACCGGCTACTTCGTCAAGCCGACCATCCTGGAGTGCGCGGACCCGACCGACGAGATCTTCGTCAAGGAGTACTTCGGGCCGATCCTCGGCGTCCACGTCTTCGAGGACCGCGACTACGACACGGTGCTCGACCAGATGGAGGGCATCGCCCCGTACGCGCTGACCGGGTCGATCATCGCCCAGGACCGGTACGCGATCGCCGCCGCCTCCGAGCGGCTGCGCTTCGCGGCGGGCAACTTCTACGTCAACGACAAGCCGACCGGCGCGGTCGTGGGCCAGCAGCCGTTCGGCGGCGCCCGCGCCTCCGGCACCAACGACAAGGCCGGCTCGATCTTCAACCTGATCCGCTGGGTGAACGCCCGCACGATCAAGGAGACGTTCGTGCCGCCGACCGACCACCGTTACCCGCACATGGGCTGATCACCTGCGCCCATCGTCGGCGAGAGCCCCCGGTCCTGCCCCCGGGGGCTCTCGGCGTTTCCCGCGGCACAATGGCCGCGTGATCGATCATCACCGCGACGTCCTCCGGCGGTACGGATGGCTGAAGGACCGGCCGCTGATCTTCGTCTCGGCCGGCGCGGGGGCCTGGGCCTGTTCGAGTCCGGCCACGGTTTCGTCATCCCGGACGAGACCGGCTGGACGCGGACGAGGAACCCGCGGTCGTCCTCGACAACGCCGGGACCTGACCCATGGCGTAATGTGCAATGTTCGTGTCGTTGACGCCAGCACAGGCCCGCGACCAGCATGGAAGGCGTGCAGCGACGTGTCCTGATCGTCGTCTTCCCCGGCTTCCAGCTCCTGGACATGGCCGGTCCGGCCGACGTGTTCGCCACCGCCGCCCTGTTCCGGCCCCGCGACGGCTACCGGGTCGAGCTGGCCGCCGTGCGCGCCGGCGCGGTGCCCGCCGGGAACGGCGTCACGGTCATGGCGGCGGCGCTGTCCGAGGTCACCGGGCCGATCGACACGCTGCTGGTGGCCGGCGGGCTGTCCGTGCCCGAGCAGCTGGCCGATCGGGAGCTGGTGGCGGGCATCGCCGCGCTGGCCGCGGGCGCGCGCCGGGTGGCGTCGGTCTGCAACGGCGCGTTCCTCCTGGCCGAGGCCGGGCTGCTGGACCACCGGCGGGCCACCACGCACTGGCTGGTCGCGGGCGAGCTCCAGAGCCACTACGAACGCGTCGAGGTCGACGCCGACCCCCTCTACATCGAGGACGGCGACGTCTGGACCTCCGCTGGCGTGCTGTCGGGCGTGGACCTGGCGCTGGCGCTGGTGGCCAGGGACCACGGGCACGCGCTGGCCAGGGACGTCGCCCGTGGCCTCGTGGTCTACCTGCACAGGCCGGGCGGGCAGAGCCAGTTCAGCACTCCGATGCGGGCCATGACGCCGCGCAGCGAGCCGCTCAGGGAGTTGCAGGCCTACATCGACGCGAACCCGGCCGCCGACCTCAGCGTGCCCGCTCTCGCCGCGCGCGCCGGGATGAGCGAGCGGCACTTCTCACGCGTCTTCACCGAGCAGACCGGCCTGTCCCCCGGCCGGTACGTCGAACGCAGCCGGGCCGACACCGCCAGGCGGCTCCTGGAGGTGACCGGCCTGCCCCTGGAGTCGGTCGCCAGGGAGTCGGGGCTCGGCACGCCGGAGACGCTCTACCGCGTCTTCCGGCGGCACTGGCGGATCTCGCCGGGCGACCACCGGCGCCGGTTCCAGTCCAAGGAGAGGTAAGCCCATGCACGTCGCCATCCCGCTCTATCCCCGGTTCACCGCGCTCGACGCGGTGGGGCCGTACACGGTGCTGGCCTTCGCGCCCGGCTGGACGGTCACGTTCGTCGCCGCCGAGCCGGGGCCGGTCGGCGACGACCGCGGCACGCTCTCGCTGACCGCCACGGCCTCGTACGCCGACCTGCCCGCGCCGGACGTGATCGTGGTCCCGGGCGGCCCCGGCACCCTGGACGCCCTGTCCGACGAGGCCCTGGTGGGCTGGATCAGGCAGGCGCACGAGCGCACCCGGTGGACGACCTCGGTGTGCAGCGGCTCGCTCCTGCTCGGTGCCGCCGGATTGCTGTCGGGCGCGCGGGCCACGTCCCACTGGGCCATCCTCGACCTGCTCAGGACGTACGGGGCCGAGCCGGTGACCGAGCGGGTGGTCACGGAGGGCAGGATCGTGACCGCGGCGGGGGTGTCGGCGGGCATCGACATGGCGCTGACGCTGCTGGCGCAGGCGACCGACCCCGAGACGGCGCAGAGCGTGCAGCTCGCGATCGAGTACGACCCGCAGCCGCCGTTCTCCTGCGGCTCGCCGAAGACGGCCCCGGAGGGCATGGCCGAGCGCGCCCTGAGCCTGATCAGCTGACAGCTCGCGCGAGGAGCGGCAGGCGCCCCCGTCCCTCCAGCCCGGGACGGGGGCGCCGCCCGTCCGAGCCCTGTGCCCGGCGGGCCCGGAGGCGTGTCAGCGATCCTGGACGTGCGAGCGGCCTGCGGGTGAACGCCGCGCCGGCGAACGGCCTGCTGGTGAACACCGTGCGGGTGAACGGCCTGCGGCTGATGTCCGTGCGGGTGAGGCCCGGCCCCTCCTGCCGCACCCGCTCCCGGGCGAGCCCCCGCCTGCCGCCCGATGAGCTGCCCGTGACGTCGTGGAGCGTTCCAGCAGGCCGGTGACGGCACCTCGCCGCGCGCCATGGTGGACTCCTTGGCCGTCGCCCGGAAAGGGCCGGGTTCCGATCGAGGACACTATGGGCTCGGGTGAAGCCCTGGCCTCAGGGCGGGGCCCAGGGAAATCCCTAGGGTGCGATCGCGGCGGGCCACCCTGAGCCGGGGCCTCAGCGCTCGGGCGTGACGCCCACCGGCAGGACGTCGAAGTGCACGACCACGTGCCCGGCCGACTCCGGCGGCTCCGCCCTGCCGTCCGACAGCGCCCGGTAGCGCTCCAGCACCTCGAAGACCTGGTCCCGCATGGCGGCGGTCTCCTCCGGCGTGAGCCGCAGCGACCGGCGTCCGAACGCGGCGGCCTCAACCCAATCCTCCGGCGCCCCGGCCATCTCCTCGCGCCACCGCGCCAGCTCGGCTCCGCGCCGGCGGACCAGGTCGTCGAGCAGGTATTCCATCGCGCTCGCCGCCTCCGGGTCGGCGGGCGGCTCGCCGTAGGAGAAGCCGCCGGGCGTGATGCGCCAGAACTTCTCCTTCCCGCGCCCCATCCCGGCCGCCACCTCGATCATGCCGTGCTTGGCCAGCTCCCTCAGGTGGTAGCTGGTCGCCCCGGTGTTCTGCCCGAGCAGGCCGGCGAGCCCGGTGGCCGTGGCGGGGCCGCGCTCGTCCAGCAGCTCGTAGATCCGCAGTCGCAGCGGGTGAGCGAACGACTTCAGCGCGTTCGCGTCAAGCGTCCGGGCGGAAAAGCTCTTGATCTGCATCGTTGTGCAAGCCTATCTTTGCAAAGAAACCTGTGCACACTTTCCCTTACACACTATCGGAGTCAGCCATGGCCGGTCTTGGGCGATCATTCGGATTCCTGTGGGCCTCCACCGGGATGTCCAACCTGGCGGACGGCGCGCTGAAGATCGGCGCGCCGCTGCTGGCCGTGTCGATGACCCGCTCCCCCACCCTCGTGTCCCTGGTGGGGGCCGCGGCCACGCTGCCGTGGCTGGTGCTGGCGCTGCACGCGGGCGCGGTGGCCGACCGAGCCGACCGCCGCCGCGTCATGGTGCGGGCCAACCTCGCCCGCGCCGCGATCCTGACCGCCGCCATGCTCCTGGCCGCGCTCGGCCTGCTCGACCTGTGGCTCCTGCTGGCCGCCGTGCTGCTGGCCGGTGCGTGCGAGGTCTTCGCCGACCTCTCCGCGCAGTCCATCCTGCCCATGACCGTCCCCCAGGAGCGCCTGACCAGGGCGAACGGCCGCATTTCCACCGCCCAGATGATCGGCAACGACTTCGTCGGCGCGCCGGCGGCCGGCCTGCTCGTCGTGGCCCTGCCCGCCGCCGTCATCGGCGCCCCGGCCCTCCTGTACGGCGCCGCGGGGCTGCTCCTGCTGGGCATGCGCGGCACGTACCGCCTGGCCGCCCTCGCGCGGCGCCGCCCGATGCGCGCGGACATCGCCGAGGCGCTGCGCTACCTGTGGTCGCACCGGGTCCTGCGGAGCCTGGCGATCACGGCCGGCCTGCTCAACCTGGCCAACTCCGCCTACTTCGCCGTCTTCGTGCTGTGGGCGGTCGGCGACGGGTCGCGGATGGGGCTGGAGCCGGCCGGGTACGGCCTGATGACCACGGCCTTCGCGGTCGGGGCGGTGCTCGGCTCGCTGCTGTCGGGGCGGGCCGCGGCGATGTTCGGGGAGTTCCGGACGCTCGTGGGCAACTGGCTGATCAGCAGCCTGCTGCTCCTGGTGCCGGTGATCGTGCCGTCCGCCTGGGCGCTCTACCCGACGGCCGTGCTGTGGGGACTGGTCGGGGCGGCGGGGAACGTCCTGGTGATCTCGCTCAGGCAGCGGCTGATCCCGGCCGAACTGCTCGGCAGGGTGAATTCGGCATACCGGCTCGTCGGGATGGGCGGAATGCCCCTCGGGGCGGCCCTGGGCGGCGTCGTGGCCGAGTTCGTGGGCATCGGAGCCGTCCTCGTCGGCGCGACGGGAGTATGTTTGGCGGGAGTCGGACTGGTGTGGCGCGCCTTGTCGGATCGAATTTCTGGGCCTCTGACCAGCGAACCTACACTTTCCGACATATCCAGATCACGTTAGGCACCCTATAGCTGGTGCTGAGGTGACATGATTATCCCCCGGAGCTTGAGGGGATGGTATGCGGGAGATCGGCGGACGGTACCTCCTGAATGAGGAGGCCGGTCGTGGGGGTATGGGAGTCGTCTGGCGGGCGTTCGATCAGCTCCTCCACCGTACGGTGGCGCTCAAGGAGCTGACCTTGGCCGGTGAGGCCGAGATGGTGCGCCGCCGGGTGCTGCGTGAGGCGCGGATGGCCGCGGGGCTGACGCATCCCAACATCGTCACGGTGCATGACCTGATCGAAGAGGGCGGCAAGCTCTGGATCGTGATGGAATATCTCGACGGGCTCTCGTTGCACCAGTTGCTCTCCCAGGTGGGCACCTTACCGGCCCAGTCGGTGGCGGCCATCGGGCAGCACCTGCTCGCCTCGCTGCGCACCGCCCACCAGGCGGGCGTGCTGCATCGCGACGTCAAGCCCGCCAACGTCATGCTGACCGGTGACCGGGTGGTGCTGACCGACTTCGGGATAGCGACCGCCGAGGGTGACATCCGCATGACGAACTCGCGCCGGCTGCGCGGCACCCCCGCCTTCATGGCCCCCGAGCGGCTGCACGGGGGGCCGGCCAGCAAGGAGGCCGACATGTGGTCCTTCGGGGCCACCCTCTACAGCGCCATCGAGGGCCAGCCGCCCTATCCCGGGCAGGACGCCGCGACGGTGCTGGGCATGGCGCGCAGCGGCCCCTACCCGCCGCCGCGGCGGGCCGGGGTGATGCGGCCGCTCATCGAGGGGCTGCTGCACCACGATCCCGTGCGCCGCTACACGCCGGAGCAGACGGCGGGGCTGCTGGCGGGAATGCGCGCCAGCGCCTACCAGGCCGCCATCTGACCTGACCGCCCGGACCCGTGAGGTCGCCGCCCGGACCTGCCACCCTGGTTTTCGAGCGCGACCTGGTGAACTGCCAGGCATGCGGACATCCCGCGCCCGCCGCGTACCTCCAATGTCAGCCGCACCCGCCGACCCGGAGGTGTCCTCTTGGGTGACCTCGAGCGCATGCTGCTGAACCTCCGCGGAGCGCTGGCACGTCTGAAGGTCATGCGCTCACTCGCCTTCCTCGCCCTCATAGTGCTGACCGCCTGCGGCAGCGGAGTGGCGGCCGACAAGCCGGTCACGTACGCGGCCGACGCCGTCTCCGTCCTGGAGGACCCCGGCCACGGGCCACAGCTGTGCGCCGCGATGGCCGAATCGCTGCCACCCCAGTGCAGTGGGCCGGACATCGTCGGCTGGGACTGGTCCAAGGTTGAGCACGAGAGCGTCCAGGGTACGAAGTGGGGTCAGTATCGGGTGGTCGGCACCTGGGACGGCTCCCGGCTGACCCTGACCGAACCACCAGGGGCGGCGGTCCAGGGCAGGCCGGAGGAGCACAGGTTCGACAGCCCGTGCCCCGTCCCGGAGGGCGGCTGGCGGCCGGCTGATCCCGCCAAGGCCACCCAGGAAGCGCTCCAGGCGACTCAGCAGCGGCTGCAGAATGAGGAAGCCGTGGGCGGGGTGTGGCTGGACCAGAGCTATCTGGACTCGATCCCCGGCTACGACGGCAGCAAGCGGGAGTGGTCGGAGAAGTACGCCAACGACCCGACCAAGCTGGTGCTGAACGTGAAGTTCACGGGCGACCTGGCCGGCAGGGAGGCGTGGATCCGGGAGAGCTGGGGCGGCGCGCTCTGCGTCAGCCAGGCCCGGCGCAGCCAGGAAACGCTGTGGCAGATCCAGGAGTTCATCGGTGACGATCTGGGCCAGCCCTTCACTTCGACTTCCGTCGACGTCATGAAGGAGCAGGTGGTCGTGGGCGTCTGGGTGGCCAGTGAGGAGCTCCAGCAACGGCTGCGGGACAAGTACGGCGAGGGCGTCGTGCTCCTGCAGGCGGTACTGAAGCCGGTGCAATAGGGAAGCTGTGACCGCTCTGACGCGATGCCGGAGAGTCGACTCGTTGCCGGCGCCCCCAGCCCGGCACGAAGTGTATGCGCCCGCCACCACGACCCTTTGACGGCTTTGCCGCGGTAGACGACGTCGTGACGGCGCGCCGCCACCCACGCGGTGACGGCCTGCTCGACCTTGTCGCGTGATACGCCCGGGTCACTGACAGGTAGTGTCAGTGATATGCGCGCCTCTCGCCTGGTCTCCA
>NZ_JBFANM010000151.1:0-13331 GCF_040674815.1 Nonomuraea sp. NPDC049709
CCACCGCTCATCCGAGCGGGAGCTGGGTCATCCAAGCGATCAGGAATCTGGTGATGGATCTGGACGATGCGGGCTGTCGGGCGCGCCTTCTGCTCTGCGATCGGGATGGAAAGTTCCCGGCGCTCATGGACGAGATTCTCGCTGAGGTCGACATCAAGACGGTGTTCACCGGTATCCGGATGCCGCGCATGAACTCGATCATGGAGCGGTGGGTGCAGTCGTGTCGCCACAAGCTTCTCGACCGCTGCCTGCTGTGGAACGAACGCCACCTGCGGTACGCCCTACGCGAGTACGAACGGTTCTACAACCAGCACCGAGCCCATCAAGCCGTGGACCAAGCAGCGCCGCTGCGTCCCGCCCCCGACCCGATCACGGACCCCGAGCGAATCACCGACCCGAATGTACGCCGACGAGACCGGCTCGGCGGCGTCCTCCACGAATACTCACATGCCGCTTGACCTGCAGGGATGGAATTTTCGGCAGGCGCACAGCCCGAGCACCCCGCCCCGTCCCACGCCCGCCCCGTGACCTGCGACTTCAGGTTGGAAAAGGCCGAGTGAACTGGCAATAAGATATCGGCACGCGTGGTTGCGATAGCGACCGACGAGCCGGAGCGGCAACGATCAGACAGACCGCGCCGTTCCTACCATCCCGATTTCCAGATCGTGTTCGCGTTTTCTGTGTACGTGATCCATGGGCGTGTCTACCGTGAAGTCCCAAGTTGCTTGCAGGAGTGGAACGGGATGGACCCGATCATGCCGGCCGCGGCGACGAAGCTGCTGGGAGCGATGGCTACCGACGCCTGTACCCAGACTCGTACCAAGATGGTGGCCACGTGGCGTACCCCGTGCCCCAAGGGGGCCAAGGTGGTGCCGACTGACCTGGATACCGCCCACATCCAGCCCCAGCAGGCCAGTCGGCTGAACACCACCGACACCGCACATGCCCTGGAAGATATGTGGTGCCTATCGCTGCCTTACCTACTGGATGACGGTCCCACGCTAGGGCCGCTTCTGCAGCACCTACCGAGTGAGCACCTGGGGCGCCTCCCCTTTTCCATTGGTCAGCAGATTAGCGCCCCGACCATAAACATCCCCGACCGCGCGGATGACCAGGCGCGGCGGTACATCACAGGCCACGACCAGCAGACCACCGTGCTATGAGCGGCGACAACCGGCCCCAGGTGCGGATCGACGCTCACGCCAACGGTCAGGCCCGCCAGTACATCGCCGCCGGTGACCAACACATCCACCAACTGTCGCCACCGGTGTCGCCGGAGATGCGCACGCTCCCCCGTGACATGGTTGCATTCACCGGCCGGGATGAGGAATTGCGTCACCTCACCACCGCCGCCGCACAGAGCACCGGGATCGTGGCCATCCACGCCATCGACGGCATGCCCGGCGTCGGCAAGACTGCCTTAGCCGTTCGCGTGGCGCATCTGCTGGCTGCTAATTATCCCGATGGGCAGCTCTTTGTCGACCTGTACGCCCACACCCCCAACGTCCCCGCCGCTGACCCCGGCGAGACGCTGGGTCGGCTCCTGGCTCGCACCGGCATGGACCCGCGCCAGATCCCCGACGACCTCGGCGAGCGGGCCGCCCGCTGGCGCTCCCGCCTGGCCGACAAGAAGGTGCTGCTCATTCTGGATGACGCCACCGGGCACGCCCAGGTGGAGCCCCTTCTTCCCGGCGCGCCCAACTGCCTGGTACTGATCACCAGCCGCAGCCGGATGATCGGCCTGGATGGCGCCGAATCCCTCAACCTGGCCACCCTTCCGCGCGAGCAGGCGATCACGTTGTTCACCCGGCTCGCCGGGCGCGGCACCCTGACCTGGGCGGACGCTGAGGCGGTGGCAGGCTTGGTGCACTTGTGCGGCCATCTGCCGCTGGCGATCACAGTCCTGGCTGGCCGGATCGCGCACAAGCGCGCCTGGCCGCTGCATGCGTTTGCCACCGAGTTCGCCGTCGCAACCGACCGGTTGGGCGAGTTGGAGGCCGGGGACCGGGCGGTGCGCGCCGCCTTCGATATGTCCTACCAGCATTTACCGGCCGACCGGCAGCGGCTGTACCGACACCTGGGACTACACCCCGGTCCGGACATCGACGTCTATGCCGCCGCCGCCCTGGCTGACATCCCTCTGGCTCAAACCCGTCGCGAGCTGGAAGCGCTGTATGTCGATCATCTCCTAGACGAGCCCGGCCCCGGCCGCTACCGACTCCATGACTTACTGCGCGCTTACACCCGCGACCTGGCCACCGTCTGTGAGACAGCCGAGCAGCGCGAGCGGGCAACCGATCGGCTGCTGGCTTACTACACTCGTACCGCCCAGACCGCCAACTCCCACCTGACCCGCACCCCCTACCCTGCCCTACCCCCAGCTGCCCCCGATTCCGCATCGGCCGGCCCAGACTTAGCCGACCGTGACACCGCGCTGGCGTGGATGCGCACAGAGCACGACAATCTACTGGCCTGCCTGGAGCACGCCACTGCCCAAAGCCTGCCCCTCCCTCTCATCGAGCTGACCGCGGCCATGGCCGCCTACCTACGCCAGGAAGGCCCCTGGCAGCAGGCCGCCACCCTGCACCGCACCGCCGCCAACGCCGCCCACATGCAGCGTGATCCAGCCGCCGAGGCCACCGCCCTGCGCCACCTGGCCGACATCCGCTATCTGACCGGGGAGTACGCGCAAGCGGTCAGCCTGTTCGAGCGGACACTGGAGCTCCATGAACAACTCGGCGACCACCTCGGACAGGCCCATATCCTCAACAACCTCGGGTGGGTCCGGCGCATGACTGGGGAATACACGCAGGCGGCCGACCTGCTCAAGCGGGCACTGACGCTCTACGACCAACTCGGCCACCAGCTTGGACAGGCCCACACCCTCACCGATCTGGGGCGCGTCTGGCGCGTGATCGGGAAGTACACGCAAGCGGCCGACCTGTTCGAGCGGGCACTGACGCTCTATGAACAACTCGGCGACCACCTCGGACAGGCCCACGCCCTCAACGGCTTGGGGTGGGTCCGGCGCGTGACCGGGGAGTACTCGCAGGCGGCCGGCCTGCATGAGCGGGCGCTGGCGTTGTTTGAGCAGCTCGGTGACCGCCTCGGGCAGGCCCACGCCCTCACCGACCTGGGGCGTCCCCTGCGCGTGACCGGGGACTATGCGCAGGCGGCCGACCTGTTCGAGCGGGCGCTGGCGCTATATGAACAGCTCGGCAACCGTAGTGGGCTGGCCCACGCCCTCAACGCGTTGGGACGCACCCGACGCCTGACCGGAAAGTACACGCAGGCGGCCGAACTGCACGAGCGGGCGCTGGCGCTATATGAACAGCTCGGCAACCGACTCGGACAGGCCAACGCGATGCAGCAGCTTGGCTGCCTTCTTACCCGAACCGGGAAGCACCCAGCGGCGGCCGGCCTGCTGAAGCGGGCACTGGCACTGTTCCGCCAGGTGGGGGACCCCCAGGGAGAGGCCGAGGCACTCAACCACACCGGAGCCCTGCTGGCCGCCTGCGCTGGCCCAGAGCAGGCAGCCCGAATGTATTGGCAGGCACTGGACCTTGCCCGGCAGATCGAAAGCCCTTTGGATGAGGCGCACGCGCTGGAAGGTGTCGCCCGCTGCGCGGCCGCGACAGCGGACCGGAAGGTCGCGGTGACCGAGTTGCGGCGTGCGGTGGAGATCTACAGGCGACTCGGCGTCCCCGAGGAGACCACGGCCGCCGAGTACCTGGCCACTCTGCCGACCATGTGACGAGAGTAGACGTCCAGCACCTCGCAGCAATACGGCTTGCCCTCACAGGTGCGATGCTCAGTGACATCGGTAACCCACACTGTGCCTGCCGATCACCACATCCGCCCAGGTCATAACTCTGCGATGGGTTCGCGTGGCGACGCGAGCTCCAGCCACCAGGAAGGGCAAACGAGTACGGCATGATGATCGGCTGTGCTCCTTCGCCCGGCCTACCTCACCGTCACGAACACGTTCGCCCCGCTGCGGTTGCTGCCCATGGGCGATCGGGACAAGGACATCGAGATCCTCGCCCTGCGCCACCAGATCAGTGTCCTCGAACGCCAACTTGGCGCCGACAGCAGAGTCAGATTCGCTCCCGAGGACCGGGCCTTTCTCACCGAGCTCCTGGTTTCACTGCCGCGCGAGGTCCTGCGCCGGCTGCGGCTCCTCGTCCGCCCGGACACGGTCCTGCGCTGGCACCGCGATCTGATGAAACGACGTCACGCCCGAACCTGCCGACCGAAGCGGCCTGGCCGTCCACCCACCGTCCAGTCCATCCGCGCTCTCATCCTGCGTCTGGTCCAGGAGAACCCCGGCTGGGGTTACCGGCGGGTGCACGGTGAACTCTCCACACTCGGTATCAAGGTCGCGCCGTCCACGGTGTGGGAGATCCTCAAGCAGGAAGGTCTTGAACCGGCGCCCGAGCGGGCTTCCATCACCTGGGCCGACTTCCTGCGCAGGCAAGCCGACGCCCTGCTGGCCGCCGATTTCTTCGAGACCATCACCTTGAACGGGCAGCGCCAGTACATCCTGGCCGTCATCGAACACGCCACCAGGCGCGTCCGCGTGCTCGGCACCACCGCGCACCCGAGCGCGAGCTGGGTCACCCAGGCGATGAAGAGTCTGGTGATGGACCTGGACGATGCGGGCTGCCGGGCGCGCTTTCTGCTCCGAGACAGGGATGGAAAGTTCCCGGCCCCTCATGGATGCGATTCTCGCCGAGACCGGCATCACGACGGTGCTCACTGGTATCCGGATGCCGCGGATGAACTCGAGGCGATCATGACCATGCCCGTCGCACGCACATGCCGAGTTCAGGGTGTTTGCGGAAGCGTGGACGCGATTTCGGTCATGCCGATGAATTTTGCGGCCGCGTCGACCTCCTTTGTATCGATGAGCTTGGCTACATGGAATTTGATCGCCACGGAGCCGAACTGTTGTTCCAGGTTTTGACCGAAAGAGAGGAATCCAACAGTGTCGCCATCGCTTCAAACGAAAGTTTCAGCGGGTGGACGAAGACGTTCACCGAGCCACGGGTGTGTGCTGCCATTGTCGACCGCCTGACCTACGGCGGCAACATCATCGAGACCGGCACCGATTCCTACCGCTTCGCCAAATCCCAAGCTCAGGCCGCAGCCGGCAAGAAGGCCGCCGCCGCGAGCTGACCCGCCCGCTGGACATCTGCTCGGCTCGCACGCCCCTTCCGGGTCACCAGGACGACAGTGTCGGTCGGCGCTTCCGCCTCGAGGACATCGTGGCCTTGGTGGCCAACGGTTAAGAAGTCTGGAGCGATCTCGCAAGCGCCGAGGTTGAAGGTCAAGTTGGCGGAGCGGTGCGGCGGAGCCGTACCGCTCCAAAGGCGAGCAGCCCGAGGGCGGCCAGCGCGAAGACCGCGTTGCCGATGAGGTCCACATGCGCGGGCGCTGGGAAGCTCGGCGGCTGCGGGAAGCTGTGCCAGGCGTAGGTGACCAGGCCGGCAGCGCCCAGGGCGAACTTGTGCCAGGGTCCCCAGCCCGTGCGCCGGGACCAGCGCAGGATGAGCAGCGTCATCGTGGCGTAGAGGGCGAGGTAGAAGCCGACCGTGATCCACGCGGGCACGACGGACTCCAGCTTGATCCCCACCAGGGCGAGCAAACTCGGGAGCCAGAACGCCAACCCGGCCACGATGGCGATCGCGAAGACGGTCGACGGGTTGGCCGGTGTGGCCGAACAGAGGGGGCGGCGGAATCGAACGGACAGGAACGCGGCGGTGATCAGGGCGACGGCCGCGGTCAGCGTCCAGGTGATCTGAGCGGCCGACAACGGGTAGATGGCGGCCGGACTGGCCAGGGCGATGGGCACCGCGCCGCCTAGCAGGAACAGGACGGCTGACACGGTGAGGCCGGCCTTGCCGAGCCAGGGGGTGTCCGGACGGCGTGAGCCCGCCTCTACCATCGAGATCGGCACCGCGATGCTCCACACCCCATGGATGGCCAGGACGAACACGGTCCAGTAGGCGCCGATGCCCAGTGCCGGGATGAACCCGTAGTCGAGCAACCGTAACCCGACATAGTCGGGATCGAACAGCGACCGGGTGAGCAGGCCCTCCTCGATCACGGCATAGGCGAGCCCGAGCAGGATGATCCCCGGCCACCCCAGCCGCCACCGGCGGGCGACCTCACGAATCAGCAGCGCGCCACCGCCATAGAGCGGAATCAGCCCGATGATCATTGGTAGGGCGTTGATGGCGATGTTGCCCAGCAGATACTCGCCGATCAGCGGCGCGAGAACCAGCAGGCCAAGCGCAGGAAGAATGCGTTTGAACACCTCTATCCTCACCGGTTGCAGAGCTCTGCGCGCAGGGCAGTGCGCGAAGAGGTGGGATCGAAGGGACAGGCGGGTGCATGGTCAGGGGACGGAGTGACCGGCTCATCGCGATAGTACGTGTTCATCACGATTGAAAGCTATGTTGCTTTCAGAAATTCTGTCAATCAATGAATGCAGATGATGCAGGTAAAGTCCGATATATTGATGCGTTGACGGTGAAGCTGAATGCAATGAAACGTTGCATTGTGTGGTGTCGAACGCAATAGTGGTGTGGTGTCAGAAGGAAGGTTGACTCAGCAGGACCGCCGGCGCATCGCGACCGGCCTCGCCGAAGGGCGCTCCTACGCCGAGATCGCCAGGCGGCTGGACCGGCCGACATCGACGATCAGCCGTGAGGTCGGCCGCAACGGCGGTCCCAGCGACTACCGCCCCGAGCGGGCGCACCAGGCGGCAGCGCGGCGGGCGCGGCGCAGCCCGGCCCGTTCGCCCGAGGCCGAGCCCCGGGACCGCAAGGTCCTCGAGGTGGAAGAGGGAGCCGTCGAGATGGCGGTCGGGATGGGCCTGCCGAAAATGGTGGCGCGCGTGCTCATCAGCCTATGGCTGAGCGAGGACGGCAGGCTCACCGCGGCCGAGCTGTCGCGCGGGCTGAAAGTCAGTCCCGCCTCGATCTCCATGGCCGTGGGCTACCTGACCCAGCAGGGGCTGATCAGGCGCGAACGCGATCCGCGGCGGCGGCGCGACATCTACGTGGTCGACGACGACGCCTGGTACCACTCGACGGTGATCAGCTCACGGCAGACGCTCGCGGCGGCGGAGATCACGAAGGCGGCGGGGCAGACGCTCGGGCTCGACACGCCCGTGGGGCGCCGCCTGGCCAGGGGTGGTGCGTTCCTGGAGCGGATCAGCCTGGACGCTCTGGCGTCGGCCGAACGCTGGCGCGACCTCCCGCCGTGATCAGACCGCAGGGATCGGCACCCCAAACTCCGCTGCTACTCGGACAGCGGCGATCTCGCGTGCCAGAGGAGCAGGTCAAGATGGAGCGCCCGGAGGCGAAGCCAGGACGAACGATCTTGACCTGAGACGATGGTGCGTGACCATCCGGCCGCCGAGGATGAAGCGGCGTCAACGACTTCGGTGCCGCGAAGCGCTGCTCCTTCTCACCGACATTTCTTGCCAGCAACCGCCGTAAGCGCTGTCCAAACTGACCGACAAACGCTGCTGCTCGTCATCGACATTACCACTCGGGGAGATCGTCTCGGCGGAGTCCTTCGCAAATACCGACATGCCACTTGAACTGCATGGATGTAGTTTCGGCAGGAGCCATCATCGACGCTCTCAGAGCCGTCCCCTGAACGACTAGGCCGGCCTCTGTCCATGATCAGCGCTTGACGTACCACTTTTGCACCGTTTTATCCGTCCCGGTGGTGAAGAGAGCCTGTCCGTCCGCCGTGAACGCGAGGTCGGTGACCTTGCCGGTGTGGCCGGTCAGCGGCGTGAGCCCCTGACCAGTTGCGGCGTCGAACAGAGCTGGTTCGCCCTCCGTCGTCACGGCGGCGATGAGGTTGCCGTCCGGGCTGAACACCAGATCGCCCCGCACCGTTGCGGTCAGAGTCGCGCGAGCCTTCCCGGTCGCGAGGTCGAAGAGGCGGACGCTCCCGTCCTTGTCGGTCGCGTACGCCTTGGAGCCGGGCGTGAAGCCGGCCAAGCGCCCGGCTTTGACAACCGAAGTCAGCCGTTTCCCATCGGGCACGCGCCTCAGCTCGAAGCCGCCCTTGCCGCCCGGCAGCGTGTCGGCGAGCGTCTTGCCGTCGGGGCTGATCCACACCGGGAACCAAGCGTTGTCCAGGGTCGCCGTGGCTTTGCCGCCGGCCACGTCCCACACCTTCGTCACCCCGCCGGCGGCACCCGTGACCAGCACCTTCCCATCCTGGCTGAAACCCATGCTCTGGATCCCGTTACGGTGGCCGGCCAACGTGGCCAGCAGCTTGCCCGTCGAGGGGTCCCACAAGCGGATCGGCGCGTCAAAGGGCTTTTCGGCGGCGAGCGTGCTGGCCGTGGCGACGGTCTTGCTGTCCGGGCTGAACGCCACGGCCGCGGATCCCCGGTGGCCGGTGAACGAGGCCATGACGTCGCCCCTGCTGGTGTTACGCAGCGAGGCGGTCGTCGTGCCACCCCAACGGACGCCCAGCGACTTGCCGTCCACCGTGGTGACTTCGCGCTTGCCGTCGAAGTAGGCGCCGGCGACCAGGTTGCCGTCCGGGCTGAAGACGACGCCGTTGTCCGTGTCGAACGTCGCCACCTTCTGGCCGGTCGATGTGTCCCACAACCTCGCGATCCGCGCGGCGGCCTGGTCGGCCGGCGGGTCGAGCGTGACCACCCAGCGGCCGTCGGGGCTCAGCTCAGCGGACTCGATCGAGCCGTCGTGACTCAGCGTGATCATCCCCAGCGTCGCCCCAAAGCCTGCCGAGCCGCCGCCGCTCCCTGTAGTGGGCTGCTTGGGCAGTGCGGCGACGATGCCGATCGTAGCGGCGATGGCGACGACGAGGCCGATCGCGCTGAAGCCCAACACGCGTCGGCGCTTCGTGACGCGCACCGGGGCGCTGCCGGGTGGCGACGGCGATCGCATCTCAACCCCAGGCGTCTCGATTGCGGGCGTCTCGACCCCAGGCGTCTCAATTGCGGACGTCCCGACCCCAGGCGTCTCGATTGCGGACGTCTCGGTGGGCGTCCCGATCGCGGGCGGAGGTACGGCGGGCGGGGGCAGCAGGGGAGGCGCGACGTCACCCAGGGCGGCAGCGGCGGCCGCCCGCACCTGCCTGCTGTCATCGTCGTCGCGTAACCTGGCGAGCGCCTCACGAGCGGCCCGCCGATAGCCCTCGCGCCCCCCGGCGAGCAGCTCGGCGAGCGCTCGCACCGCCTCCAGCCTCAGCACGGGCCGATCGCTGCCGAGATCCGCGCGGACCTCCTCCGGCAGTATGGCCGGGCGGACGCTGCGCGCGACCACCAGCGCCCCGGTCGTCTCGAAGCTCCACTTACGCGGCACCTGCCCGGCCCCGGCCTCGCGGACGCGCCGGGCGACGTAGTCGAACAGCTCGTCAACGGTGATCTCACCATCGTGATCCAGATCGGCGCCCCCGGTCCGGAGCCCGTGCACCAGCGCTTCGGTGAAAATGGACGGCTGAGCCTGGTAGGAGGTGAGCTGGCCGCCCTCGAACGCGTACTCGGTCGCGCTGGACGCGGTCAGCACCGTACGCCCGGACCCACCCCCGCGGAACTCGTCGCCGAGGTAGACGGTGCGATCCGCGCGCACCGGAGTGTCGCGCGCGAACGCCCCGCTGTAGCAACAGTCCAGAACCAGCAGCACCGACCGCGACGCGGACTCATTCATCTGCTCAGAGATGAACGACGCCGGCAGCCCGGTCGCCGCGAGCGAGCCCAGCTCGGTGTCGGCCGCCGCCAGGTAGAGCCGGCCCCGCTGGTCCTTGAGCCCGTGGCAGGAGAAGTGCAGGAGCAGGACATCGTCAGGCCGCCGGTCGGCGAAGAGAGCCGCGACCCGGCGGCGTAACACGGACTCACCGGCATCGGTGAGCGTTTCGACGTCGAAAGCACCGATGCCCGGCTCACCGAGGACCTGGGCAAGCGCCCTGATGTCGGAGACCGGCGAACGCAACCGGCTCAGCCCGGGATCCTGGTAGGCCGCGTTGGCCACCAGAAGCGCGCTCCGCCGGCCGACCGTACCGGAAGCAGCCGCACCACCAGACGTAGTACCGGTCTCGACGGAGACCAGGACCCGGCGACGACGCGGATGCGCCTGCCGCCACCGCTGGACATAGTCCGCGATCTGCGCCACGGACGCCGCCGTGGACAGTCCCGTCACCAGGAAGCCGATCCCGGCGGCGAGCAGCTCGGCCGACCGGGTCCCCTCAGGGGCCGGCCCCTCCATCGCGCGCGTGACCCCGGGGATCCCCGACGCCAGCAGGTCCCGGCGGAGCTGGATGGCCAACTCCTCGACCTCTACCGGATCGACGTCGGCCCCAGCCGGGGTGATCCGCAGTGAGAAACCGTTCTCTTCGGACATCGCCGCTCCGGATCAGGGTGTCGAACGTGGCAGACACCTCGATGCTGCCCGAGGAAACCAGCCGCGCGCCACGTTTTCCGGGGGTCGTCTCATGGACTCCCGTCACCGTGGGACGCGCGCGGCCGACAGCCTGCACGACGCCTACGCTGTCGTCCCGTTCCACGAAATTCGCCACTTGAAATGAGAGAGCAAGACCAGTGACCACCCCAGATACAACTGGCGAACCGCAGGTCACCGATAACATCACACGACGGATCAAACGAGAAGGCACACCCGTGGGGCGGTGGGAAGTTCCCCGGAAGGTGCCGGGTGGACCTCCAGCCAGTCACGCGGGTTGAACGGGGCCACCTCGCCCTCGTAGCCGGGGTCGGTCCGGCGTAGCTGCATGTACGGGTGGTAGGCGCGGGGGTCGGGGGCCGGCTGGTCGGGCAGCACGTACCCGGTGATGTTGTAGTGCGTGCCGATCAGGGTCACGCGCTGGCCTCGCTGGTATCCCCAGTCGACGCCCAGCCGGTAGGCCGGGAGCCGCATGCAGTAGGGCGGGTTGTGCCGGTGGTGGTCGCCGATGCCGTCCGGGTAGGCCGGGCCACACTTCGGGCACCGGGTGTAGTCGGCGGACTCCTGGCGCTCATGCTCGCACCGGTCGCAGTCGGCCCGGTGCTCGTCGTGCTCCAGGTGCTCGCGCATCTCCCGCTCGCACTCGGCGTCTATGGCGGCATCCTGCGCCAGCTCGGCGCAGTAGCAGCCGTCACAAGTGGTGCAGACTCCACACCCTCCGCACAACGCGCGCAGGTGGTGGCCGCACGCGGCGTTGACATCATGGTCAGGGTTGCCGTCCCAGGAGGAGACCCAGGGACGCCCATCCCGGGTCAGGCCTGCGCTGAACACGGCGGGCTCGACGGCCTGGCGCGGTTTCGATGATGGTGCCGCCGAAGGTGAGGCGGTCGCGTTGGGCCCGCCACATGCCCTCGCCGACGATCTCGCGGTCGTAGTGCACGACGACCGCGAGATCGGGATGGCGTGCAGGTCTGCAGGATCCTCGCGCGTGATGGTCTCGGTGGCCTCCATCCTCTGCTTCCCCATCTGGAACACGACTCGCGAGGTGGTCCCGAGCTGGCCGTGCACCCCGTTCACCGGCTCGTGCAGCACCAGGCCCCGCAGCCACTTTGGCATCTGCGGCGGGTCGGCGATCAGCTGGACCACCTTCTCGCGGGGCAGGTCTATCTCGATCGAGCTCGATCGAGGTGTACTTCATCGCTCGTTGCCTCCGGGGACGTAGAACGCGGTGGTGGCCTTGACCGCGGCCGCCACGTGATCCGGATCGCCGCCGGCGGCCAGGTGAGCTTCGCCCCATGCCACAGCGCTACGCCTGGCGAACTCGCGGCCCGCGGACGAGGTCTGGAACTCCTCGTGATCGGGGGCCTCGCCGTCGGCTAGGAACCGGGCCAGGGTGAGGAGACGCAGGTCCCAGCCCACACCACCGGCACCGGGACCGTAGGTCGGGAACATGGGCTCCCCGACTGCCGCTGCATGGACCAGTTCGAACTCGGTGCCCCCGGCAGGGCTCGGGGACAGGAGCACCTCGACCTCACTCGTACCCGGCCACTCGTCGGCCTCCGGCCCGAAGAGCCAGGACACCCGCAGCCGCCGCGGCGGGTCGCAACGGAGGATCTCGCCGTGCTCACCGCTGTCCAGTTCGAACGACCCCCCGAGCCGAAGGTTGCCGGTGACTGGCTCCAACCAGCGGCCCAGCCGCTCGGGGTCGGTGATGGCGTTCCACACCTCGTCGACCGGTGCGTCGTAGCAACGCCGCAGCTCAATCGTGTACGCGTCGCCGGCGGGCAGGGTCGCGATGCCCATCGTCCGGCGCGCAGCGGCCAGTTCGTCCAGCACGTCCTTCATGTGATGTTCCTTTCGCTTGCGGATCGGCCTTGCCAACACCCGGGTCCCGGGATGCACGCCTGCCGCGGGCCAGCTCAGTTCCCAGGGCATCGAGCCGCTGATCCCAGAACCCGCGAAACCGGTCCAACCACACGTCAACCTCGCTCAGCGACGTGGGGTCGACGGCGTAGAACCGGCGAGCCCCCTCAGCCCGGACCGACGCGAACCCGTTCTCACGCAGAACGCGCAGATGTTGCGAGACAGCCGGCTGGGACAGTGCGAACTCGGCCCGGATCACGTCTGTGATCGCGCCAGAGGTCTGCTCACCGTCGGCAAGCAGCTCCAGAATGCGCCGGCGCACCGGGTCTCCGAGGATGTCGAACGCGTGCACGACCCACGATCATACCAGGCATAACTTATATAAGTCAGCACTGGCACTTCGGCGTCACCGCGGTGCCGACGTCCATCGACATCCGATACGCACCATCGATGCTGGTGCCAAAAGAGACCGACATCCGGTGTCAGCTGAGACCAACGTAGCCATCCCGCCAGCCACCTCGCGGATCACCTCGCTGACGCGGGCGCTCCGCCATGATCGTCGCGTCCCCGACGATTTCACGACGCCCTACTCCTGTGATGTGACCTGTGCCACTGGCCATTCTCAGGGCGGCACTGCTCGGGTCGAGCCGAGATAACGGGAATTCCGGCCATGGGTGGATCTTGAGCGCTCTGACCTGCTGCAACGTCGAGAGGGTTCGAGCTCCGCCGTACGACTCGGGCCTCGAATAACTGCCGGCCTCCGCTCAGCGCTTCCGCCAGCGCTTCTGCTCAGCTCTTCCGCTCACCCAGGACGCAGAACTCGTTGCCCTCCGGGTCGAGGAGGGTCACCCAGTGCTGCTCGTCCTGCACGGTGTCGACGCGCCGGGCACCGAGGGAGAGCAGCCGGGCGACCTCGGCATCCTGGTCGTCGGGGCGGAAGTCGGGGTGGAGCCGGTTCTTCGACGTCTTGCCCTCGGCGACAGGCACGAAGAGCAGCCCCGGCATCCGGTCCGG
>NZ_JBFANM010000152.1:0-13231 GCF_040674815.1 Nonomuraea sp. NPDC049709
GGTCTCGATCTGCTGCGCCAGCCACCGGGCAGGCGTCACACTGTTGTCCGCGGTCATCGCCGTTCTCCTTCTTGGAATCGTTGCTACGAAGGATCACGCGATGGCCGTTCTCATTTCACGACGCCACACCTGCTGACCAGGTCAAACTCGTACACCACTTCCGCGGACGCAACCCCGCCATCATCGTCATCGCACACCCGACAACAGCACGCCGCGCCAACCTGGAAGACGACCTGTTACCGCGCGAAAGTTCTCCGATCAGAATCACCGGGAAAGCGGCCTGGGCATAATTTTCAACCTTGACAACCTTTTGCCCGGCAAGTGTCCGGTTATCGCCCTTGGTTACGCATCAGCATGGATTCAACAATGAGCTGAGTTCAGCTGAAACGAGGGTGAAGACATGGACAAGAACCGACGCTCCTTCATCGCGATGGCAGCGCTCGCCGCCATCGGCGGTCAGGGTCTGATCCGGGCTACGCCCGCAACCGCCGACACTCCCGGATGGGGGGTGCTGCCCACACCGAACCCGGGCACCGGGAACAACGCGCTGACCGCCGTGTCGGGCAGCTCGGAGGATGACTTCTGGGCGGTCGGCACGTACGAGACCCGACCTGGTGGAGGGCCCGTCAAACCCCTGTCCCTGCAGTGGAGAGGGTATGCCTGGCAGGCGGTCCCCGTACCGGCGCCGGCCGGGAAGGACCGGGTGGAGCTGACCGGGGTCGTGGCGATAACGCCGGGCGACGCCTGGGCGGTGGGCCACACTGGCAGCCTGACTGGCGGCGACGAGACGGCGCTGATCACGCGCTGGCAGAACGGTGAGTGGCAGATCGTGCCGAGCCCCGTCGTGGGCGACCCGGGTACGCCGAATCGCCTGAAGTCGGTGGCCGCGGCCGGAGCCGACGACGTGTGGGCGGTCGGCGAGGCACGTACCGCGAGCGGGAACAAACCCGTGGTCCAGCACTGGGACGGCCAGGCGTGGACGGTGACGGCGATCCCGCAACCGCCGTCGGGAAGCGGTGTGCTGTCCGGCGTGGCGGTGCGGTCGGCCACCGAGGCCTGGGCCGTCGGACATGCCTCCAGTTCGATCGCGGGACGCACGGTGGAGCCCTACGTCCTGCGCTGGAACGGCACGTCATGGAGCCTTGTCCCCACGCCCAATGACGGCGACATCGGCCTGACGCTGTCCGCCGTCGCCGTCGGCCCGGACGGCACGGTGATGGCCACCGGTGACAAGCGCTGGCGCGCCGTCGACGGCAGCGTCACCCGCAGGTCAGCGGTGCTTCGCTACGACGGCACTGTCTGGCGGATCGTCCCCGTGCCCACGTCGTACCTCTCCGCGGACTCTTCCATCAACAGCGTCGCGATCAGCCGCAAAGGCGAGGTCTGGATCGCCGGGCACAACCCCCACGGGGAGTCGTTCGGGCAGTTCTTCCCCAGCGACAACACCTGGAAGCTGGTGGAAGGCGCCAATTCCGGCGCGGAGTACGCCCATGTGTACATCTGGATCGTCGACCGCGTCTGGTGCGTCGGCTACCAGGATGTGGGGGATGCAAGAAGGACGTACTCCGAGTGGTCGCCGGTCCTTGACTGACAGGCTGCTGATCGGTTGCCCCACTGACGGACGACTGGCCAGCGGAACCGTTCCGAGCACAGCTAAGACCGAAGTCAATCGCGCTTGAACTCCGCTCAGTTCCGGCAGGCGGTCCTGGTGCTGCGCTGGCTCCGCGGCGAGCGCGACGTCCCCCCAGCTCGGCCGTGAGCACCGCATCTCCCGGGCCACCGCCTACCGTTACATCCATGAAGGCATCGGCGTTCTCGCAGCTAGCGCCCGATCTGGACGAAGCAATCGACCGTGCGCATGCTGAGGGACTGGCGTACATGATCCTGGACGGCATCCTGATCCCGATCGATCGCTGCGCCGAGCAGGACCGTTAGCGCCAAGGGCGAACCGATCGACGCCTGGTACTCCGGCCAGGCCTACCAGCACGCCGGTGACCTCCAAGCCCTCTCCGCACCGGACGAGCTGCCGTTGTGGATCGCCGAGGCCGAACCCGGCTCCGTCCACGGCCGCACCGCCGCCCGCGCACAGGTGCACGGCGAGCTGTACACCGCAGCCGCGCGCGGCCTGCCCACCCTCGCCGACAGCGGCTACGACGGCGCCGAAATCGGCATCCACACCCAATCAGCCAGCCCGAAGGAAATCAGAGCCTCCACCCTACAACCGCACCTGCAACCGGCTCCTCCGCGCCGTGCGCTGTCTCGGCGAACGCGAGTTCGCCCTGCTCAAAGACTGCTGGCCGACTCGTCAGCACATCACCATCCGCCCCAGCAGGATCGGCAACATCGCCTGCGCCGCAGCTGTTCTCACCCACTTCGAGCACGACTACCTCCCAGCAATTCACTGAGATCACGTCAGTGAGATCGCCCAGTGTGCGCCTTCGCCGAGGGCCCTGGTCAAGGACTATGACGCCGTCCGTAACGGACTAATGGAGCAGTGGGGCCGTTGAGGGCGCCGTGCGCCAACTCAAAGCGATCAAGAGGCAGATGTAGGGTGGACGAACTTCGATCTCCTCCGCCGTCGCGTTCTGCTCGGCCCCTAAAGATCACGAACTTTGTGCGAGAGCCATTTCCGCTGACGGAACCAGCCGTGAGTGTCCTGTGTTGTTGTGTTGCCAGACCTTTGCTGGCACACCTCGCGCGGCTAATCCCGCGAAGCAGAGCCAATCGGGGGTGAAGGCGTGATGAAACAGCCCCGGCCTAAAGTCCCAACCTGGGTTGCGGGAGAGGCGCCGTCGAAGCGCGTCCCGAACCCTCGAGAGCCCGATACAGCCGGACCCCAGGCGCTTCGGGAACGATCCCGCCCCGCGGCGGACGCCTCAGAACTCAGAGTACCAACGGTCAGAGATGACCGCTGATGCTCTTTCGACCGAAAGAGGGAGCATGATCAAGCGCAACCTGCCGTGGGTGATCGCGGCTGGAACCTGTCTTACAGTCACCATGACGGGCGCCCCCGTTGCGATGGCCGACGACGAGGCACAAGCCGTCGGTCACGGCTTTCACACCGGAACCGTCTCGTTATCCACCACCCACGACGGCCAGACGTACGAGTTGAAGGACCCCAACCGGGGCAACACCCGCAGCTATCGCGACCGGTACACCAGCGGCAGCGTGGAATCGGTGCTGTACACCGATGAGGACAACGACTGGGGCGACGGTAGTCTGAGCGACCGTGTGAGCATGGCGGTCGACGCCCAGTATGCAGCGGCCAAGGCGTGGGACTACTTCGCCAACGTGCACGGGCGCAAGGGTTTCGCCGGCGACGGAAAGGGGCTCGAGCTCCATGGCAGAGACCCAGGTATGGGGGATTCAGGGCCGCCGATTTTCGGCAAATTGGCCGCTGACAAGCCAGCACGGATCCGCTACGGCAGCCCATACAACATGTTCGGGATAAAGGGCGGCGCCAGGCAGGTCAATCCGAACACCTTGGACCAGGTAGGCGCGGCCGTCGCCATGGGAGTGGCGCATACCGCAGCTGGATTGCCGAGGTCTTACGGCGAGACCGACGAAGAGGATCAGGCGTTCGCGATATCCCTGACCACGGCGCGGATATTCGGCACCATGATCGAGTTCTACGCGAACAACCGCGTCGATCGGCCGGATTACCTCATCGGCGAGCGGCTGGCCGCGGGGTTCCCAGCCGGAACGTTCAGTGCACCGAAATCGATGGCCAATCCGTCGCAGGGCTGCCTCAGCAAAAAGGCGCAGACGACTGAGGACCCGGGGATCCACTTCTTCCACCTGCTCGCGGTCGGCAGCAACCCCACAGCGGGCGAGGACAGCCCGACGTGCAACAGCATGCCGGTCACCGGCATCGGAAACGACAAGGCCGCCAAGATCTGGTATCGGGCACTCACCGAATATTTCACGTCCAAAACCAATTACGTCGCCGCTCGGGTCGCGACCTTGAAGGCGGCCGCTGATCTCTATGGTGCGCACGGGCTGGAGTACAACACGGTCAACGCGGCGTGGGCCGCCGTATTGGTCGGCGGCGCCAACCCCATCGCCGGAGGTAAGACGCCCTATCCGGTCAACCCCGGAGACCAGGAGACGGTCGTACGAACGGCTGCTCGCTTGCAGCTCGAAGCCACCAATCCTGGCGGTCGGGCACTGACCTACACGGCAGCGGGGTTGCCGCCCGGCCTCACCGTCGATCCGGAGTCCGGCCTGATTTCCGGCACGCCGACCAAGGCAGGCGATTACCGCGTGACCGTGGGAACTACCGACACCCTGCATGCGCAAGGCACCACCTGGTTCATGTGGTACGTGGCCTGATCCACAACAAGGACGCGCACAGCCACGCATCGTAGGCACGGATGGACGAAGGGCGTGCATCGGACGGACATCCCCGCATCGCCCTCCGTCCTCACGCAGACCGGCGCCAGCACAGCACGTCATAGCTGGCGAGAAACCGAGATCGGTCGGAGATGGCGGCCGGCAGTGTCGACGTGACCGGTGCCGGATCATCATCTACCGCCATTGCCGTTCCGCCCGCGGGCGGCATACTGTCAGGCGATGGGCTCCTCGGACGCCGTCGATGACGGTGTGCCCCCGGGTTGAGTGGAGGTGGATTTCTGGATTCTTGTGCCGCTTGGTGAGAGGAAAGTGGCAAGGGAGGCGTGGCTACCCGCCGGAGTTCCGGCGCAAGATGCTGGACCTGCTGGAGGGGGGCCGTACGGCTGCCGATCTGGCTCGTGAGCTGGACATCAGCGCCCAGACTATCCACACCTGGCGGCGGCAGGCCCGTATCGACCGCGGCCTGGAAGCCGGTCTGACCAGCTGCGAGAAGGCAGAGCTGGCCACTGCCAACCGGCGCATCGCCGAGCTGGAGACCGAGCTCCAAGCCACCCGGGGGCGATCGAGCTCAGCCACCAGGCGGCGTCTCCCAAAGACGGCTCGAAGCCATCGCGGTGATGTCCGGCGAAGGCATCCCGGTCGAGGTCGACTGCCAGGCCCTGAACGTGTCGGCGTCCGGCTACTACGCCCGTCGTGACGCTTCGAAGACGAGATCTCTGAGGCCCCCAAGGCCGCACCTGGGCCCGCCGGGGATGCAAGCCGGTCGTCACGTTCCAGAGACCGGCCCGGCACCGCCTGGCTGTTTCGCCGTGGCACCATCGGCGTTGAAGCCGATATGAAGGCAGGAACAGATACGATCCGACCCGGAATAGGAGAGTTGTCTTTCGCGGGCCGGCGCAGGAAATCAACAGGACTTTCATGGACATGGACCGGCGATATGCAGGGATCGGTACAGCCGAAGAACCGTCGAGGCTCACATCGGAAGGAATCTCATGCTTGATTCGAGCGAACGACGGCAGCTTTACGCCGACTCCTTCTACGATGTGCCGGCCCAGACGCCGAGAGCCGGAATCGCTCTGCAATCCGTTCGCGTACACAGCCAGCACATCCCCCTGGACATCGAGGAGGAACTGCTCGGTGGCGCGAAGCAGGTGCTGTGCGCCGTGGAGGCGGAGGTTTCCCTCCGAGCTGAGCAGCGTGGCATCCATATGTCCCGAATAGAGCAGGCCTTCCAAGACGACCACCGGCGGCCTTTGGCGGCGACCGCGATGGCCATCGGCGAGAAGATCTGCGAAACGCAGGGGCAGGACAGCGCTCGGGTGAGCCTGCGAACGCTGGTGCCCATCGTGACCATAACCCCCGTTACCGCATTGGCTTCACCCGACATGGTTGAGATCTCCGCGGTGGCGGTAGCCGGGGCGCGGCCCTCAATCACGCAGTCGGTGGGGACCACCATCATCACGGCCTGCCCCTGTATGCAGGGATACGCGCTCACCGAACTGGTCAACGAACTCGGCCTGACCGCAGTGGACGGGTTGCGTGTGCTGGGCAGGGTGCCAATCGCCACCCACAGCCAGAAAGGCCGCGCAACCCTGACGGTCCGCGCCCCCGATCTGGCCGACCTACCCGGCTACCGCACCCTCTACCGTGCCCTGGCCGATCACACCGTCCTCACCCAGGAACTGCTCAAGCGTCCGGACGAATATGAACTGGTCCGCAGAGCCCACCTGCGCCCCCAGTTCGTGGAAGACGTCGCCCGGGACACCGCGGCCGGGCTCGCTCGCCGGCTTCTTGCCACCGGCCGCGACCTGCGACGCCTCACCATTCACGTGCTCGCCGACAGCTATGAGTCCATCCACGGCCATGACATTCAGGCCGTTCTTGAAATGACCGCCGATCGGCTGGTGGCGCTGACCGAGGACGAGTCCGGTCAGCCTCAACGATCTACGGCGGCTGAGGATGGTTCAGCTTGACATCCTCAGCCCGCCTGAAGGCGGGGAATCCAACAGCAACTACCTCATGAGGAGCAGGCCGTATTGAGGTTCGCGGTGCTCCGGCTCGGCAACCCGTGGCCCTTCCCGCGCCGAGGCGGCATGCCTTGCCGCGTGTTCGATGGTGCGTGCCATGAAGGCGCCCGGCTGGACGCAAGCGGTGGCGTTGTGTTCCGCCATGTGACACATGCGGCGGCGGAAGTCCGGATCGGCGACCAGCTCCGCAAGTTCGATCCATGGCGTCAACCTGCTCCGGTGTCGGGTCGTCGGGTAGCTCCGGCGCGGTGCCGCGCATCCGCTCACGCAACTGCGGGTCGATGTCGAGTCCGCCAAGGATTGCGTCCGTGAAGTCCTCGATGATTGCCTTGCGCTCCCGGGCGGAGAGCCGCGCTAGTCTATTCATCCCCCTGCCGGCCGACGTCTTGGTCTGCTTCGCGGCGTAGCCGGCCACCTCGTCGCGAAACTCCGCCCGCCCTCCACCAGCCGCGCATGCTGGGCGAGATAGTCCGCGCACCCCGCGACCTGGAACTGCTCGACCGTCACCCCGTTCTACCGTAGGCGGGGTCGAGGAACGACGGGACAGCCATTGGCGATGATGGATCATGGTGGCGATGGTCATCGAGACCTGGAAACACGCAAGATCGCGGTATCTCGCCGGACCATCCCACCGTGTTGGAGCCGGAGGCTGACTCGACGCTGTTCGTCGCCGCACCGCCCCTGACTTGCTCGAACAGCCCGTCCCGCTGGTGGCTGTTCCGTCGTTCCTCGACCTCGGTTATGAAAGGACGGCACGAAGGCTGGTCGCTCAGGTGGAGAAGGGCCTGGCCCGCCGTACCAGCACGAGTCCGGCCGTGGAGAGGAGGGCGTAGCAGAGGGGGAGCAGGGCGCCGGCCGCCGTGGCGGCGAGGCTGACGGCGGCGACCAGGGCCAGCAGTGTCGCGGCCACGGCGTACTCCCTCACGGCGGTGGCCGCCGCCGCGAGTAGGCCGATCACGCCGAGGTCGGCGAGCAGGTCGGCGACCAACCAGGCGTTCAGCAGCCCCGCCTCCGTGACCAGGCGCAGGAGGGGCAAGGGAGGGACGGCGTCCAGATGTACATTGGGCCGCCGCCGGCCAGGTTCGCGACCGTCGGAATCACGACGAGCACCAGCAGGACACCTGCCGGAGACCTCAACGGAGGTTGGCCAGACGGTAGCCGTCGCCGTTCTGCCACAGCAGCCAGCCGCACGAACGCGTCCGGCGATGCCGGGAGCTGCTGCACAGCCCGGGATCCTTTGCGGATCACCGTGACCAGTTGCTGCCCCGGATCGGCGCCCGAGCACACGACGCCGAGCAGTTCGGCGGCAGGGGCGCCGGTAGAAACCCAGAACGCCACGAGGGCTCGGTCCCGGTGAGAGGCCCAGCCCGGCGAACAGCTCGTTGAACACCTGGTCGGGGACCTGCCGAGGGACGCGGCGGCGCACCCGCGGCCCGAACAGGCCGGCCTTCTGCCACGGGAACGGGTTCATCGGGTTGCGATGCGCTCCCGCCCGGCCCGGCCTGGCCAGCGGAAACGGGTTCACGAGCGGTCCGGTCCCGGCATCCAGGTGATAGGAGCAGAAGCTCCGGCAGACCGTCTCGCAGTGCGCCACCGTCGACGGTGCGTACTTCGTTCCCCGCGGCCGCTTGCCCGGCATTGAAGCCGTCGCGGTGGATGGGCAGCCGGGTTTGTCAGCGATCTGAAGATGCCGGCAAAAGTCGCGGGCCTCGGTCCTGGTCGCGTGATCCCACGGGACACCGACGGCCCACGTGAATCGAAACCACCGCAACAGCGCGAGTGCATAGGACCGCTGCGTGGTCGCCGGCCGCGCAGCCGCCTGCAGGTCTCGCAGGAACTCCGACACCGGCGCGACGCGCTCACCATCAGGCCCAGCCAGGTGATACGGCTCCCACGGATCACAGTCTCAGCCAGCGATCCCACCACGGGCACAACAAGCGACCTGAGATCACGGGGAAGATCCTCTCATGACCGAGCGGGTCGAGCCCGCCGAGTCCGTCCTGCACGCGGGCTACGGCTTCCGCAACCCCGAAAACCAACGGCTACGCACCCGCTGTGCCACCACCCGACGCGGCCGAGGACACCTCGACCCCGCCTAATTTCGAAGAGCCCCCATCGGGTGTGTCACGGCGCGCCATCGCAGCTCACCCATGTAGTAGGCGATTTGAAGCCATGCGGCCCTACGCTGATCCACAATGTCACGAGCCGAACGGGAGACGCCTTTCATGAGACGTTCTGTTGTTGTGGTCGCACTCTTAGCTGTCGTCAACCTCGCCAATCTTCTGATCGGGCAGCCCGCCAACGCCGTTGTTCCGGCCGATCGCACCCCGGGTGGCTGGTATGCGGAGTTGCCGACCGCCTTACAGGTCTGCGACGGTGGCCAATGGGAAACCGGCCCGCCTAGCGCTCCGTCAGGTGCGATAGTGGTCCCGGCGGGCAACAACAATGGCTTTAACTTCGGTCAAACCGGCAAGACCTACTGGTTCGCCCCGGGCACACACACCCTGGGCGACGGCGAATTCAGCCAGATAGTGCCAGGCAGCAACAGCAGCTATATAGGAGCTCCAGGCGCCGTCCTGGACGGCGGGCATGCCAACCGCTACGCATTCGCCGGCACCGCCACCAATGTGCGCATCGCCTACCTCGAGATCCGCAACTTCGGCCGCGGACTGGACAACAACAACGAAGGCGTCATCAACCATGACTCAGGTAGCGGCTGGTTGATGGAATTCCTTTATGCACACCACAACGATGGCGCGGCTGTATTCCTCGGCGACTCCAATACGATCCGGCACAGTTGCCTGAAGGACAACGGGCAGTACGGCATCAGCATGTACAAGCCTCAGATCGAGGGCGGCTCGGCGATTAAGGACATCGTCGTCCACAACAACGAGATAGCCGGCAACAACCAGGACGACTGGGAGAGCGAGATCGATGGGTGCGGCTGCACCGGCGGTGTGAAATTCTGGGATGTCGATGGCGCCGCCATCACGGAAAACTATGTGCACGACAACCTGAGCGTCGGCTTCTGGGCCGACACCAACAACATCGATTTCCTCTTCGACAGCAACTGGATCGAGCACAACGAAAGCATCGGCCTCTGGTACGAGATCAGCTACAACGCCACCATCAGCCGCAACGTCTTCAAGCGGAATGCCTGGGTCAGCGGCAATGACAATCTGGGCTCGCCGGCCCCGGCTATCTACATCTCGGAATCAGGCGGTGACGCGCGGCTCGCTCATAGCACGAGCGGCAGCCCGACTCTCAACATCAACAACAATTTCTTCGAGGACAACTTCTCCGGCATCTCGATCTTCGAGAACACCAACCGTTTCTGCAACTCTAATGGGAACACCAGCAAGACCTACTGCACGCCCTTCGTCAGCCCCACAGAGATCCCGCCGCCGTACGACTACGACTACCTCAACCCGATCAACGCCACCCACCCCTGTTACACCTCCATCACGAGCGAGCCCTACCGCAGCGACTGCCGCTGGCATTCGCGCAACGTGAAAGTGTTCGCCAACGAGTTCCGGTTCGATAAATCACAAGTGCCGTGCGCGGGAACCTTTTGTGGTGCGCAGGCCCTGTACGCCCAAGGCGACAACAACCTGCCATGGATGCCCTACACGGTCGCGGAGATCCAGCAGAGCGTCATGCACACCAGTGGCAACAGCTTCCATGACAACACCTATGTCGGCGACTGGAAGTTCGCCAAGGGCTGGGGCGAAACCATCTCATGGAACGCCTGGCGTTCCGCGCCGTACAACCAGGATGCCCGCAGCACCCTCAACGGCGTGACAGAACCGCCTCCCGTTCTCAACGCGCTCGATACCGACACGGCAACCATCGAAGGTTCGGTCGGCCAATGGGTCGCCTGGTACACGAGTACCATCCGGCGAACCGCCAACGCAGCCCATGCCGGCGCCTTTGGTCTGGAGATCGATGTCACCGGAGGCGGGGGATGGGGCGTGCACTTGGGCAATTGGCCCGGGTTCGCGACCACTCCGGGCGCCAAGAAGGTAAGCCTGTGGGCGCGGCAGGGCACGCCGGGAATTTCTGCAGCGACCCTCAGAGTGCTGTGGCTCGACACCGGCGAGCAACTCCTCAAGACCGATGAGGTGCCGCTGAACAGCCTAAGCACGAACTGGAAGGAGTTCACAGCGCAACTCACCGCGCCCGCGACGACCAGCACCGTCACGCTGGAAATCAGAAGCGCCGACGGCGGCGACGGCAACGCGCTCCACCTCGACGACATCGTGGTAGCCGACCAATAGTCGCGGACTTCCGGAGCCGCGGGCTTCCGGCAACAGTGGCACCGGGATGGGCGTAGCGTCGGCAGTATGCCCATCCCATCACTCGCATCCCATCGGGGGTCGCCCTGAAAGGGGGCTCGGTGTGAGGCCAGGGCCACGGCGAGGTATCGGTAACAGCCCGAGTGTCCCGTTTCGTGGCGTGACTGTTCGGGGCTGTAAGAGGGGTACAAGGACGAGAACAGGCACGACCTTCGAGATCATGAGGTTCTCGACGCCTAATGATCACCAGAGAAGACCGTGCCTGTCCTGTCATCATCGCCGATCAGTGCTGTCCTTGGCCAACTGGCCGAACCCAGCCCACTGGCCGCCTCCGCTGCCGAATGCCTCAGCCTGCTGGAGTGCTTCCAACGCCTTCCCGACCCCCGTGATCCACGTGGCGTCCGACACGCGCTGGCGTCGTTACTGGCCGGTGCCGCGGCTGCCGTGCTGGCCGGCGCACGTTCCTTCACGGCGATCGGTGAGTGGATCGCTGATGCCCCCGCCGAGGTGATGGCCGTCCTCGGCGTCCGCCGGGACCCGCTGAGCCGGGCATGGCAGCCGCCGGACGAGTCAACCGTGCGGCGTCTGTTCGAACAGATCGACACCGACGCCCTGGATGAGGCGGTGTGCTCCTGGCTGGCCGGGCGAGCCGCCGCAACCAGCGCCTGTCCCGGCGGCCGTGCGCGTCGCCAGGCCGTGGCCGTCGACGGTAAGGCCCTGCGCGGCGCACGCCACCGCGGTGGTGAGCCGGTGCATCTACTGGCCGCCTTCGACCACGGCAGCGGCCTGGTGCTCGCGCAGACCGACATGGACGGCAAGACCAATGAGATCACCCGCTTCCAACCCTTGCTGAAGCGTCTCGACCTGGACAATCGCGTGGTCACCGCCGACGCCCTGCATACCCAGCGCGAGCACGCCACCTTCCTCATCGAGCAGAAACGGGCGCACTACTTATTGATCGTCAAGAAGAACCAGCCCAGCCTGTACGCGCAGGTCAAACGGCTGTCATGGAAACAGATTCCCGTCCAGCACCGCGAACGTGACCGCGGACACGGACGCGAGGAACACGGCACTCTCAAAGTCGTCACTGTCACCACCGGGCTGCTGTTTCCCCACGCCGTCCAGGCAATGCAGATCAAGCGCCAGGTCAGAGACGGCAGCGCGGGAAAGTGGCGGACCGTGACCGTCTACGCGATCACCGATCTGCCCGCCTGGCAGGCCCCTCCCAGCGACCTGGCCACCTGGATCCGCGGCCACTGGAGCATCGAGAACCGACTCCACTACGTCCGCGACGTCACCTACGCCGAAGACCACAGCCAGGTCCGCACCGGCAACGCACCCCACGCCATGGCCACCCTGCGCAACCTCGCCATCGGCGCCTTGCGCCTGACCGGAGCCGGCAACATCACCCAAGCCATCCGCCACATCTCCCGCGATGCCACCCGCACCCTCACCGTCCTCGACCAAACATGATCGAGAAACAGGACAAAACGCCACTACGCCGGAGCCCTGGGTGTGAGGCGACCGTATGGGAAGCGCGTGATACTCCATAGGCCACGGAGGGAAAAGTCCAGCACGATGCCATCGTCGACGAATCGGCCACCCGCGCCGCCGTTGGCGAAGTCATCGCCACCGAGTGATCAACCCCACAATCATGGCTGGTCCTCACCCCGGTGCCGCTTCGACGTCCGTCGATAGACCGACGCACGGACTACGAGCAGCACTCCCACGATGGCAACCGCGGGCCACACCCAACGAGATGATCCTCCTAAGGCGAGCCAGACCACGACGAACCCCACGAAGATCCCACCGGGCACCACCAAATCACGGATCACCGCGCACGCCCGCTCGACGCAGGAAGCACCAGCTCCGCTGGTCGGGCCGTCAACCTGGTCGAATACATGGGTGGCCTCTGCAGGAGTCGGCGACAGAACCGCCGACCAGACTTCCCGGCACACCTATGAACAAGTTATCAACAAGGAGATCAGTTCCGACACCCTGAACAGCACCGCGCTGACCTGCACACCATCACCCTCGCCAAGATTCGCTGGCGGGGGTGATCCTATTCAGCTCCTCCTCAACACGAGTGACCTGGCCATCCTCATCTTGACTGTCCGGGAACGACCGCCTGGATCGAACAAGCGCGTCAGGTCGACCTGCCCCACCTGCACGCCTTCACCCGCGGGCTGGACTACGACCGGGCCGCCGTCAACGCCGCCCTCACGCTCCCGTTCCATAACGGCGGCACCGAAGGCGTCAACACAAAACGAAAATGATCAAGAGGCAAATGTACGGGCGAGCCGGCTTCGCACTCCTCCGTCATCGCATCCTGCTCGGCCAAACCACTTTCCGTCACCACCGAAAGTGGGCAAGAGCCAAACTACTACTACTACGGTGGATCGGATGATCCAATCAGTTCGTGGGTTTCTGGACTATCGGAGGCTGGCGGCGATGTAGGCCGGATGAGGATCGGCGAAGAACGATCGCACCAGCGCAGGCATCTTCTGTAACCGCCGCAGCGCGCCCAGGGCGAGGGCTTTGAGCTCCTCGACGCCG
>NZ_JBFANM010000153.1:0-12671 GCF_040674815.1 Nonomuraea sp. NPDC049709
CCTCGGCTGGCGCACCCCCGCCGAGGTGTTCGACGAGCAGCTACGCTCGATCCAACATGCCGGTGTTGCAACGACAGGTTGAACCCAAGCAATATACGTCGATCTGCTATGGTGAGCGTCTGGCGGATATCGGCGCGGTGCGCTCGGTCGGCAGTAAAGGTGATTCTTACGACAACGCTGCCGCCGAGTCGCTGAACAGTCTGTACAAGAAAGAGCTCATCGACTTTCGCGGCGGCTGGCGCGGCGTCACCGACGTGATGCTGGAAACTATGGAATGGGTTTCCTGGTACAACGAGACGAGGCTCCACTCATTCTGTGGTAATATTCCGCCGAAGGAGTACGAGGACGCCTTCTATAAGACGCAGGGATCTACTACGTCATTCGCAAGTTCGCAGGAATCGTAGCCTCCAAGATTCCCGGGGCGGTCCACTCAAGTACTGCCCCGCGTTCCCGGGACGGTTCGGATCCATCGAAGACGCCAACGTCTTCTGCGCCCAATTCTTCACCTACTACAACCATGAACATCGCCATTCCGGAATCGCGATGCACACGCCCGCGTCGGTGCATGATGGCACCGCCGCCGGCATCCAGGCCCGGCGGATCGCCACTCTCCACGCGGCCTTCCTTGCCCATCCCGAACGGTTCCGCGGCCGACGCCCCTACCCGCCGGCGCTACCGACCAAGGTGTGGATCAACCAGCCACTCACCACGCTGCAGAACGACACTCCACCACAAACCACACAAGTAGTCTGACGTCTCATCCGGTTTGACAGGCACCGCAGCGAGCATTTGCTCTTCCCAGCCGCCTTTTTCGGTGGTGCGGTTGTTCGCGACCAGGTACGCCTCTGCGTCCGCGTCACTGCGGGACGAGCAGCCGCGCACGATCGGCACCAGCCATGTGCCGTCGTCGTCGACAAGGATCCCCTCGGCTGGCGACACCTGCTCCGCCGCCATCGCCTCCAGGACCTGGAGGCGACCATGGCCGACGACGAGACGGCCTGTCCGCTCGTTGAGCTCGCCGGCGATGACCGCGCTGAACGCGTGGATCGACGTGCGGATGCCGGGAAGGTAGTGCTCCTTGGGGTTGCGGACGGCGCGGGGAATCTCATGCAGGCGCATGCGCTCGATCCGGCGCATCAACCCTCCACGCTGTCGGAGCGGTAGCCGTACCGGGCGAGATCTTCGCCGAGCTTGCGGGCGATGAGTGCGCAGGCGAGCACGTCCCACGAGCGCGTCTCGACGGACGCGATGGGGGCCTCCACCGCAGGGCCGGTGATGCGGTTCTGGCTGTGCGGCTTGGTGAGGATGCCGCCGTTCGGGGCCTCCCACGCCACGACCCACGCCCACTTCGTCAGCTTGAGACGGGGCCGGCAGGGTCGCTGCCGCTTGAGTGTGAGCTGCACCTAGTGGGAGTCGCCTTCGGGCATCTTCACCCAGCCGAGCACCGGCCCGTCGGAGTCCTCGTAGCTGTACCGCTTCGGCCCGAACGTCTTCTCCACCAATTCGAGGCTGACGGAGCCGTGCATCCACCACGGGTCGTCGCGCGACCAGGAGTCGCGGCGGGCCCACAGCTGCGTGCGGATCCCCCAGCCGCCGACGGACAGGCCGATCACCCGCGAGTCGTAACCGGTCGGGTTGAGGCGCCGCTGCAGCCAGGTGCCGAACCGTTCGGTGCGCAGGTACAGCGCCCCGAACGGCCACAGTCTGATGTGCGCGGCAAGCGTCTGCTCGCTGACGCAGTTACCGACCTTCACCTCGACCGCGAACACGCCGAACGTCTTGCCCACGACCAACTCGCCGCCGAGGACACCGGTTGGCTTGTCCGGACATTGGCCGGGACCCCATGTGGACGCCCCCAGCTCGCGCATCCGCTGGACGAATGCGGGCCGGTACATGTCGTTCGTGTACGGCTGGCCGACGTCGAAAGGCTGGGCTGGCAGGTTGCCCTGCGGGTCGGGGCGAACACCGCACCGGTCGCAGGCCACCCAGCGGGCAGCGTCCAGGCCCGGCTTACACGGCCCGTACCCGTCGACGACCGGCCGGGGCATAGACCGGCCGGTCATGCGCAGGAGATAGCGGGGCACGGCCGGGCATGACACGTCGGCGGCGGCCGACGCATAACGCTAAAGCTCCTGGCAGGCGGTGAAGCTTCGCGATACCGCCTGCCAGGAGCTTTGCACGTCACATCACCGGAAAGGGAGAGCAGCCCGCTTCACTAGCCGGCGTACGGGAAATAACCCAGGATGAATTCGGCATTCACCTTCGAGGTCGGCGGATTCGACTCGCAGTCGGAGCGGACGGACACGAAGTGGCTCTTCGTGTGCGGGACGTAGCAGCGGTAGAGCGGTCGCCTGCCCGCACCCGGGCTCGTGTAAAGGAAGCCCTCCCGCCGGATGAACGTGTTGTTCTTCGAGCTGCTGACGTTGTTCTCGCAATCGGCCGCGCCGGTCAGGAACTGGTCGCGCGAAACGTTACCCGCGAAACAGCCGTAGATTGCCCTCGTGCCCGGAAGGCTGCTGGCCAGAATGGGGACCCGGCCCTCCTCACGGTATTTCGGGCCCGGCCGCGCTCCGCTGGTCACATAGTGCTTCAGCCCGTCGAAGTACCGCACCAGCGGAACGGCTCGCGGGCCGGCCTGCCGGTCAGCCTCGGCGTGAGCCGCGGAGATCCCGGCCCCGGCGGTGACAATGGCCGCCGTCAGCGTGCCGAGCACGGCGAATTTCGCCTTCATGTCGACTTACCCTTCATATGTTTTTACATCGTTGGCATAAGAATGTCTCGCATCGTGCCGCGCGAGATCGGGATATGCCGACAGTCACTCTAGCGTCGCCGGCATCTCTCCTATCTGCGTTACTTGACATATGGCCGGTTTTGGCCTGTAAATGTCCGCCTAATGTCCGGTCGCGTGACCCTGCTATCGGCCGTCATTCAGAGGGTGCCGCGGCGAGCGCGTTGATGAGACGCTGGGCGGCCGCCGCCGGTCGCTCATGGTCGCCAACCAGCGCGGCGTACAACGGGGCGAGGCCGCGGGCGGAAGTGACCCCCGGCGCGGCGGGACGTCGCTCTGGGCGGGACGCTCATGGGGGCCGTGAGCGGTGAGAACTCCCGGAGCGGCGGGGAAGCCTTCCTGAGGCCGCTTCGAGGTTGCTGTCACCGATGAGGGGCGAGTCCCGCCAGTGCAGGATCTCGCCTGGGCCGACCACGCCCACGCACCGGAACCGAACCACCAGTGCTGGGCGGCACCTGGATCTCGGAGTTGAGCAGCTCGGCTCGTGTGAGCATGGCTCGGCCGATGCCTCGGTCCAGTGCGGCCAGGGGTAGCGGCGTGGATGCACTTGAGTGAGCCGGGGCAGGCGCGCGGTCATGGCGTGTCTCATCTCGTCCGGCCGGTCAGGCTGTTGTGCGCTCAAGCCTGCTCGTGCCGCTCGGCTCCCGGGTGATGCGGTCCAGGCGGCCGCCCCCCATAAGCAGCTGACCAACGGTCAAGACACGTAGAGCGCCCGGTGCGGTGAGAGTCCACGCCGGGTGCGGCGAGCGGCACGGGGAAACGGACCGAGGAAACGGACCGGGGGCAATCCCCGCACCGCGCCCCGTGCCGACTCAAGCGGCGCGTTCTACCAAAGCGAGCTGTATTCCCTATTCCCTCCTGGCGCGCATCAACCTCCCCGCTGCAAGGGTCGATGCGATGAGTCCCAAAGTGGAGGCGCTTCTGCAGGCCACTGAGCAATTCACTTCGGTGCCGGACCAGGTCGATGGAATGGGTGCATGGGCCCGATCCGGCGCTCTCCCGAGCCATCTGCCCGTCCACCCGAGGCGCGGCTGGCGCTCGATGTGGTGGTGGGCTCTGCCCGCCGCGCTGCTGGTCGGCGTGGCAGTCCGGGCTGTCAGCGCCTGGCTGCTGCAGGACGTGGGCAAGCTCCACATCAACAGGTAGGTTGCCACCCGGATCGAGGCCGTCCGGACCGCGCTGGTGGCCGGTGCCGGTGTCGGCGCCGCAGTGACGTTGCTGCTGGCCGTACGTCGGCAGCGACAGCAGGAGCTGACCGCCGCGCACACCACGCACGCCGCCGACGAGCGCCCGGGGTGACCGAGCTCTACACGAAGGCGGTCGAACAGCTCGGCAACCGTGCCCGCGAACAGGAGCATGTACCGCCGGGAGTTCGCGGCGATGACGTCGAGCTCGGTCTCGCTGTGCAGCTCAATCGCGAGCGTCCCGCCGGGGCCGGGTGCGCGGTCATGCTGCGGATCTGCTCGGCGGTCAGGGGGACGAAGGTGGCTGCCTGCCTGCCGGCCGTGCGCGTGCTCTGTGCCGGTGTTTCCGCCATGGGACGCGTCTGGCTACCTGATGCAGGCGCAGCAGGTCGCCCAGGACGGTGGTCACGCCGCCACGGTCGAGCAGTGCCCGGTAAGTGGCCAGCACCGCACGCCGTCGCTCCAGCAGTTCGGGAGAAACGCTCGGCGGGTGCCGGCTCTGCTTCACCACGGCCCGATCGAGCGCCTGTGGCCGCCGTGAGTGAGGTGCTGCACGAGCCAGGACGAACGGCCTGTCGATGCCGAGGAAAACCTTGGATTTCCGCCGTTTGCCACAGGCCCCCATCAGAGGAGGAGGCCGAGAGGGACGCGGGGCGGGGCGTGGCTACCGACGACGGCGCAACGGCCGGGGCCAGCCGAGGGCGTCGGTCATCGGAGTGGGTCGGTAGCGGGGGCGTCCGCTTCACGAGCAGCGCGGTACCTCCCAGAAGCCGATGTGAAGCTGGCAGTGCGTATCTTCGCCGCTGAACGCGGCCGAAAGGGCGCGCCGAACGAGACATAGGAGAGTGATGACGAGCAGGCTTGTGCGCATTGCCCTCGCGCTCGCTGCGACTATCGCGCTGGCGCTGATGGGTGCGGGGACCGCGTCAGCGGACCGTGATCCACGGATCATCGGTGGAGATCCGGCTACTGAGCAGTACCGGTTCGCGGTCTCGCTTCAGTATCGGGATCAGGGTACGCGGCCCTCGCCACACCGGTGCGGTGGCGCGCTGATCCAGTCGGATTGGGTGCTGACCGCAGCGCACTGTGTCGCCGGTCGGCTCCCGGCCGACTTTAAGGTCAGCGTCGGCTCGAACGACTACCTGGGCGGTACCTCGATCGACATCGCCGAGTTCATCGTCCACCCGCTCTGGGGTGCGGGTACCGAGAGCATGGGCGACATTGCCCTGATCCGGCTCAGCGGGCCGGCGAATGCGCCGACGATCGGGATGGCCCGCGCGCCGGAGGGTGCGCCCGTGCGGATGATCGGCTGGGGGTTCACGGTCGACGGAGATGCCGCGTCGATACCGAGGGAACTGCGCCAACTCGACACGAAGCTGTTGCCGTACTCCGACTGCCGGTGGGGCGACGAATTCCAGGCCACGCCCGGTGACCTGTGCGCGGCACGGGGCAAGGGAGACTCGGCCGGCGCCTGCAGCGGTGACTCCGGCAGTCCGCTGCTGTATCGGACGGCGGGCGGTTGGAAGGTGATCGGCGTGACCAGCCGCAGCGGCGGCGAGAGCGGGTGCCTGAACACGCCCGAGGTCTACACCAGCACGGCACGCTACTGGTCGTGGGTCAAGATCACCATGGGCACCTGACCCTCTACCCTTCCTGGACAAGGCACGCGGTCGGCGTCAAGGATGATGTGCCCCTGAGTTTCGTGGAGTTGCCTTGGTCGGCTTGCACGCCGAGAGGCTCAGCAGAGATCTGCCCAAGGCTGGCCGGACTGTCGAGCAGCTTCCCGCGACCTCGAGATCAGTGATCAGCCGATCTCCAACTGGCGCCGTCAAGACCGCATCGATGCTGACCTGGAACCCCCGTATCACCTCCAGCGACGCCGCCGAGCTGGTCACGGCTCGGCGGCGAAGCACCGCGCTGGAGAACGAACCGGCCTGGCCTCAGCTGGCTCAGATCCCAGGGCGAAGTCCAGTCCATCTGTGTCTTCGGGACTGCTGCCCCCAAACCTGCTCATCGATCTGCAACGGATCCGGCACAACCTCCACGCCGTCTGCGCCGGGCTACGTGGCACTCGTCCACGTGAGGATCCAGGCCATCGAGGATGTCGACGAGTTTGAGCGCCACGGCGGCGTTCATCACACCATCGTGCGATTACTCAGTGAGAAAGGCAGGCGTCGAGGTGGAAGCGGGTGGCGGTCGCTACCCAAGTGCTCTACTTGCATGGCGGCGGATTCGCGTACGGCGAGTTGGAAGTCCGAGCCCATTGCCCGCAACGTGTGTGCCGAGGCTGGCGCGGTGGAGGTGAACACATGAACTACCGGCTGATTCCTGAACACGTCTTCCTCGCCGGATCGAGGACTGCTACGCGTCCTCCTGCGGAGGAGGCTCATCCTCACTTGAGCGTTCCGTCGTTCACGAGTACGGCGGAGCGGCCGGATCTCACTTGTCCGCGACACCTTGCGCTAGAACGTGTCACTGTGAACGCCATGATACGATTCGTGGTGGCCACGATTATCCTTATCCTGGTCGCCGCGTGCTCGTCAGGCCCGCCTCCCAAAGCGGCCAAGACCAAGCGCCCGAAGGCACGCCCCACACACGTCTGCCAGTTGGACCCGGAGAGCACCCTCCCACCGACCCCGCCGCAGCTGCCCATGGGCGACACCGTCCGCATGGTCCACTACAACACCTATCCCTTCAGCGACACCTTCACCAGCGTGCAGGCTCTGTCCGACGGCACCGTCTACGCGCTGGGCTGGCGCAAGTACCCCAAAGGGCCGAGCGCCTGCGGGCCGCACAAGCAAGCAGTGGTCGTCCTGCGCTGGGACGGTACGGCCTGGCGCCCACTGCCGGAGTTCGACCAGGTGGTCTGGCCTCAGCAGCTGACAGCGACCGCCGACGGCAAGGTGTGGGTGTTTGGCCGCTGCCCGCGAAACACCGCACGCGGATGCGCGGCCGCCTGGGATGGCACAGCATGGACCGTCACGGACTTCGGCCACGATTGGACCTTCGAGGTGGGCGCCACCGTTACCGGACAGCGGATTTGGGCGGGCAGCTATGAGCGGATCTGGGAATGGGACGGCACGAACTCGAGCACACGCAAGGCCCCCATCCCCATCCATGCCCTCGCGGGAGGTGCCACGGATGAGGTGTGGATAGCGGGCATGACGGATGGCCACCCGGCGCTGGCGCGGTGGAACGGCCAGTCCTGGAGTCGGCCGCCGAAGCCGCAGATCCCACGACTGTACGGGGACAAGCAGGGCAAGACCGAGCCGTACGGCCTTGCGGTCGGTGACAACGGGGAAGTCTGGATGCAGGCCAGGATGTACTGGATCTGCGGCGAGGAGGAGAGCATGTGCGCCCGACCCCTGCTCCTGAAGTGGGCCGCAGGCCGATGGACGGTCACGGTTATGCCTGAGAAGTCCCGCCTCGGCCACATCGTCTCGGATGGCACCGGCGGACTGTGGGCCATCCGCAACAGCAAACTTGCCCGCTATTTCGGAGGCAGGTGGACCAGTTACAAGGTTCCTGCCGGGCCGTATGGCGGCAGGTCTGTGATGCGGCTGGCGCGGGCGCCCGGCCAGGCGACTGTCTGGGCCGTGGGCGAGGATCACACCGAGTCCGAGCTGATGCCGTTCACCAACGGCATCATCTGGCGATTGGAGATCGTCTAGCAGGGCATCATCGCCGTCGCCTCGAGCAGGATTTGGCTCCGCAACCCCGTTGAGCGATCCACAGGACACGGCACGCTTGTCGAGTTGGCCATAATCCCTCCTCACACGGAGGAGCAGCGCAAGCTCTCTCTCACCTTGACATCCTCCACTCGCCTGAAGGCGGGGATTCCAACAGCAACTACCTCACCAGGAGGAGGTCATGTTGAGAAGGTGTCTTTGAACCCCATGCCCGCATGGAATGATCTCTGCCATGCAGATAAGAAGTGGCACCATTGATGACCTTTTTCCCATCGTTGCTCTGCATGTGAACAGTTGGCGTTCGGCGTTCGCGGGGATCATGCCCGACAGCTTCCTGAGTGGACCCGTCGCCGACGATCGATTGGCGTTGTGGCGGGAACGACTGGCTTCGCCTGTGCGGGGATCTGGGCTCTTTCTCGCTCACGACGGCGATGGCGGGCTGCTTGGCTTTGCCTACCTGCTTCCGGCTCCCGATGGGCGGATTCTGCTTGACAACCTCCACGTGCGGCCGGGTAACACTGGTTCAGGCATCGGAACGGAACTGCTGCGGCAAGGGCTGGCGTGGGCGGTGGACGAGCACCCCGCCAAGGAGGTCTATCTGGAAGTACTCAAAGCGAACACGCGCGCTATCGCCTTCTACGAACGACACGGTGCCCGCCGCACGGACGAGCGGATAGCCCGTTTCCAGCAGGGGTTTGAACTGCCCCACTTCGAGTACGCCTGGCCGATGGACTGAGGTTCGCGGTGCTCCGGCCCGCCCAGCGGTGGGCCGGACCGCGCGGAAGCGGCATGCCCTGCCGCGTGTTCCTGGCCACGTTCACGCCGGCGTTGCCGGCGTATCCGCAGGACCAGCACCGGAAACGCGCTTGGCTCTCGCGCGCCTCCCGGTCCACGATCCCGCACGCCGAGCACCGCTGGCTCGCGTACGCAGGGTTGATTGTCACGATTCGCCCGGAGCCTTCTGCTCCACCCGCGCCACGAGTAGCCCCCACCCCGCGGCGAGAAGGCCCCGGTTCAGTCCGGCCTTCTGGCGGACGTTGCGGCCTGGCGCGCCGCGAGTGCATCGCGCCGACCGCGTCATGGCGGAGATTGTCAGGTCTCCGACGGCGATCACGTCGAACCGGCATGCCAGATCGGTGCTGGTCTTGTCGACCCAGTCCGTGCGCCGGTCGGCCTCGCGGGCCTGTTCGCGGACACTCAAGTTGAGGATGAACGCGCCATTCACGATGACGATGAAGCGGTATGAGAAGACCCCGGCAGCGTGGAGCTAACGGGGTCATGGTGGGCAGGTTGGCGGCTTGATGTGCATCTTGTCGCTGGGACTGTCGATTCAGAGGCATTCTTCAACCCATGGACCGAACACGATCGCGGACTCGCAGGCAGGCCCTCCTCCGCAAGCGAAGATGGTAGGGCTCTACCTGTCCTGTGGAGATTCCGGCCAGTACGGGACCGCCTGCTGGGCGGCGGCCGCGATGGCCGCGCCGTCGAGTTCGACGATGCTCAGCTCGATGCCGCTGACGGGCCACTCCACAGCGAGTTCGAACCTCTCCCGGGGAGGCGAAGGCCACAGCCATAGCCCCCAGGTCGTGACACCTGCGTCCTCGTCACCGCTGCGCATGGACATGCCCGGGAGCAGCAAGGACAACTGCGGGCCTGGTGGCGGATCCTGCGGGAGTTGTGTTCTCTCCAAACGTTGTCCGACGGTGGTGGCCTTCGCGCCGTCGGCGAGGCGCACGCCGAAGCGCAGCAGCTGGTCCGGTAACGGCTGCTCGGCCTTCACCCCGGTGATCATGTGAGGGAACACAGATAGTTGGAGGGCCTGGAAGTCGTCGGGGGACAGAGTCTGTCGTCGGGTGACGATGTCCACGTTGATCAGGCAGCCGGTGCTGAATGCCTGGATCGTCGGTACGGTGATGGCGACATTCGGGGTGCGGGCCAGTATCAGTCCGCTGACTATCACCGCGCCCATCTCGTCCGCCGGCGGAGCGGACCAGGCCGGCCATCCAGGTTTGGGTGGGCGAGTCGATTCTTCCTGAGCTGGCGGGGGTTCGAAGAACATACTTTCACCGTACGGAAATCCTGCGGACTGCGTGGTGTGCGGATCATGGATAGCTGTCTGGAGAAAGAATTGTGAAGCCGCTGCCGCCGCCAGGAGGTTATGTCACTCCGTTGCGATGACCTCGTTGACGGCAGTGCGGGTGGCGGCCTCATCGACGATGGCCTTGTCAGCGGCGAAGGTGGCCAGCAGCGCCTGGACTAACGATCAATCCCCAAATGAGTCACGGTCTAAAGTCACATACCTGACAAGCTGCGGCTCCGGCGGGGGCGCTATGCGGGCATGACGTTCAAAGAATATCTCACGGGGAGGCCGTACGCCGTCGGGCACCGCCACGCGTATGCCCACGTGCGACGGACCCACTCTTGCCCCTCGGCCGCGCATGCGCTCCACGTGCTGAACTGAAGACCGGTGTATTCCCAGCTGTAGACCTGACTGGTGGTGCCCGCGCCATTGACGCGGGCATTTCCGTCTTGAGCGACAGCCGGCGCACCCGCCACTCCGAGGGTAACGAGGAAGCAGGCGGAGACGGCGAGCCCACGGATGAAGCGACGCATCTGATAACTCCAGTGTTCGATGGGTCCTTAGCCGAACTTGCTTAGACGCGATCAATTCTTTTCCCACCCGAGCGAGCAGCACCAGGGCAGGAAGGGGGACATGTTGCGGACATCGCGGGCCAGCTCGTCCAGGCGGGCTAAGGTCCGGTGGGTGTCGCTGTGTACTGAACGCGATGGAGAGTTCGATGTAGGAGAGCGATCTCGAGCGATGCTGCTCGACGATGAAGGTGGTGGCCCTGCGCAGCCGCTCTGCGGAGGGGAGGCTCCCAACCGCCTCAACCGCGTTGGTTGACGACCGTCGTGGTGAGCGTTGAGGAAAAGCACTCGTGAGGTGTCAGGTGGGCGTCGACGACCTCGGCCTCACCCGCAGGGCGTCGACCAGTTGGGCCTGTGCAGTGCGGATGGAGTTGCCTCGGTTCGATAGACGCATCAGGGCCTACGACTACGCGGAGGCGTAGTCGAAGTCTTGGGCGTTTGAGCGCGTGTCGGCGTCCGCATTCGGCGGGGTGAGCTGGTCGAGTCGCGTCCGAGACGCGGTGTAAATAGATCACGAGCGCAGGTTCCGTGTTGAACCGCCAAGTCCCCACGCTCGTAACACGTCGAGTAGGTACGTACCGACTCGGCGATGCCAGGATACGGACCGCCTCATCAGTGCGGCCTGCCGCTCGATAACAGACCGCTGACTGCTCCAGTAGCGTGTCGGAGTCGTAGTAGTGCAGGTAGACCGGCACATCGAGATGGGTGAGGTGCGGGTGGTCGCGCAGGACGCCGGCTGCGGCGTCCAGGAGGTCGAACGCCTGGGTGTGCTCGCCGAGCATGGCCAGGCCGGGCGCCTGCTGCTGGGAGGCCAGCGCGTTCAGCTTCGGCTCCAGCTCGGCGGGTCGGCGGCGCGTCGCCGAGCGAGGGAAGCACCGCGGACAGACCTCCGCTGGCCAGTAGTTGGGCGAACATCCGGCGCGAGATCGTCACCTTTACGTCACCAGTGAGGCGGGCCGTCGCCCGCGTAGGGCAGTGATCAGGCCGCCTGCGCCGAGTGCCCGGCATCGAGGACGGCACGGAGCAGATCAGCCGGGACCTGCTGGGCGCCATCCCCGTCGACTACGCCGCCGAGCGCGCCAACGTCGCCGCCCAGAACGCCGCCACCCGCACCTGGGTCGGCGCATGATGGTTTCCCGCCTGCCGATCGCGGTCTCGCGCGCCCAGCACGAGATTGCCCACTCCTCCCTCACCAGACTGGCCCCCTGCACGGCATGCCGTGCAGCGAACTCTGGCGTCAGGTCACCTGACCCCGCGCACCCCGAGCGTGGTCCGCCCTGCGCAACCTCGCCATCGGAGCCTGACGCCTGCCCGGCGCCGACAATATCGCTCAAGCCATCCGCCCATCTCTCGCGACGCCACCCATTACCTTAACGTCCCCGAACTCGCGTGACCGAGAACAGAACACCACTCGGCGACGCCGGAGCTCGGCATAACTCGCAGGGATGGAACGTCGGTTTGCGCGACCGCACCCCAGCGAAAAGTCCGATCATTGTCCGGCTTTCGCCCTGTACTTTCCGGCAGTCGTTGCTCCAGACTCAACACGCGACATGCCGAGATCGTTTCCCCAGCTGTCCACCACGACTTGAGGGCGGAATATACAGCTCGCAACGTCGTGTCCCTTGAGCTCAAGCGAGAAGCGAAAGGGAGTCATCGTGAGAGAAATCGTCGCCGAGCGGCGCCAGCGACGGCTGCAACACCGATCACGGCCGCCTCCGCGCAGGCTGCCGCACCGAAGAGCCCGATCGACAAGGAGCGGACATAATGAAGAAGATGATCATTGTTGCGAGCGTGTTACTGGTTCTCGGGTTTGGTGCCGGCGTCTTCGGCTTCATGGCGTTCAACCAGGCAGGCGTCGACGAGCGGTATGCCAGGGCCGTGCGAGCAACAGCTGCCGAGTATATGGGCAGGGTAGACGAGGAATCGACGCGGAAGTCCTTCGCAGACGCGAACGAGGCCTCGGCGGAGGCGGAAGGACAACGAACCCTCGGTTGGGTGTCCGTCGGGGGAGCTGTCACCCTCGTCGGAGCCGCCGGGGTGCTTTTCACGCTCTCCTTGCGCAAGCGCGCCTCCGACGCTCGGACGGACCCAAACGTGACCGTGGTGGCCCGCCATGTCTGACCGGGGTGTCACGCAATTGCACTTTCTCCTGCAGTCCTGCTGACGGCGTGGGAGCGCGCTGCCCAGAGCGTGGGGTCATTCAAGCGGCGTCAGGCCCTCAAATTGTCTCATTCTCGAAATGGCCTTGGAGATTGTCGACGACCAACCTCGATTCTTCAGCTGGTCGGGGTGCGTGAGTGGCTCCGCGGGTTTCGCCCGTAATGTCCCCGAGGCGGTTGGGGCGGGCCGTCGCATGACGCT
>NZ_JBFANM010000154.1:0-12657 GCF_040674815.1 Nonomuraea sp. NPDC049709
TTCCGTCCTTGGTTGTTTGTTTTTGGTGGGGGGGGGGGGGGGGGCGGGGGGGGGGGGGGGGGCGGCCCCCCCCCCCCCCCCCCCCCGCGGGGGGGGGGGGGGGCCCCCCCCCCACAGGGCGCAGCCCGAGTCCCCGTCGCGCGAAGCGCGCCTCGGTGGGAGGACCATGCAGTCGGCCTGGGAACCCCCGGGCTTCAGGGCAGGACTACGTGGGAGGTGTCCGTCAACGGTGGGAGCAGGGTCCACATCCGGGCCGGGGCCAGTGGCTGGGCCGTGAGGAGTACGCCCGTCCTCAGCCGTTCCTCCACCACCCGGCCCCCGTACACCTCCCCCGACACCGGCGTGACCACCACCGCGAAGTCGCCCTTCGCCTTCAGCTTCACGTTTCTCGTCCGCCCCGCCGCCACCTCCACGTCGAACGGCTCCTCCGGCGCCCCCTTGCCCGGCACCACCTGCACCCGCACCTTGCCCGGCTGCTCTCCGAGGGCCGTGAGCAGGAGTTCGGAGCCCGTGCCGTTGCGGGCCACCGCGCTGCCCAGGTCCAGTGAGGGTGTTCCGGCGGTGAAGGCGACGTCCGAGCGGCCGCCGGTGCCGGTGATCACCACGCCGGCCACGATCGGGGCGGAGGAGGTGAGCACCAGGGCGGCGGGGGAGCCGGCCATGCCGGTGGTGACGTCCAGGGCGACCACGCTGCCCGCCGGCACGTCCAGGGACTCCCGGCCCTTCATCGCGTACTCGGCGTCCTGGCTCACCGCCTTGATCTGCACCGTGGCGTCCGTCTCGCCGGGGGCCGCCACCAGGAGCCGGCGCAGGCCGCCGCCTCCGGGGATGCCCGGTACGACCACGCGCGTGGCCGGGGGCGCGGCCGACGGGAGCCAGTCCACGCCGCCGGTCTCCAGCGTGGTCCTGGCGGCGACGGCCACGCGGCCGAAGATCGTGGTGACGCTCACGGCCATCACGTCGGCCGACGGTGCCAGGGTCTTGAGGTCGATCTCCTTGTGCTCCCCCGGCGCGATCTCCAGGCCGACGCCCGCGTCGCCCGAGACGGGGCCCTCCGCCGCGTACACCTGTACGTCCGCCAGCGCGGGTGCCTTGTCGGCGTTCATGAGGTGCAGGCGTACGTCGGCGTTCGCCGGGCCCGGGCCCACCAGCCAGGTCGCGGGAGCAGGCTCCGTGCAGCGGACCCCGGCCAGGCCGCGACCGGCGCCCTCGGTGGTGCGGGTGAGGTAGCCGGCCTCCAGCCCGCCGGGGCCGTTGGTCACGTACGGCTTCGTGTCCTCCATGGTCTCGCCGTTCAGCGTGCCGGGCAGGTACACGTTGACCCGCTCGCCCTTCGCCCCCGGGCAGACGGCGGTGACCGACTCCACGGGCACCTTCCTGGGGCCGGTGGGCGCGGGTGGGACGGGGGCGGGTCTGGTGACGTACGCGATGCCGTACATGGCGGCCAGTGACACGATGACCAGCGCCAGCAGCCCGAACCTGTTCTCCACGAACGCCCTCATCACGCACCCGCCAGAGCCACGAACACCCTCATCACGCACCTGCCAGGGCCACGGCGGGTGCCTCCGCGCCTTCCGGCGCCTGTCTGCTGCCCGGGGCGGCCAGCAGGGCCACCAGCAGCACCAACGCGCCCTGCGTCCACAGCCACGGGGTGTGCAGGACGCTCACCGGCTGGGCGGGTACGCGGACGACCGGTTCGGCCAGCCGCCACAGGCCACCCGCCTCCGACAGGCTCAGGCGCTGGAGCGACGGCTGCGAGTCCAGCGTCCTGGCCAGCTGGGGCGAGACCGGCGGCGCCACGGCCACCATCGCGATGCCCTGCTGCGCCAGCGTGGCCGCGTCCCCGCCGCGACCGCCGACGAGGCCCTGCACCGCTCCGCCCACCCGGGTACGGGCCTCGGAGGCGACGGGCAGCTCCGCCTCGCCGAGCAGCGGGGTACGCCCGTGCAGCACCGTGAACTCGGAACCCTTGATCACCACGGTCCGTTCCCCCTGCGTGGTCCGGGCCGCCGCGAGTGCCGGCAGCACGTCGGGGGCGTCGCCGACGAGCGGCCCGCGTACGCCGTCGGCCATCCAGTGACCGGCGGCCAGCAGCGGCGTGCTGAACGCCACCGCCACCACCGCCGTCGCCCCCAGCCGCCGCAGCCCGCCCCCGGCGCGCAGTTCGGTCAGCCGGTGCGCGGTCAGGCCCACGAGGACCACCAGCCCGGCACCCGCGAACGCCAGCGGGACACCCGGCCAGGCCCGTGCCCCCTCGACGGTGATGCGGCTGACCAGGATGCCCGCCAGCACCCCGTAGAGCGCCACGCCCCAGCCGATGGCGACGGTCATCCGCTGGCGACGCATGAGCAGGGCCGCCAGCGCCGCCGCCACCAGGCCCGCACTCACCCAGAACGGCGGCAGGCCGGGCCCTCCCGGGCTGAGGGCCAGCAGCGATTCCGGGGCGAGGGCCGGGTCCACCAGTGCGGGGTCGTGCAGCCCGGCCTCCAGGAGGATCCTGCCGGGGTCGGTCACCAGCTCGGCCAGCCAGGGGGCCAGGAGCACGAGTGGTACGGCGAGCGCGATGGCCATGGACACGACCACACCCTCCTGTCCCCCACGACCCCCGCCGCCCGCTGCGCCGCGCAGACCTCCCCGAGCCCCGTCGCCGCGCCGGGCGCCGCGTCCACCCGGAGTGCCGTCTCCTCCCCGAGCCCCATCGCCGCGCCGGCCACCGCCCCGGCCCGGCCCGGCTCCAGCCGACGCGTGCCCTCCATGGGCACGCCCTCCGGCACGAGCACCGCCGCCCCTGTGCCGGGAGCCGCCCCTGCCCGCCCCGAAACTCCCGCCAGAGCCGAGAGCCGCACCGCTGCCGGAGCCAGGTCCGGCGCCTTCACCGGCGCCGGCGCTCTCGCCGCTGGAAGCGGGGCTGCCACTGGGGCCGAGGCCGGAACGTGCGCCGGTGCGGCGGCCGAAGATCGCGCCGGGGCCGGCGCGGCGGGCGCCGAAGGCGACGGCACCCAGCACGCCCAGCACCGCGAAGAGCGGATACACCAGGGGTACGAACGCCGTCCCCACGGCCAGCAGCAGCCCCAGCCCCCAGGCCGCACGGCGGGCGCGGCGGGGTTCGGCGGACAGGAGGGTGGCGACGAGCGAGGCGTACACGGGAACCAGCACGAACACGACGGCGGTGCCCAGCCGCCCCGCCGCGATGGCGCCGGTCGCGACGGGCAGCAGCGCGTACGTCCCCGCCGCCCACGCCCGGACCGGCACCGCCGGGATGATGTGCCGCGTGGCCAGGTACGCCGTGGCGCCGGCCAGCGGCACCGAGCCCAGCAGCAGCACCGAGACGGCCACCCACGTCTTGCCGAGCGCGAGCGTGGACAGGGCGGCGAGCACGGCCACGTACGGCGGCGCCCAGGCGGTCGAGCCGAGCCCGACGTCGTGGAACCCCTCGGTGTAGAAGGCCCACAGGTCGCTCGCGCCGCCCGTCACCGGGACGAGCGCGCCGCCGCCGAGCCGTTCGCCGCCCAGGAGGGACCGCTCGGCCACCAGCGAGACCACCGTCAGCGCGAACATGAGGATGACCCCGGGACGGCCGATGAAACGCTGGAACGCGCCGGTGTCCGGTGGCGGGACGGCGGCCTCCTGGTCCTCCTCCGCCGTGGCGTGGTGGTGCCGCCCGGCCGTGTCGACGGGGGCCTCGCCGGCCAGGAAGCTCTGCACCATGTCGGTGACGCGCCGGTAGGCGGCGCCGCGAGGGGTCATCAACCGCTTTATGCGGATATATCCCTTCTTGCGGCCATGGCGGCGGCCACGCCGCGCCCGCAGCAGCCGGACCGGGTGCGCCAGGATCGAGCCCATGGCCACCAGCTCGTCCAGCGCGTTCGCCGGCTGCTTGCTCACGATGAACAGCACCGTGCGGAAGAGGGAGCCCACCACATTCCGCAGCAGGGCCCACACCATCGCGCCGAACGGCAGGTTCGCCATGACCACGAAGATCGCGTTGCGCCGGTCGAGGCGGCGCGGATGGTCGCCGCTGACCGTGATGCGCCGCCGCCTGCGGGCCGCCGCCTCGGCGTGCCAGGCCACGGCGGAGGTCACGTTCAGCACCTTGTGGCCGGCGTTGCGCACCCGCCAGCACAGGTCCAGGTCGTCACGGAACAGCGGGAAGAACGGATCGAGGCCGCCGACCTGCTCCCACACGTCGCGCCGGACCAGCATCCCGGCCGTGGACACCGACAGCACGTCCCGTACCCCGTCGTGCTGCCCCTGGTCGAACTCGCGCGGCTCCAGCCCCGTGTCCCTGCGCCCGGTACGGCCCACGGTCACGCCGATCTCCAGCAGCCTCCTGCGGTCGATCCAGTCGCGCAGCTTGGGACCGAGCACGGCCGCCTTGGGATCCTGCTCGGCCGCCGTGAGCAGGTGCTCCAGCGCGCGCCGGTCAGGGGCGCAGTCGTCGTGGAGCAGCCAGATCCACTCGTCGCGCCCGGCGGGCGGCAGCTTGGCGAGCGCCTCGGCGACCGACTCGCCGAAGCCGGTGGAGCGCGGCAGGGAGATCAGGTTGCCGGGGCCGAGCGCCTGGGCGAGCAGGTCGGCCGAGCCGTCCCTGCTGCCGTTGTCGACGCCGGCCACCCGGTCCGGCCTGCGGCTCTGGTTGATCAGCGCGCGCAGCGTCTCCCCCAGCCAGCGCGCGCCGTCATGGGAGACGACGATCGCGGTGACGTAGGGACGTGGCATGGGTGGGTGACTCCTGGGGGGATGATCAGGCGGGCCCACCATACAGCTGGAAGCCGATCAGGAGATGCGAAAAGGGTCACACGGCTGTCCGCGTGACCCCTTCCCCCCATATACCTCTAAACGGCCTGGCGCTTGATCCGTCTGCGCTCCCGTTCGGACAACCCGCCCCAGATGCCGAAGCGCTCATCGTGCTCGAGTGCATATTCCAGACACTCGGCACGGACCTCGCACGATCGGCAGACCTTCTTGGCCTCCCTGGTGGAGCCGCCCTTCTCCGGGAAGAACGCCTCCGGATCCGTCTGCGCGCACAACGCGCGCTCCTGCCAGCCGAGTTCTTCAGCGTCAAGCTGATCCTGTGCGATGACCGGATCGGTCACTGCACACCTCCCTGCCGCCCGCCCGCAATGGAGCCCCCCATGGACGCCTTCCTTATTACCCACCCACTGGAAGGCGTAACAACATGGTTGTAATTACACGCGCGTGCCGTACGTGGCGTCAAGCGGCATGCGGGTATCCGGGGAAAGACCAGATCTCGCCCCGGTGTGCTTGGCATGTGATGTTCGCCCCAGCCGGACGCCCCACGAGACATGGCGTCGGCCTGGCTTGTTCAACCCTGTCAGCGGTCGGAACCGTACCAGGGCGGGATAGACGCCCGCCCGTGGCCCACCTTCTCTCTAGCCGTTCATTGCCGGTCCGTTACCTGCGTGGCTCGTTGGGGGTGTATATGGCTGTTGGGTCGATCGGGTCGTCTCCGGGACGGCGCTGGTCGCCGCCGAGAGCGTCTCCTCCACCGAACGATCCTCCGACCGATGCGGGATCGATCCGCATGGTCGACTCGCCCTGGCCCTCCGCCCAGCCCGGCTGCGGCGCCGGGATCGACGGGGCCGAGTGGGTGGGCCGGTACTGGCCCTGCTGGGGCTCGTACCCGCCGCCGGGCTGCTGGGGGTGCTGCGGGTGGCCGAACGGGGCGTCGTACGACCGGCCCGCCTGGCTGGAGTAGTCGGGCACCCGGAGCTCCGGCTGCGTCCCGACGTTCGACTGGTACGTCTCCGCCTGCTGGTAGGCGTCCAGGAGCTGCTGCGAGCGCGGGTCCACGGGCGGGTCCGGCTCCTGGTACGCGTTCGGGGTGGCGTACTCGTGACCCGAGTAGCCGGTGAACGGCTGGCCGCCCTGCTGCTGGTCGAACGCGCTCTGCCCGAAGTACGGCTGCTGCTCGGCCGGCGGGTACGGGACGCTGGGGGCGGTGTCGCCCGCCGGGTAGGGCTGCTGCTCGGCCGGGGGCGCGTACGGGCTGCCGCTCTGGGGCTCGGCGGGCGGGGCGTACGGGTTGGGCTGGTCGGTCCCGGCGGGGGGCGCGTACGGGTTGGCGCTGGGCTGGCCGTAGACATTCGGCTGGCTGTCCGCGGGGACGTACGGGGCCGGGGTGTACTCGCCGACGGGCGGCGTGTATTCGCCGGCCGGCGGGGTGGTGTACTCCTGGACCGAGGGGGCCGTCTCCGCGGGGGTGTAGGGCTGGCCGAAGCTCTGGGGGGCGTAGGGCTCCGGCTGCTCCGGCTGGCGCTGGTCCGAGGGGGCGGCCGGCAGCGCGCCTCTGATCTGCGGGTACGCGTCCGGCTGCGGCGGCGGGGCGTAGGCCGCCTGCGGGTCCGGCTGGCCGTAGGCGGCCTGGGGCTCGGGCTGCTCGGGGTGACCGCCGAAGCTCGGCGGCTGCTCCCCGTAACCAGACTGCTGACCCGACGGGGGCTGCTGGCCGTAGGCTGCCGGCTCCTGGCCCGTGGGCGGTTGCTGGCCGTAACCAGGCTGCTGCCCCGACGGCGGCTGCTGCCCGTAGCCGGGCTGCTGGCCGGGCGGAGGCTGCTGGCCCGACGGCGGCTGCTGGCCGTAGCCGGGCTGGCCGGACATGGGCTGCTGCCCGTAGCCCGGCTGCTGCCCCGACGGGGGCTGCTGCCCGTAGCCCGGCTGCTGGCCCGACGGGGGCTGCTGGCCGTAGGCGGCCGGCTGCTGCTGGTCCTGCTGGCCGAAGTAGCCGGGCTGGGGCTGGTCCTGCTGGCCGAACGGGGCGGGCTGCTGCCGGTCCTGCGGGCCGCCGAAGCCGGGCTGCTGGCCCGAGGGGGGCTGCTGGCCGTATCCGGCGGGCTGCTGGCCGAATCCGGGCTGGCCGTAGCCGGGCTGGGACTGGTCGTAGCCGGGTCCGCCCTGGGGCTGCTGGCCGAAGTAGCCGGGCTGGGCGCCGAACTGGCCGTGGTAGACCTGCGCGGCCGGCCGCTCGGGCAGCACCTGCGGGAGCAGGTAGACCAGCGCGATGGCGGTCAGAGCGAGCGTGGGCACGCCGAGGAGCACGTACTCGATCGTGGCTCGGGCCCCGGCGCCGGCGAACAGGCCCGCCAGCAGCGCCAGCATGCCGAACACCGCGGCGAGGAGCAGTCCGGCCGCCGCCCCGTACGTGACCGGCTTGGCCTTGGGCGACGGCTCGCCGATCTTGGTGACCAGCAGCACGGCGCCGAGCAGCAGCGCCGTCACGACCGGGCTCGTCACGTTCGAGAGGTTCGACACCGCTCGCTCCGTGAAGGACGAGCCGGACGAGCCGATCAGGATGTGGCCGATCGCCAGCACCACGTTCATCAATCCGGCGACGAGCATGATCCATGCGCCCGGCTCCTTAAGCCGGGCGACGTCAAGTTTGCTCACAAGTACCCCCATCGGACCCTTTAGCCCGAAGGGAGTTTGCCACATCACCGACTCACCCGGCGGGAGTCCCAGGAACCTCTTCCATATCAAAACGCCCAATACCTGGACGTACACCACCGACAAATAGCGGAAAACCAGTCCCAAGACGGGCTTGTCAGAGCCCGGTGAAAGACTGGGCCGCATGCACATCGTGTCACTCGCCGGCGGCATCGGCGGCGCCCGTTTCCTCCGCGGCCTGCGCGCCACCGCGCCGGACGCCTCGATCACCGTCATCGGCAACACGGGTGACGACATCACCCTCTTCGGCCTGCGGGTCTGCCCCGACCTCGACACCGTGATGTACACCCTGGGCAACGGCATCGACGAGGAGCAGGGCTGGGGCCGGGCCAAGGAGTCCCACGTCGTCAAGGAGGAGCTGGCGGCCTACGGCGTGGAGCCGCAGTGGTTCGGGCTCGGCGACCGCGACTTCGCCACCCACATCGTCCGCTCGCAGATGCTGGAGGCCGGCTACCCGCTCTCCCAGATCACGCAGGCGCTCTGCACGCGCTGGCAGCCGGGCGTGCGGCTGCTGCCGATGACCGACGACCGCTGCGAGACCCACGTCGTGATCGAGGACGAGCAGGGCAGGCGCGCGATCCACTTCCAGGAGTGGTGGGTGCGCCTGCGCGCCTCCGTCCCCGCCCAGTCGTTCGCGCTGGTGGGGGTCGACACCGCCAAGCCGGCCCCGGGCGTGCTGGAGGCCATCGAGCAGGCCGACGTGGTGATCCTGCCGCCGTCCAACCCGGTGGTGAGCATCGGCACGATCCTTCAGGTCCCCGGCATCCGCGACGCCCTGCTGCCCAAGACCGTGGTAGGCGTCTCGCCGATCATCGGTGGCGCGCCGGTCAGGGGCATGGCCGACGCCTGCCTGACCGCGATCGGGGTGGAGACGACAGCGCAGGCCGTGCTGGAGCTCTACGGCTCGGAGCTGATCGACGGCTGGCTGGTGGCCGAGGAGGACGCCGGGGTCGCGCTCGACGGCGTCCGGGTGGTCGCCCGGCCGATCCTCATGCACGACGCCGACGCCGCGGCCGCCATCGCCCGCACCGCCCTCGACCTGGCCCAGGAGCTCGCACGATGACCGTCACCCCCGACCGGATCGAAGTGATCGCCGTGACCGGCCTCGGCGAGGTGCGGCCCGGCGACGACCTGGCGGCGCTGCTGGCCGGCGCCGACCTGCGCGACGGCGACATCGTGGTGGTCACGTCCAAGATCGTGAGCAAGGCCGAGGGCCGGGTGCGGCAGGCGCCCGACCGTACGAAGGCGATCGAGGAGGAGACCGAGCGCGTGGTCGCCAGGCGCGGCGACACCGTCATCTCCCAGACCCGGCACGGCTTCGTCATGGCCGCCGCCGGGGTCGACGCCTCCAACACCGAGCCCGGCACCGTGCTGCTCCTCCCCGAAGACTCCGACGCCTCCGCCAGGCGCATCAGGGCGGGCCTGGGCCGCCGGGTCGGGGTGATCGTGTCCGACACGTTCGGCCGCCCGTGGCGCCACGGCCTCACCGACGTGGCCATCGGCGCGGCCGGCGTGCGGCCGCTCGACGACTTCCGCGGCACCTCCGACTCCTACGGCAACCAGCTCAACGCCACCGTGACGGCACTGGCCGACGAGATCGCGAGCGCGGCCGAGCTGGTCAAGGGCAAGCTCGACGGGGTTCCGGTGGCGGTCGTGCGCGGGCTGTCCCACCTGGTGACCGACGACGACGGGCCGGGTGTCAGGCCGCTGGTGCGGCCGGCCGACGAGGACCTGTTCCGCTACGGGTCCCGCGACGTGGTGTTCGCCCGCCGTACGATCAGGGAGTTCTCGGAGCGGCCCGTCGATCCGGAGGCCGTGCGCAGGGCGGTGGCGGCGGGCATCGCCGCGCCGGCGCCGCACCACACGACGCCGTGGCGGTTCGTGCTGCTGGAGTCGCCGGAGACCCGCACCAAGCTGCTCGACGCCATGCGCGAGGCGTGGATCGAGGACCTGCGCGGCGACGGGTTCACCGAGCAGTCGATCGCCAAGCGGGTCAGGCGCGGCGACGTGCTGCGCAACGCCCCCTACCTGGTGGTGCCGTGCCTGGTGATGGAGGGCTCGCACACCTACCGCGACGACCGGCGCAACGCCTCCGAGCGGGAGATGTTCATCGTGGCGACCGGCGCCGGGGTGGAGAACTTCCTGATCCAGCTCGCCGTGGAGGGGCTCGGCTCGGCGTGGGTGTCGTCCACGATGTTCTGCCGCCCGGTCGTCCGTGAGGTGCTGGACCTGCCCGATTCGTGGGATCCGATGGGCTGCGTGGCCGTCGGGCACGCCGCGGCGCCACCGCGCGACCGGGCGCCGCGCGATCCGGGGGATTTCATCGTCACGCGCTGACCGAGATTCCGACAACAGTAAGCCGACCGTTTACCGTTAGGAAAGTTTCCTTTACATTTGGAGCATCCCCCCATGTAAAGGAGCCACTTCATGAGAAGGACTCTCACGTTGGTCGCCGTGGTGGTGATAGCGGTCGCCACCACGGTGTTCAACACCACGCCGGCGTTCGCCCACGGCTACGTGCTCACGCCACCCAGCCGCCAGGCCAACTGCGCCCAGGGCAAGGTCTCCGGCTGCGGCAACATCGTCTACGAGCCGCAGAGCGTGGAAGGGCCGAAGGGGCTGCGCAGCTGCCACGCCAACCTCGGGCAGTTCGCCCAGCTCAGTGACGAGAGCAAGCCCTGGCCGGTCGCGTCGGTGGGCAGCTCGGTGACCTTCACCTGGACGTTCACCGCCCGGCACGCCACCCAGAACTACGAGTACTACATCGGCAACACGCGGGTGGCCGTGTTCAACGGCAACGGCCAGCAGCCGCCGGCGACGATCTCGCACACGGTCAACTTCTCCGGCTTCTCCGGCCGGCAGAAGGTCCTGGCCATCTGGAACATCTCCGACACGACCAACGCCTTCTACTCCTGCATCGACCTGAACATCGGCGGCGGGGGCGGCAACCCGACCCCGACGCCCACCCCGACCGTCACGCCGACGCCGACCCCGACGCCGACCGTGACCCCGACGACGCCCTCGGGCACGTGGCGGGCCGGCACGGCGTACGCCGTCGGCAACACCGTGACCTACAACGGCGCCTCCTACCGCTGCCTCCAGGCGCACACCGCCCTCGCCGGGTGGGAGCCGCCGAACGTACCGGCGCTCTGGCAGCGCGTGTAACGACCTTTCCGGTGTGAGGGGGCGCCCGGCGGGCGTCCCCTCATGTCGTCGGCTTGCAGGTGGGGTGGCACAGGCGGCGGGCCAGGGCGGCGAGGAAGACGTCGATGATCTCGCCCGGCTCCTGGGCCTCGTGCAGGGAGCCGTTCGTGGCGGCGGTGATCTGCGACAGTCCCTCCCGGTCCACCCCCTTGCCGAACGCGATGATGATGATCTGAACGGGCTTGTCCGGGTTCCACTCGCTGCGCAGCCGGTCGAGGAGCTGCGCGTGGTTCGTGCCCTTGCCGTCGTCCCGGCCTGCCGTGATCACCAGGAGCGTGTTGTTCATCTCCTCGCGGTAATCGCCGGAGACCTTGCGGAAGCCGCTGAGGATCGCGTCGTACAGCGAGCTGTCCAGCTTGGGATGGGCGGTGATCGTGCCGGTCAGCTCGTCCAGCCGGCTCCTGCGGAGCACCTGGCCGGTCTCCGGCTCGTTGATCGGCCCCAGGGCGACCCGCTCCTGGTAACCCTTGATGCGCCCCAGCGTGTTCGCGAACTCCCACATGCCCATGTGCGTGGAGTCGGGGAAGAGCTGCAGGCCGATCTTGGCGGCCTCCAGCGCCACGCTGACCCTGGTACGGCCGTTCAGCGGCTCGGCCATGTGCTTGGAGGTGTCGGCCAGCACCAGGATGTTCGTCGGCGGGGCGAGCCTGCTCCAGGCGCGCAGGGCCTCGTCGATGTCCTGCGGGGAGACCGAAGCCCTCGCCCTCGGCGTCTCCGAGGGGATCTGCGGGAGTGGCGAGATCGGGCCCTGGGCGCCGTCGCCCGACCTGAACCCCGCCCGCCGCACGATCTCCTGGACCTGCGGGCCCTTCAGCCACTCGGCGAAGGCGGTGGACGCCTCGGCGACGGCCGGGTCGGCGGCGGTGACGACGTACGGGTAGTCGAGGTTGATCGTGCCCTCGCGCGGGTGCAGGGCCACGACCGGGTCGGCGGAGGGCCGCAGGTTGTGCTCCCACACCGACTGCTCGGGAACGATGACGACCGGGCGCTGCCAGAACGAGCGGTCGTCCACGGCGTCCATCATGCTGCGGTAGTCGGGCGTCGAGCCGGCCTGCGCCCACCGTACGAACGCGGTCAGCGCCTTGTCCGCCTCCGGCCCCGTGCCCACGACGTCCCGGGCGGCGGCCACGGTGGCGATGCCCGCCCCGGCCAGCGACGGGTCGGGCACGCGTACGACGTCGGGCTCGTCGGCGTTGGGCGTCAGCCGCCCGCGCACGGTCGAGGGGAAGACCATCCGCCAGTTCATCTCGGTCTTGCCCACGGAGAAGCGCCGGGCCAGCGACGACCGGGTGGCGAACACCAGCGGAGAGGTGGCCACCACGGTCTCCCCCGCCGGCAGCGCGGTCGCGCCCTGCTGGCGGGCCAGCCGGATCCAGGCCGAGGAGTCCGCGACCCACCCGTCGGGCCGCTCGCGCAGCACCCCGGCCCGGTCGCCGATCAGCGTGCGCAGGACCGTGGCGGGCGGCTGCTCGGTCACCTGGACCAGCACGCACCGCCCGCCCACGGACGCCTTCGTCTCGTTGAACCGGCCCGCCGCCTCCATGACCGCCGGAGCCACGTCGACCGCGGCCGCCACATTGACCAGAACAGGCTCTCGTGTGGTGCACAGCACGCCGCCGCCGCCGAAGATCGCGGCGAGTCCGGCCACGACGATGGCCACGGCGGTCAACCCCGCCAGCATGCCGCGCTGGAATGCCTTCCTGCGCCGCTGCTCGGGGGACATCGCGGCGCGGTGTCGACCAAACCGCACGGTGAACCTCTCTCCAGGGGAGTGATGATTCTCCCAGCGCCACCCATGGCGGGTGCAAGCCTTGTTAGAACATGTTACAACTACGCCATCGGCAGCACCCGTCGCACGCTCTGGCAGACACCGTCGCTGGGCGCCGCGGCGGCCAGCCCCTCGTCGGGGGGGCCGCCGGCCTACGGGGGGCGGAGGCGGGCCCGCCGGGCGGCGAACAAAAAAGGGAGATGGTAGTGGTAGGGAAGGGG
>NZ_JBFANM010000155.1:0-12185 GCF_040674815.1 Nonomuraea sp. NPDC049709
TGGCACAGGCCCCGGCCGCCCACGATGAGACTGGAGACACCTCTGTTGACCACAAGCCGTTCGCGAGCCGCCCTCGCCCGCCTCGCTGCCTTACCCGCTCTCGGCATTGCCCTGCTGATCGCCACTCCGTCCGACGCGGTGGCGTCCGCCAGCCCGTCCGGCGCCGACATCACCTGGTCGGTCGTGCCGGCCAACGCCGGCGGCCCCGACGGCCGCAGCGTCATCGACCTCGAACTCGCCGGCGGCCAGCAGGTGGTCGAGCACGTGGCGGTCATCAACCGCTCCACCCAGCCGGTCGACTTCGCGATCGACGCCAACGACGGCTACCTGACCTCCAAGGGCTACTTCGACATGCGGCCCTCGGGCACCGCACCCACCGACGGCGGCTCCTGGATAGCGGTCCCCGAGAAGGTGACCATCGCCGCCGGGGCCACCTCCGTCGTGCCGGTGACGGTGTCGATCCCCCAGAACGCGACGCCGGGAGACCACCCCGCGGGTGTGACCGCGTCCCTGGAGACCGTCTCCGGCCAGGTACGGGTCCAGAACCGGGTGGGCGTCCGCCTGAACATCCGCGTCACCGGCGACTTCGTGGCCAAGGTCGCCGTGACCGACGTGCGGGCCGAGTACGCGGGGTCGTGGAACCCCTTCGCCGCCGGATCGGTCGAGGTGACCTACACCGTGGCCAACGTCGGCAACGTCCGGCTGGTCACGGACAACCGGGTTCTGACGTCCACGTTCGTGGGCGAGAGCAGCTGGAGCGACCCGTCCGCGGCCAAGGCCAGGGAACTCATGCCGGGCGGCAGCCGCACGTTCGTCGCGCGGGTGCCGGGCGCCTGGCCGCTGGGGCCCGTCGGCACGACGGTCACGGCGATCCCCTCCCCCGCGGGCCAACCGCTTCCGGGCGTCACCGCCGAGCGGGTGGCGATCGACACCACGGTCTGGGCCCTGCCGTGGCCGCAGCTCGGCTTCCTCGCCCTCCTCGTCCTCGCCTTCCTCGCCATCCGGCTGATCGCCGCCCGGCGCCGCAGGCGGATCGAACAGTTGATCATGCTTGCCGGCCGAGGCGCGCCTCAGGAGGCGTGAGGTCCATCGACATCCGCCCTCAGGAGGTGGCCACCATCAACCGACCCAGGCAACCAGCCCCCGTACGGCATGCGATGCGGGGCCGCGTGCTCGCCCTCATGGCCGCGTTCACGCTCGGCGCGATCGTCGCCGCCGGTGTGGTGTTCGGCATGACCCGGCCGGGCTCGATCGAGCAGACGGCCGATCGCCTCCGTACCGAGTCCGCCGTCCGCGACAAGACGCAGATCAAGGCCCTGACGGAGCTGGCCCGCAGCACGCGCGCCCGGCTCGTCCCCGTGCTCGACGGGCTGGGCCGGGCCATGCCCGCCGACGGCACCGCGGGCCCCGTCGCGGTGACCGCCGCCGACGTCGAGACCTGGCGGCAGGCGGCGGCCGCGGCCGTCCATGGCTTCGCCGACCCGCCGTCCGGTGAGACCGCCACCAACGTGGCGCGGTCGAGTCTCGCCTCCGCCGTACGGCAGATCGCCACGACCGTCGACACCTACGCGGCCGCGCGGGACCTCACCGGACCGGCCCGCACCGCCGCCATGGACCTGGCCGCACGGCAACGCGCCGACGCGCTCTTCACCTGGTCGATCGGAGCCACCGCTCTCGACGCCGTGAACATCGACGCGGGCTACGGCCACCAGCACGTGTTCCTACCGACATCACCCGGCGAAGGGGCGCTCACCCCCGATACCGAACCCGAGGGGAGTCACCACTCGTGAAGAAGGCACCGGCATACGTCCTCACCGTCCTGCTGGCCGGGCTCGCCCTGGTGCTCGGCGCACCCGCGGCCTCCGCGCACGGCGGACCCATCGAGCTGGAGGTGACGGGAGACGGCGCCGACAACGTCAACGTGCTGGTGACGTACAAGAAGGACGGCCATCCCGTCACGGAGATCGTCGAGGCGACGCTGGCCGCGACCTCGGCCGACGGCCGGTCCTTCGGCCCGGTGCCGCTCCGGTCGGCGAGCGAGGGCCAGAACCTCTACCGCTCCGCCGAGCCGCTGCCGAGCGGGGAGTGGCGGGTCACCGTGACCGCGACCGAACCCTCCAAGGCGAAGAAGACGGTGAAGGTGAAGGCGGGCGTGGTCGCCGCCGTGCCCGTGACCGCTCCCACACCGGACCAGGCGACGGCGCCCGCGCGGAACAGGGCCGCCGCGGCGACGACCGTGGTGGACGACGAAGGCGCCATGGGGACTCCGCTCAAGATCGGCATCATCGTGCTCGCGGCGCTGGCCGCCCTCGGGGCCTGGATCGGCCTCGCCCTGCGGCACAACCGCGTGGGTGTCCGGCGCTGAAGGACCTCGACGACGGCCACGCCGGCTTGGTGCGAGAGTTGACTTCTGTCATGCGGGACCCGTGACACAGCGCACTGACCTCCGCCGGGCGGAAGGCTCATGCTGAGCGCCATGACCATTCGTCGATTCAGCACGTTCGCCTCGCGGCTGGGAGCCGCGACCCTGGCCGCCGCGCTGCTCGCGGCGGGACCCGCGGCCGCCGCCGAGGACGGCGGCCTCGACCGGCAGCGGCTGCGCCAGACGCTGGACGCCATGCACGAGGCCGGCATGTACGGCACCTATTCGAACGTCGTGGACGGCCGGCGGAGCTGGAAGGGCGCCGCGGGCTTCGCCGACGTCGAGACCCGCCGCCCGACGCGCCCCGAGATGGTGCACCGGGCCGGTAGCGTCACCAAGTCGTTCGTCGCCGTGGCCGTGTTACAGCAGGTCGGCAAGGGCACGATCGAGCTCGACGCGCCCATCGGCCGCTACCTGCCGGACCTGGTCCCGGGTGAGCGCGGGCAGCGGATCACCGTACGCATGCTGCTCGACCACACCAGCCACATCGCCAACCACACCGAGGTGATCTTCCCGACGGTCGAGAGCCTGGACGCCAACCGCTTCCGCGCCTTCTCGCCGGAGGAGCTGGCGCGGGCGGGGCTCGGCGCCCCCGCGACCGGGCAGCCGGGGGTGACACCCGGGGCGTACTCGAACACGAACTTCGTCATCGCCGGCCTGCTGCTGGAGAAGGTGACGGGCACGAGCGCCGAGCGGTACATCACCGACCAGGTCTTCCGCAGGGCCGGCCTGCGGCACACGTCGTTCCCGCGTACGCCGTACCTTCCTGGGCCGAGCTCCAAGGCGTACGAGGCGTTGTTCGGCTACTTCGACCCGCCCAAGGACTACAGCGTCTACAACATGTCCTGGGCCTGGACGTCGGGTGCGGTCGCCTCGACGATGGAGGACCTCAACCGCTTCTTCCGGCTGCTGCTGCGCGGCGAGCTGCTCGACGCTCCCCTGCTCGCCGAGATGCAGAAGACCGTGCCCATCCGGTCGTTCTCGGGCGCCCTGCTCGACTACGGTCTCGGGATCTACCCCCTCGACCTGCCGTGCGGCAGGTTCTGGGGGCACGACGGGAGCATCCCCGGCATGCAGACCTTCGCGTTCTCCGACGCCGACGGCGGCCGCCAGTTCGCCTTCGGCACCAACCTGCGGAACTACCAGCAGCTCGACGAGAACGGTAGTCCTGTCACGCACGCCATCGACTTCGCGCTCGGGGACCACCTGCTGGAGGCGGCGTGCGGGCCTGACGCGGGGGCGGCGACCAGAGCGGCACGGCCGCTCCCGGCGATCGGCGTGGACGGGGGCACCGCCACCCCGTGACCGGCGGCGCGGGCGGGTCGCCCGCTCCGGCAAGGCCGCCGCTTCCGGCATCGCCGTCGTCACCATGGCCTGCCTCCCGCGCGGGCTGTGATCATTCGCAGACAGGTCCTAGGCTGGCGGGGGTGACGGGATCGGCGGCGGGCGCGCGGACGCAGGAGCAGATGCGGCAGCGGAACCTGAGTGAGGTGCTGCGGTGCGTCCACAAGGACGGGGCGGTGTCCCGGGCCGCGCTCAGCCGCCGGATGGGCCTCAACCGCAGCACCATCATGGACCTGACCGCCGAACTCGCCGCGGCCGGGCTCGTCCGCGAGGGCGTTCCCACCGGGCGGGGCCGCGCCGGGCGGCCGTCCATCGTCGTCATGCCCGAGCGGGGGACGGTGTACGGGCTCGCGTTCGACGTCGCCGTGGATCGGCTGCTCGCGGCCCGTGTCGGGCTCGGCGGCCGGGTCCTCGACCGCCGCGAGGCCGTGCGCGCCCGCGCCGGGGTCGACCTGGAGGACGTCGTCGGCGTCCTCGCCGCCTTCGGCCGCGAGCTGGTCGTCGGGGCCGGTCCGGGCGCGTTGTGCGTGGGTGTCGGCGCGTCGTACTGCGGGTTGATCAGGCGCGCCGACGGCACGGTCCGGTACGGGCCGCACCTCGGCTGGGTGGACCAGGCGTTCGGCGCGGAACTCGGCGCCGGGCTCGGCCTCGGGCTTCCCGTCGAGGTGGGCAACGAGGCGCACCTGGGTGCGATCGCCGAGCACGTGCGCGGCGCGGGATGCGACGTCGACAACCTCATCTACCTGCACGGGGACGTCGGCGTCGGCGGCGGGATCATCGTCGGCGGCAAGCTCCTGGACGGCGACGCGGGCTACGGCTGCGAACTCGGGCACATGCTGGTCAACCCGTTCGACGGGCGGCCCTGCCTGTGCGGGTCGCGCGGCTGCCTGGAGGCCGAGGTGGGGGAAGAGGCGCTGCTCGACTACGCGGGACGGTCCGACGAACTCGTCGGACGCGACGGCATCCGGGCCGTCGTCGCCCTCGCCGGGTCCGGTGACGCCCGAGCACGGGTCGCCCTCGACCGCGTCGGCGACTGGCTCGGCGTCGGCGTGGTCAACCTCATCAACCTGTTCAACCCGGCGCTCGTGGTCTTCGGCGGGATGCTCCGCGACGTCTACCCGGGCGCCGCGCCACGCGTGCACGCCCGGATCGACGCGCATGTCCTGCCGGTGTCACGCGAACGTGTCCGCCTGGCCGTGACGGCCCTCGGTGACGACACCACGCTCGCCGGGGCCGCCGAACTCGCCTTCGCTAACCTCCTGGACAACCCCCTCAGCACCTTGGCCACCCTCCGCTGATCCCGGTCGCCTTCCCGCACCCCGCAGATGGGTGCTGGCACCCATGCCGTCGCTTTCCCCCAGCGTGCTTTCATCGTGCCGACCGCAGGTACGGCGACGCAGAATCGAGGAGTCGGACGGTCCAGGCCCCCGGGCTGCCGGGACCGTGGCTCGTGGAGGCGCAGGGTGGGGCGAGGCAGAAGGTTCGTCGGCTACACGAGCGCGCCCCTGCGCGGCCTGGCGCTGGCGGGGCTCGCGCTGCTGGGACCGCCGCTCCTGATCGTGATCTTCGTGGGCGCGCACGCGGGGCTGCCGTCTCCGGCGTTCTTCGTCGAGCACGGCCGCCGGCTGCCGGCACTGGCCCGGCGGCTGGCCGCCCGGTGGGGTGGCGTGGTGATCGCCTCGCCCTACCGTCCGGCTCCGCCGCCGCCCGTACGCGATGCCGACGGCTGGTACCGCGACGGCGACGCCCTGTTCCGCTCGGCGTTCCTGCCCGCCTACCTGGCACGGCTGCGGTGGATCGGCTGCGATCCGGCGACCGCGCGCGACCTGTCGTGGATGATGCTCAACCCGCTGGTCGGCGGCGTGCTGGCGGGACTCGCGCCGGCGCTGATCGGCGGCGGGCTCGCCGCGGTGTGGTTCCACCGCCCGGCCGGCGCCGCGGCGATGCTGCTCGGCCTCGTGCTCGGGCCCCGGCTGCTGCACCTGCACGCCCGCTGGACCCGGGTGCTGCTCGCGCCGTCGGCACGCCGCGCGCCGGGCCGCGTCGCGGAGGCCGTCGGGGCGGGGGCCGGCGCCGGGGCCCGACTGTGCGCGAGCTTCGTGCTGTCCGGGGTGGCGATGGTGTTCGCCGTGGCCCAGGTGGTGTCGATCGGGCTGATGCCGATGCGGCTGTGGCCTGAGACGGTGCTGGGCTCGCGTCGTTTCGTGTCCTGGCGCCGGGCCCGGATCGGCGAGTGGACGGGCGTGCGGATCGCCGAGCCGTACCGCCCCGAGCCGCCGCTGCCCGACCCTGAGCCGGACGGGTCGTACCGACTGGGGTGGGGGCCGGTCGGCACGGTCCACCAGACGCGGGGAGCCGCCGTTCGGGCGCGGCGGTTCGGGTGGATGGTACGCGACCGGGCCTCGTGGCGGGATCTGGCGTGGTTGTTCCTGGAGGTGCCCGTCGCCGCCGTGCTCTTCGCCGGACCGGCCGCGCTGATCGTCGGCGGGCTGGCCGGGCTGTGCTGGCTGTGGTTGTGGACCGAGGGGCTGGGCCTCCTCACCGGGCTGACGTGGTCGCCCGACGACCTGCTGCACGCCGCCGTACCGGCGCTGTCGGGCGTTCCGGCTCCGGTGGCCGGCCTGGCCGCCGCCGCCCTCGGCATGGCGGTCGCCCCGGCGCTGCTGCGCGGCCATGCCCTGCTGAGCCGGTCGCTGCTCGGCCCGACCAGGGCAACGCTGCTGACGAGCCGGGTGGACACGCTGACCAGCAGCCGCGCCCGGATCCGGGACGCCCAGGCCGCCGAGCTGCGCCGGATCGAGCGCGACCTGCACGACGGCGCGCAGGCCCGGTGGGTGGCCGTCGGGATGACGCTGGGGGCGGCGGAAGGGCTCATCGATCAGGATCCCGAGGCGGCCAAGGCGATGATCGCCGGTGCCAAGGACATGTCGGTGATCGCGCTCGGCGAGCTGCGCGAGCTCATCCGGGGCATCCATCCGCCGGTACTCGCCGACCGCGGGCTCGCCGACGCCGTACGCACCCTGGCGATGGACGCTCCGCTGGAGGCGGAGGTTCGCGTGCACCTGCCGGGCCGGGTGGCCGCACCGATCGAGGCGGCGGTCTACTTCGCCGTGTCCGAGCTGCTGACCAACGCCGCCAAGCACGCCGCCGCGTCAAGGGTCCTGGTGGAGCTGCGCCACGCGGACGGCGTGCTGACGGTCACCGTGGCCGATGACGGGCGGGGCGGCGCCGTGGCCGGGCGCGGGGGCGGGCTGCACGGCATCCGGCGCCGCCTCGACGGATTCGACGGAGTTCTGATCCTGTCCAGCCCACCGGGCGGACCGACCGTTGCCATCTTGGAGATTCCATGCGCGTTGTCCTCGCCGAGGACGTCTACCTCCTCCGGGAAGGGCTCACCCACCTCCTGAGAGCTCACGGCATCGAGATCGTGGCCGCCGTGGACACCGGCGAGGAATTACTGGACGCCCTGGCCAGGCACCCGTCGCACGCCGCGATCGTGGACGTGCGCCTGCCGCCCAGCTACACCGACGAAGGGGTGCGCGCCGCCATCGAGGCCCGCACCCGCCATCCCGGATTTCCCGTACTGGTCCTGTCGCAGTACGTCGAGCAGATCTACGCCCGCGAGTTGCTGGCCGACGGCGCCGGAGGCGTCGGTTACCTGCTCAAGGACCGGGTGTTCGACACGGGCCACTTCGTCGACGCGCTGCGCCGGGTCGCGGCCGGCGGCACCGCCATGGACCCGGAGGTGATCTCGAAGCTGCTCGGCGGCACCTCTCCCCTGCACCCGGTCGCGTCGCTGAGCCCGCGCGAGCGCGAGGTGCTCCAGCTCATGGCGCAGGGGCGCTCGAACGCCGCCATCGCCGGCCAGCTCTACATCAGCGAGGGTACGGTCGGCAAGCACATCGCCGCCATCTTCGCCAAGCTCGGCCTCGAGGCCACCGACGACACCAACCGCCGGGTCCTGGCCGTGCTGGCGTTCCTCAACCACGCACGGCCGGGGCCGCCGGACCCCGCTGGGCCTTGATCAACGGGTGGGCCGGACGGACAGGGCATGCCGGAACACCCCGAGCGGGTCCCAGCGGGCCTTCACCCGCTGCAGCCGCGGGTAGTTGCCGCCGTAGTAGAGCGTGGACCAGGGCACGCCGGAGGTGTTCCACGCCGGATCGGCCAGATCGATGTCGGGATAGTTGATGTAGGCGCCGCCCGGGACCGGTACGCCGCCCGTGCCGGCGTACATCGCCTGGTAGAAGCGCCGCACCCACGCGATGCCCTCGGCGCCCTCCCCTTCCGTCCAGGTGCCCAGATAGAGCGCCTTGAGGATCGAGTCGCGCTCGGCCATGGCGGTCGCGCTGGGGGCCACGGTGTTGACCTGCCCGCCGTACGACGCCAGCAGCAGCACCCCCGGACCGGCCACGCTGAGATGGTCGTAGGCGACCCCGATCTGCCGGTCGGTGAACCGCCGGCGCAGCTGGGCGGATTTGGCCTTGAACCTCCCAGACTCCTGGTCGGCACCGAGCGCTTGCGTGCTGACCGCGTGATACCACGGCAGCCGTCGCACCGGAGGGATGTACGCCCGCGCCCCCACTCCCCGCGTCAGCGCCGCGAAGTACTCGGTGAGCAGGCGCTCGGCGTTCGGAACGGAAGCGTCCATCATGGTCGGCAGGATCATGCCGCCGGGATCCGCCCCCTGGGCGCGGCTCTGGACGATCAGCGCGCTCCAGAGCCCCGCGTACGGCGAGCCGGGGGCGCTGTTGCGCTCGTGCCACTCACCGTGGTTGCGCAGCAAGGTGGTGAAGGACTCCCTGGTCATATCGCTCCACGACCAGGCCGGAGCGCAGACCAGCAGGGCCGGTGGCGGCTTGGGCAGCAGCGTACGGGGATCCTTCCCCTTCGCCTTCGGGTCGCGCATCCAGTAGCGCGTCACGACGCCGAAGTTCCCCCCTCCGCCGCCCGTGTGCGCCCACCACAGGTCATGCTCGGGGTCGGACGGATCCCTCGTGGCGACCACCGCCCGTGCCCGCCCCGAGCGGTCCACCACCACGACCTCCACGGCATGCAGGTAGTCGACCACCGCCCCCAACCGGCGCGAGTGCTGGCCGTACCCGCCGCCGGCGATGTGGCCGCCGGCCGCCACCCCGCCGCACTGGCCGCCGGGAATCGTCACCCCCCAGCCCAGGTACAGCTTCCGGTACACCTGCATCAACGTCGCGCCCGCCTCGATCGCGAACGCGCCGCGCCTGTCGTCGAAGTACACCTCCGACATCTCACACATGTCGATCACGACCTGCGCGCCGTCGCCGACGAAGTTCTCGTAGCAGTGGCCGCCGCTGCGCACGGTGACCCGCTTGCCGGCTCCGACAGCCTCCGCCACGGCCTGCTCCACCTGCTCGGTCGAGCCGACCACGTGGAAGTACTCCGGTCCGGGGGTGAACCGCTGGTTCGTCCGGCGCACGGCGAGATCCTCATAGCGCGGGTCACCCGGGACCACCCGGACCGGCCCCGGTTCCTCAGCCCCCGCTCTCGACGGTGGGCCGAGGCCCAGCACCGCCGTTCCGCCGACTGCCGCCGCCCCGCCCATGAATCCCCGCCGGGTCACCTTGCTCACGATCGACCACCTCCTGCTCGCAGCTGAAATCCGTGCGTTGGCAACGCTAGGAGCGTGGTCACCGGGCGGAGAACCGCCTTGGCCCCCGTCCGAGATGGGAGGTAACCCCCAGGCCGCCGGAGAAGACGCTGGGGCGGGTGCCGTACGAGACCGCCGACCTCGATCTGGAGCACCGGAGCGCCTCCGTCCCCTCAAGGGCGCCGCCGTCGAACGGGTGTGCCGGGACAGCGGCACCGCCCACCTGCTGCCCGCACACGTCCCTTGCGGCTCATCACGGGCAAGACCCCGCACAAGAACCCCGCGCAAGAACCCCGCACCGCCCTGCGCCATGCACTGCGCGAGCGGGAACGGGCCGCCGGCCGAGGTCGCGTGAGCCCGTCGCAGCGGCGGACGGCATGCCGGCCGTGCTCTGGACGAAGAGCGCCGCGGGTTTGACGTTGACGCTGCGGCAGGGAAGGAGGGTCTGACTGCGTCGGAGGGCGTCGGATGGGGAGTCTCTTACCTGATGGGGCGGCTCAGACCGTCGATGGCCGTCGTCCCTGATCAGGAGGTGTTGGCTCCCTCTTTGGCTCCCTGACTCCTCCTAACGAGCACGAGCCCGGCCCTGAAAACTTGCTGAATCGATCTCATTGGGGTCAAGCGGCGGCGCGGCGCGCCGCCGTACCCCCGGCCCTCCGCCCGCCCGCCGTCCGAGCGTGCGGCCTGGGGGCCGGTCCCGGACGGCGGCGGGACACCGGGCCGGGCACCACGCGCCGGCCCCGCCGTACCAACCGAACACGCCGACCGGGGTTGCCGCGCCGCACAGATGCAGCCCTACGATCGCCACTGCATGGCTGGACGCCGTACGTGCTTGGGGGCGATCGACGATCCAGGGTTCGTTCTCACCCTGGCTCACCGAGCAGCGTGGTTGATCTCTTGGAGGGCACGATGAGCGGCATGCCGAAGAATCCGCCTGAGTCGATGAAACGTCACTTGCGTCAGCGCCTAAACGACCACGCTCGTTCGCGCTTCTTCGATGAGCTGCAGGACGAGGATGGCCTGCACGATTGTGGTGGCACGGTGCGGGCAACAGCGCAGCCGGGCCAGGACCTTCCAGGTCTTCAAGGTCGCAATGGCGCGTTCCCCGCAGGCGCGGATGCGCGCGTGCGCACGGTTGACCGAGCGCTGATGGCGCGACAGCGGCGGCCGGAGCCGATGGCCTTTGAACGGCGTGCGGATGCTGCCGCCCGCGCCTTGATAGCCCTTGTCGGCCAAGGTCTTCACCCCCGCGGCGGTCAGCGCGTCGATCAGGCTGGTGACGCGGGCCGCGGTCAGGTCGTGCGTGGCACCAGGAAGCGCCGGTGAGGCCCATACCAGCCGCCCGGTCGGATCGGCCAGGACCTGGACGTTCATGCCGTGACGCCGGTGTTTACCAGAGTAGTAGGGCCGTTCGTCGGCCAGCCGGTCGATCGGGATCAGGGTGCCGTCCAGGATGGTGTAGGCCAGCCGGCCGGCGCGTAAGACGGCGGCGTGGACGTCGTCGGCGAGCAGGGCGAGCAGGTCGGCCGCCTCGCGGACGTAGCGCCAGGCGGTGCTGGTGCCGACGTGGAAGCCCGCGGCCAGACGGGTGTAGGTGTCGCCGCTGCGCAGGTGGGCGAGCACGAGCAGGGCTTGCCGGGATGGGTCCAGGCGTCGCCATCGGCAGCGGCGCTCGGCGCGCCGGGCGCGGATCAGCGCGGCCAGGCGGATCAGGGTGTGATTGGACAGCGGAATCGCGGCACGGTATGACAGCAACGAGGCTCTCCGGTAGAGGCATCGGATCTTGGGCGACTGCTGTCTTACCGGGAGCCTCTTCTCATGTCCACCGGTCCCGGCGCCGTCCTTGCTGACCTGCGCGATCAGGTTGGAAAAGCCTCACTCTCGCCCATGCGGCCCGGTTGCTGCGAAGCTGGCCAACTCGGCCGGCCGGTCGCTCACCGCGGCGAGCAACCTGCTCGTCATCCTCGACAACGCGCTCGACGCCGGCCAGGTGCGCCCGCTCATCCCGGCGGGCGCCGACTGCCGGGCCCTCGTCATCTCCCGCGACGCTCTGAGCACTCTCGACCGAGCCCGCCACCTGCATCCGGCCGGGCTCGGCAACCGCGATGCCGTCACGCTGCTGGCCAGGATCGCTGGTGGTACGGCCCGACCCTGCACGAGCTGGGCCGGCCCACCGAGGCGCGCAGGATCTGGCGGGACCGCTTCACGACTCTGCTGGAGGCGCGCCTCCTGACCCGCGCGGAGGTGGACGAGCTGCTCGATCAGCCCGTCCCCGAGATGTCCGGGCCGATCGGGAACATGCTGTGACCTGCCTGAGCGTCAGCGGCCCGGGTGTACGTACTGGTTGTGGCGAGTCGTGGTGTTGACGCAGTGAAAGTCAGACTTTTTGTTGTAGACGCACAGCTCCAGGGTGACCGCCGATATGGACCGGGAGCGGGAGAGGGTGACGTTTCCGAAGTTGCTGCCCCTGTCGGCGCAGCCGTTGGTGTCCTTCTTCCAGGGAAGTGTGCGCCAGGTTCGGGTTCCGGTGGTGTATTTGTATACGATCCGGGCCTTCACCGGAAGGTTGTCACCGGGGCAGAGGTCGCGCACCGTGAAGTTCCGAAAGACGACCTTCGTCCGGCTGACGAAGTCGACGGTTACCTGGGCGTACCCGTCGCCGCCGCTCGGGCGGTTCGTACGGCCGGAAGACACTCCGTCCCTCGCCTGCGCCGGGCTTGCCACCAGCAGTCCGCTCAATACTGCGATGCCCAGCGCGGCGCCCAGCATGCGTGTCTTCAACAGTCCTCCAGCAAG
>NZ_JBFANM010000156.1:0-11757 GCF_040674815.1 Nonomuraea sp. NPDC049709
GCGTATCCGCCCAGCCCCAGCACCCGGCACAAGCGGGTGATGCTGCCGGTGGACACCCCGCACTGATCGGCAAGATCGACAATGGTCATGCGCGCTGCCGCATCGGGGTCGGCGAGCACGCGCGCGGCGACGGTCCGCTGGGCAACGGGCATCGAAGGGGCCAGTTCACGCAGTCTGGCAATGATGCCCTCCACCGGCCGACCCACTTCCCCGTCATTCGCCACCAGGTTCACACAGCCAAAAATTATCTACCTGCCCCGCATAAATCCAAGCAATGATACATATTCGAGGCTTACTTTCGCCATAACGTTATGAATTAATCTTGACTTGAAGCGCAAGGCCAAGGTCCCGCCGCGTCGATGGAGAATCCTTCGCCGCGCCCCTTGCGTTCACCCCGGCCAAGACCTGGTCGGCGACAACGCGGTACCCCACCGCTGCGGGCATCGCGGCTGTGGGGACTTCCACCCCAGCGAGGGCCGGATATCGGTCCCGTCCTCGCTGGGCACCATAGCTCAGATGGCGCTCACAACCCCTGAGGCCGAGCTCAGAGACTGTGCCTGCACCCTAAAGCTCCGCCTCATGCGGCAGCCGTACCGCGTGCCATCACCGGACACCTGCAGTGTGAAGGCCCCGTCCTTTCAGGGCGTGGAGGAAAGACGGGACGATCGGCCACTTCGGTCTCCCGGTTGGCCGGCATTGATCGGTAGATTGATCGGCATGTCCCGCCACCAGCTCCAGCCCACGGCCGTCCAGCAGGAGGCGCCGGCGGAGCAGGGCGGACATGCCCGGTTCGTCTGGAACCTGGCCGTTGAGCAGCACGCGCCCAGGAGGCCAGGCCCGCTCGAGGGCGCCCGGATCTGCTGCAGTGCCGGCAGCTGGCACAGGCCCGAGCGGAATTCGCAGGGCTGCGGCTGCCCACCGGGTCGATCATCATGCAACAACCAGGCGCTCAAAGACGTCGCGCAAGCGATGGCGCACGTCTTCGCCGATACCCATCGCCGTCCCACCTGGCGCAGACGCGGCCCGGGGCGAAGGCTTGCCCCCCGTTGCGATCCAGACCGCCAAAGCACGCCGACGGTCCCGCCCCATGGGGCAAGCTGCGGGCGCCGAAAGTAGGCTACATCCGGTCCCGCTACTCGCGCGCCGTCCCATCCCGAGGGGGGAGGCCGCATCGGATCACCCGCGACCGGGCGGACCGCCGGCATGCCACCATCGCCGCGCTCCCAGAGCCGATACCCGCATCAGGCAGCGGTGAAGCCGTGGACATGGACCCAGCGGCGCGGCAGTGTCGGCGGCCGCTGTCCACCGGACAGATGCTGGCCGTGTCCGGCCTGCGGGAGAGCTGAGAGGATCCGGCTGCTGCGGGGACTGGCCCGCGCTCAGTGCGGCTTGAACCGGCGGGCCAGGGTCCAGGGGCGATCGCCCCGCCTGAGGGCGCGCGAAGGTGACCGGCGCACGGACGTGATCGAGAAACCTCGACCGATCCGGCCCGCCGCTTCAACGTGATCGCCGTCGAAGATTTCAAGATCAGGAACATGACCCGGTCGGCCACGGGTACGCGGGAGGCACCGGGCCGCAACGTCGGTCAGAAAGCCGGGCCGAACCGGGGAATGCTCGTCGCAGGCTGGGGCCGGTTGGAACGCAAGGCTCCGGACCGGGTGGTGATGGTCAAGGCCGTGTTCATGAGCCAGCGGTGCTCAGTGTGCGGGATCGTGGACCGGCAGGCGCGCGAGAGTCAACCGCGCTTTCCCGGAGCTGATCCTGCCGATACGCCGACAACGCTGAGGTGAACGCGGCCCGCACTATCGCATACACAGGGCAGAGCATGCCGTCGCTGCGCGGGCAGGCACGCCGTCGGGCGGGCCGGCAAACCGCAGCATGTCCTCCTCCAGGTGGGATAGATGCCGCTGGCATCCCCTGCCATCAGGCAAGGGAGGACGTCAATCCGCTCGGAGATGTCGGCGCCAGGGAATCGGGAGGATAAGCAGCGCTGCCGCGTACGCCACTCCATACCACGCCGGCAGCCAGCCACCCCCTGACATCGCAGCGACGGAGCTCAGCGCCGACACGGTGGCAAGCAAGGCAACGGTGGCGATCTTCTCTCGTGCGAGGTGTACCGCCATAGCGGCTGCGCCCAGCAGACCCGAGCCGGTCAGGAGGTCCATCAGCAACCACACATTTAACAACCCGGTATCCGCCAGCGTGTGAAGCAGCGGACGCGGAAGCGACGGTGTCCAGATCCAGGTGAGCCCCCCGATCAAATTGGCAGCGGATGGGAGCGCCAGAACAAGCACTGCCAAGATCGCCGACCACTCGCCCCTACGAGACTGGGAGCCCGCCAGGGCGGCCTTCAAGGATGTTCCATCGGCCAGACTGGGCCGCGGATGGCCAGACAGAGCGTTAGATTCAAAGCCGCCCTTTCTCTGTTGACAGCACTGATCCCCGGTAATTTTCAACCGGCGGCTTTCCTTGACTCCGACGTCAGAGCAGGGCATAGCTACTGAGGGTTACGTGAGGCTCATGGCGGCTGCTCTGCCCCGTCGCCCGCTCATCGTTAACCAGCAGAACCTGGGCTGACCAGGCAACTAACCGGACTTTGAGGGGACAAGTCATTTCGGCGGGCGCTCCAGAAGCTTGCGACCAGGCCAGACCGGGCGCCGGATCGGGGGTTGGAGACCACGCTGGGCTACGACATCGTGGTGGACGACTTGGTGGTCCGGTTCGTAAGTCATTCGAGGGTTCACGCGATTGCTGGTAGTGCGGCAGGCTGGTGGCCGCAGCCGGTTGGCTGCTGGGAGTGGTGCTCCTTCTGTTCGTGTCGCTCGATCCGGTCATCAGGTCCTCGAGGTCGGCCGGGGTGAACTTCCATCTGAAGGGCCGGGCGGTCTCGTTGTAACGACGCTCGAAGGCGATCAGCCGGTCTTCCACCTGGTCAAGATTGGTGAAGTCGTTGGGTGTGACGACCTTGCGCTGCACGATGGAAAAGAAGATCTCGATCTGGTTCAGCCATGACGCGTGCACGGGGGTGTGGACCATCGCCGCGTTGGGGAACTGCGCGGCGAGCCGGTCGGCCGCCGCCTTGCCGCGGTGAGAGGAACCGCTGTCGACCACCCAGAACACCCGCTTGGCGGAGGCGTAGGGTTCGGCGGTCATGACCTTCTCGACGAGGGTCATGAACGCGACGATGCCGGTCTTGGCCGCGCCATGTCCGATCACATGCGCTTGGTGGACGTCGTAGGCGGCCAGGTAGGCCAGCGACCCGCCCCGGTCGTATTGGTGGTTGATCCGCATCCTGCGGGCGGTGCTGGGTGGCAGGGTGGGGCGGCAGGGTGGGGTGGCAGCGGCAGCGCGCCTGGATCGAGGTCTTCTCGTCGGAGGAGATCACGTACTCGTTGTCAGCGAGGGGCTGCCCGTCCCAGATGCGCTGGTAGAGATCCAGCACGCGGGCGGCTTTGGTGGCGAAGCCGGGGTCGCGGATGAACACCCATGAGGTGTGCTGCCAGGGCTTGAGCACGTCAGCGGCCAGGATCCGGCGGACGGTCGAGGCGGACATCGCTTCGGTGATGCCCCTGCCGACCGCTTCGCAGGCCAGGTCGGTGCTGCTCCACCGTGACAGCGGCACTCCGGTCTCGGCCGGCAGCTGACAGGCCAATGCCTTGACCTCGGCCCGCTGGAGGGCGGTGAAGTGGGGTGGCCGGCCCGTCCGGGGCCGGTCCTTGAGCCCGTCGATGCCGTGGTCGGCGTATCGGCCACGCCACAGGCGAACGGTATCGAGGTGAAGGCGCTGTCGTGCGGCGATACGGGCGCCTGAGTAGCCGCGCGGCGTCCAGCACGATCCGGACACGGACGACCTGCTGGTAGGGGCGGTGTGAGAGTGAGCCAGCTTCTTGAGCTGCCGCCGGTCGGAGGCGGTTAAGACGATCTGGCGAGCGCGGGGGACGGGCACGCGGAACGCTTTCCGTGATCTATTTCAGGGGCGCCCACCACTTTGCTCCGATCCTCACCGGCCGGGCATGATCGACACGCCCGGCGGCAGGATAGGGCTCATGCCTGCCATCCCGGATTCGACCAAGATCTCCCTGGCCCAGCGGCTGCGCCAGCACGCCCGCGACCGCTGGCCCCAGCTGGCAGGCCTGCACGTCCGCTACCACGACCTTGCCACCCCCAGCTGCTGATGGCGTGACTGGGTCGAACACCCGCCACGCCGACCAGCGTGCTTTTCATAGAAGAGCGCTCCACAGGGAGGTGGGGCGCTTGGAGCGGGGGGACTACGTCCGGGACCCGTCTGTGATCGTCGATCGAGCGTTCGTCAGGACGGCGTCGCCGAGGTGCAGGCGAATGCTCGTGACATCGACACCGCTCTCCTCTGTCCGGTCGATGCCGAGGGAGGTCAGGATGGCCAGGGCCTGGGCCCAGTGGTGGCGGGCTTTGTCGCACTGGTTCAGTGCGCTGTGGGCGTGGGCCAGGCCGTCGTGGGCGCGGGCCTGGTCACTGGGCTGATCGAGGTCTGAGGCGAGGTGGAGTGCCTGGTGGTGGTCGTCCAGTGCTTGATCGGCTCGACCGCATTGGTGATGGAGGCGGCCCATGCCGTGGATGGCCTCGAACTGCCAGTTCCTGTCCCCGACTTCGTGTGCGCGGATCAGCGCCTGCTGGTAGCACTCCTGGGCCTGGTGGTGTCGCCCGTGGATGCGGTGCAGGTAGCCGAGGCCGGTGAGACTGTCGAGCTCGCCGACCCGGTGACCGGTGCCGCGGGCAAGATCCAGAGCGCGGGTGAACGAGCCGGTGGCCAGGTCGTGCTCACCCTGCCCCAAATAGATGCGGCCGAGGCTGTTCAGTGCGCGCAACGTACCCGTCCGGTCATCCATCGCCTGCGCGATGGTGATGGCTTGCGTCAGATCGTCGACGGCCTGCTTGTGCTCGCCCATGATCCGATGGACTTTGCCGGAGCTGATCAGCGCCTCCACCTGGCCGGCCCGGTGGCCGATCGCCCGCGCGATGCGGAGCGCCTGCGCGGCGTAGTCGCCGGCCTGGGCGAACCTTCCTTGGAGCCCATGGATCATGCCCAGGACGTTCAGCGCCCGGAGCTCGCCGGAGCGGTGCTGGATGGCACGGGCGATGTCCAGGCCGCCCTTGGTGTCCTCGATGGCTGCTTGGTGTCGACCATATCTGTGGTGGATCGCGCCGCGTGCGATGAGCGCGTCCATCTCGCCCCTGAGGTCCGCGGTGGCCCGGGCGGCGGACAACGCCCAGGTGTGGAGTGTCTCGGCTTCGGCCCAGCGTCCGCGGGAGCGCAGACACCAGTGCAGGCTGGTCGAGAGGTGCTGGACGTGCTCGGGGAAGTCGTGTTCGGCGGCGTGCTGGGCGAGGGCGAGCAGATTGGTCAGCTCCGCGTCCAGCCAGGCGGTGGCGGCTGTTGCGCCGGGCAGCGAGAAGGTCCCGGTCGCAGGGTGCCGGCGCAGGTCGGATTCGTAGGGGTAGAGGCGGTCCATCACCGCTGAGGTGGCCTCGCGGTAGTGGTCCAGCAGCCGGGACAGCGCGGCACGCCGATCGAGCTCGGCTTCTTCGTCGTCGGCCCGCTCCCTCGCATGGACGCGGATCAAGTCGTGGAACCGGTAGCGGCCAGGAGACGGCTCCTGCAGCAGATGAACCTCCAGCAACCCCTCGAGAACCCGTTCGGCCTGCTCAGTGGTGGTGGCCAGCAGCGCGGCCGCCGCATCGGGGGCGATGTCCACCCCGGCGGGCAAGCTCAGCAGCCGGTAGGCGCGCTGGTCGGAGGGGGCGAGCTCACGATAGGACAGGTCCAGTGCGCCGGTGACGCTGCGCTCGCCCGCCTGCAGCTCGCTCAGCCGGCGCCGATGCTGCTCGAAGCGCTCGAGCAGGTGCCCCGCGGTCCAGGACGGATGGGCTTTCAGCCGCGCCGCGGCCACGCGGATCGCCAGCGGCAGCATCCCGCACCGCCGTACCACCTCTTCCAGCACCCCCCGCGGCTCGCCCGCGACCCGCTCCTCTCCCGCGGTCGCGGTGAACAGCGCCACCGCATCCGCGAGCGGCAGGACGTCCACCGACACCGTAAGGGCCCCGTCCAGACCGACCAGCCGCCGCCGGCTCGTGACCAGCACCAGACAACGTCCCGCCCCCGGCAGCAGCGGTCGCACCTGGGCCTCGTCGGTGGCGTTGTCCAGCACGATCAACATCCGGCGACCGGCCAGCAGGCTGCGATACAGCGCCGCCCGGTCGTCGGCATGCTGAGGGATCGACTCTCCGGGAACGCCCAGCGTGCCGAGCACGCGCCCGAGCATGTCGGCGGGATCTGCCGCGGCCATGCCTTGGGTGTGGCCGTGCAGGTCGACGAACAGATTCCCGTCGGGGAAGCGGGAGGCGAGCTGATGGGCGGCATGGACGGCCAGCGCCGTCTTGCCCACCCCCGCCATGCCGTCGATCGCCGTGATCACCACGGCTGCCGCGCCGTCCCCGGCCCTGGCCTCATCCAGCAGAGCCAACTCTTCGACCCGGCCGACGAATTCAGGCACATCGACAGGCAGCTGCCGTGGCGTGATGCGCGCCGAAGGCGAGAGTGGCGGGGCCGTGTTGACGGCACCTACCAGGATCGCCAGCTCTGCCTCGTCCAGGCCCAGCGCCGCGGCCAGCAACCGGATCGATGCGCCGCGCGGACGTTGCAGCTCGCCCGCCTCCAACCGGCGGATGGTTCGCACGTTGAGGTTGGCCCGTGATGCCAGCTGCTCCTGGGTCAGCAGGGCACGCTCGCGCCACGCGCGCAGCAACACACTCAGAACCGGCCCGTCCGTCCACGGCATGAGGACTCCTCCCGCAGCCAAATTGCATAGATCAGTGAATCATTGCAGCAGATAGTTCAAGATCTGCGACGAAAGACAATGCCTATGCGCCCTTCCGGCGGCATTCACGGAAAATGCACCAAATCTGGCCGTAAATACCCATCAGTCGCGGGGAGGCTGATATAGGAGAGCGTGGCGAAGGTCCTGCCGACTGCCACCGTCTCAGAGTGCCGCCCTGAAGCCGGGGAGGACGAGCTCGGCCCCCGTCTGCACACTGTAGGTGCCGACTTTGCGGGTGTTGCCGGTCGTGATGTTCAGCGCGTAGGCCGTGAAGGTCACGTAGGGCGGATCAGCTCGGGCGGGTAGGTGAAGAGGCGTGCACTGGGACGGCTTGGTGATGACGGCCATCTCATCCGAGCTGAGCCAGGCATCCAGCCTGACCGAGTGATCTCGTATCGGGAGACCACGCGTGTCGATCGCCTTGCGTCCCTTGCCGGTTTCCGCATCCAACCTCACGACCTTCCCGGGTTGCCCACAAGGAGTTGCCCTCGAAAGGACATAATCGGCCGCGACGATGGTTCTCCCGTCGGGGGCGAGCGGGCTGGCGCTATAGCCCGGGGGGAGGTTGACGGTCTTCCCGTCAGTTGCCGTGGGTGTCTCCCAGAGGCGAGTCATCGTCCGCAGCCGGGACTTGGGGTGGGACTGCGCCAGCGTGATGCTGTTGCCATCCATGGACAAGCCGAGGGGAATCCAGCCTCTCGGTAGCGGCCGGACCAACTGCTTGCGCAGGTCGAAGAGCAGGGACGAATCCTTCAGCGGAGGCGTCTTGGTGAACGCCAAGAAGCGGCCATCTCCCGAGAGGAGCAGGTTGGACAAGCTGCGCAGGACCTTTTCCGGCACCTTGGCCGGGGCCGTCATGACCTCACCCGAGGCGAGATCGCGCACCGCGAAGGTCCCGGCCTCGGCGCTGTAGTACGCGATCTTGGTGCCGTCCTGGCTGATCGCCAGCGGGCTGTCCAGCCGCGGCTCTCCTCGGTAGTGGCTGCGGCTGGGCAGTGCCTGCGGCACGTGGTACGTTCTGCCGTCCCGCAGGACCACCCGCCAGGCGCCGTCCCTGCAATCCTGTGGCGCCGTGCCCCCATGTGGACGGCAGAACGTCTTGTACGCGTGGCTTAGCGGTCCGACCCCGCGCGCAGGCAGGTCGGTCACCTTGCCGGTCTCGGTGGCCGGATCAGGCTCGGTCTGCAGTAGTCGCACGGCGGTCGTCGCGGCGAGCGCGGTGACGACCACCGCCACTGTCGCCATGACCGAGGCGGCAGCGCGCCGCCTGCGCTGGCGAATCCTGATCGTCTGCGCTGCCAGATCCACTCGTGGTGATTCGTCGGCCAGGTCGTCCAGCACGTCACGCAGCCAGGTCATCGCGGTGCCTCCCCGAGGTATTCCAGGTCCGAGAACTTCGGCGCCAGCTCCGGCGCGAGCGCGCGTAGCCGCGCGAGCGCGTCGTGAGCCTGGCTCTTGACCGTGCCGAGCGAGCATTTGAGCAGCTTGGCGGTCTCCTGCTCGGTGAGATCTTCGTAGTAGCGCAGGATGATGACCGCCCGCTGCCGGGGTGCGAGCTGCGCGAGCGCCTGCCGGACAGCAAGCCTGATGACCGTGCCCTCCTCGCTCGAATACGACCGCTCCGGCGGCTTCGCGCTGGGTAACTCGGACAGGGTCAGGCGCCGACGCCAGGAGATGTACTGGTTCACCAGCGCCTTGCGCGCGTACGCGTGCGGATTGTCCACGTGCTTGGGCCAGCGCCCGAGCACCTTGAGCAGCACGCTCTGCAGCAGGTCCTCGGCCTGGTGGGCGTCTCCCGTAAGCAGGTACGCGGTACGCATCAGCGATTGCTGGTGCGCGGCGACGAACTCGCGGAAGCTGTCGTTGCGGTTCACGGCGACTCCTCTCGCCCGTTATCGACGCCGTCGAGAGGCCAAAGGTTGGGTGGCCAGAGTGATGGGATGGACTTACCGCGGCCGTGGCTGGTCGAAGTGGGAGGCACCCAGCGTTGAGGAGGCGATGGAGCGTTACCGGATCCTGTGTGCGCATCTGGGCAACGGCGTGCCCATGGCCCGGGTGGCCGCGCACGTGGACGCCCGTATCGGACGCTGCAACGGTGGCTGGCCCGCCGCTCTCGACGCGGTGCTGGTATCCGGCGCCTCTCGCGCGACCTGCAGAGGGTGCGGACCGGATCACGCGAACCGTGGTTCCCGTGATCTGCTCGCGGCGGACCACCTCCCGAGACCATCGGTTATCGGACGCGACGCTCGGCAGCCCGTCGTCGGCCGGCTCGGCATCGGGCTCGGCGAGTCGGCCTTCATGCTAAAGTGCCGCTGCGAAGGCCCGCCATCACCGCTGAAATGGGCGAACCCGTCATCCGTGGTACGCACGCGACCGCCGGCAATCGGTCTGACACGCGGTGGCGATGAGGAGACGGAACACACGGGATCCGTGGACCTGATCGAGTCCTTCGCCCGCCTGGGCCGATATGTGACGTCCTTGTGCATCTCTTGAGAAGGTAGCGATGACGGTGTCATGGGAAGATCTGCGCGGTAGGACCGCGCTGCCGCCGCGACGAGCGGCGGTTCGGACATGATGCTCGCCGGCCGGTACCGGTTGTTGTCTCAGCTGGGCCAGGGCGGCATGGGCACCGTCTGGAGGGCTGTGGATGAACTGTTACGTCAGGAGGTGGCCGTCAAGGAGGTGCGCTTCCCTCCTGAACTGGATCAAGCCAGCCGGACGGAAATGACCGAGCGCACACTGCGCGAGGCCAGAGCGGCGGCCCGGCTGCGTTCCCATCCGTCGATCGTCACGGTGCACGACGTCGTCATGGACGGCGGCCGCCCGTGGATCGTCATGGAACTGATCCGTGGCCGGTCCCTCGACCAGATCGTGCGCGAAAAAGGATGCCTGACCCCGCACCAGGCCGCTTGGGTGGGGCGCAACGTGCTGGACGCGCTGTCCGCCGCGCACGCGATGGGGGTGCTGCATCGCGATGTCAAACCGGGCAATGTCCTGATCTCCGACGACGGGCGGATCCTGCTGACCGATTTCGGGATCGCCACCTTGGCCGGAGACGCCGCCCTGACGCAGACCGGGCTACTCAACGGGTCACCTGGCTACATCGCCCCAGAGCGATTACGCGGCGAGAACGACGGCCCGCAGGCCGACCTGTGGTCCCTGGGGGCCACCTTGTACTCGGCGGTGGAAGGCAAGCCGGCCTTCACCGGCCACAACCCAGCGGCCGTGATGGCCGCCGTCCTGTTGCACGATCCAGCGCCCGTCCAGCGGGCAGGACCCCTGGGCCCTGTCCTCACCGGGTTGCTCAACAAGGATCCCGAGCGGCGATGCAGCGCCCGCCAGGCGGCCATGTGGTTCGAGGACATGGCCCAAGGCCGGGTTCCCGAGACCACGAGGCCCAGGGTGGCGAAGCCGGCCGCTCCCCACACGCGGTGGGTCGTCGGCGCGGCGGTGGCCGTCGTCGCTGGCCTGGCGGCAGCGTCGGTGGTCTGGCTGCAGACGCGTCCCGGAACAGGAGTCGCGAGCAGCCCGACCGCGAAGGCCGCGACGGAAGCCGCCGCGGATCCCGCCAAGCCGACGAAATCCTCCGCGAAGGGGGGTGAACCACGCTTCGGTCCCGGGCTCAAGTCCTGCCAGATGCTGACCACCGCGCAGGTGCGCACCCTGCTCGGCAGTGCCGTCAAGGACGACTATCGGATGCCCACGGTGTGCCGGTTCACCGGGACGAATGGTGCCGAGGTGACCGTCTCGGTGATGGGTGCCATCAGTATGGAAGCCTGCCTGGCGAACTTCGATGCGATCAAGGCCGGCATGCGGCAGCAGCAGAAGGACTACCCCGGCACCCAACTGCGGAAAAGGCGCGTCGTGGGCGACGAGACGCTGGCCCTGACTGGCCGTACCAGGACGGGCTCATACATGACGCAGGTGAGCTTCCGCTTCTTCAATGCCACGGCGTCCGTTTCCTACACCGGCCCGAGACCGGGGTATCAGGCGGTCGATGGCGCGGCGGCGTACGTCGTCGCGGCCTTGGAAGCGAGCGGGTGACGGCACGGCTGGCCACGGCGGCCAATCCGTGAAGCCGATCTGACACAAGGCCCCCTACCCCATCCCGTGGCAGGCCGGGTGACAGGAAGGCCGCGGAGATCGCGCCGCCGTTCCCGGCGGACGGCGGAGTACGGCGGCATCACTCGGTCTCCTCGACGAGGAGATTCGATGTGATCAGTGGTCGAAAGCGATCAGCGAGCGGGTGACGGGTGCACCTGTGTGGTTGTTGTGCCAGTTTCCGGCAGCCGCTGATCACGCGGGCCGCCTTAGGGCGTCAGATGGAACCGCGCCTGGTGCGCGCGTGCGCACGCTGGGCGGCGGCCAGCCGTTCCTCAGTGCTCTGGCGCTAGCGGGGTGACGAATGGGCCGGGCCTCGTCGGTGAGATCCGCGGATCGGCTCGCTCACGGTGGCAACGTGTGCGACGCCCAGATTCACCCCGACCTGGCGGCCTGTCCGCGGCAATGGCGGCGCTGGGACGTCGTCGCAGGAGCAGATCGCTGAACCGCTCCGACTTTCTTGGAGACCCTGGTGTGCCCTGGGTTCGATGGAGTCGCGTTTCTGGATTGTCATGCCACGGTGGACGCGTTCTCGAACTGTATCGGGGTGAGCATGCCCAGGCTGCTGTGCCGTCGTTGCCGATTGTGCCAGATCTCCAGGTACTCGAAGATCGCGTTCGCCAGCTCGATCCGGGTGTTCCAGCGCTGACGGTCGAGGAGCTCGACCTGCATGCGAGACCAGAACGACTCCATCATGGCGTTGTCGAAGCATTATCCGGCTAATGACGCTGGTTCTGGGCGTTGGCCGGTTAACGCTTTCAGCTGACCCGGGTAGTAAGTCGGCGGAGTTGCTCTTCGTGGC